>NZ_JBEXYF010000049.1:0-40175 GCF_040630775.1 Nocardia sp. NPDC005745
CAGCCGCGGCATGCGTTCGGCCACTACGGCGTGGGCGGCTCCGGCGCGTACGCGGACCCGGATCTCGGCATGTCGATCGCGTTCGTGACCAACGGCCGCGATGGTGCGGCGTCGCCGGTTCGCGTGTGTGTCCGATCCCCGCACGGATGATCTTCGAACCGGACTTCCCCCTTCCCCCACACCTCCCCACAAACTTCCCCCACCACGCCCCCTCGCAGGGGGCTTCAGGGCGTTTGCTGGGTGTTTTCGGGCGTTTGTCCCGGGGGGCGGCGCGTGTCGGCAGAACTCGCAAAAGTTCTCCACGGCGGTGATAGCTGGGGTGACCTGCGTAATCGTCTGGGTCGGGAGCCAGATCACCGCCTGTTTCGATTGAAAGTGGGGGAAAGTGGGGTAATGTGGAGCGCGCAGTACTGAAGGGCCGACCATCGAGGTGATCGTTAGGGAGGTATCGAGTTGTTTCTCGGTACCTATACACCTCGCTTGGACGACAAAGGGCGACTCACGTTGCCTGCGAAGTTTCGAGACGATCTGGCGGGAGGGTTGATGGTCACGAAGGGGCAGGACCACAGCCTTGCCGTGTACCCGAAAGAGGAGTTCACCGCGCTCGCCCGGCGGGCCGCGGCCGCGTCTCGAAGCAACCCGCAGGCCCGTGCGTTCGTCCGGGCACTCGCGGCCGGAACGGACGAGCAACGTCCGGACGCGCAGGGCCGGATCGTGTTGTCCGCCGACCATCGTCGCTACGCCAACCTGCAAAGGGATTGCGTGGTGATCGGTTCGGTCGACTTCCTGGAGATTTGGGACAAGCAGGCGTGGGAGTCCTACCTCGCCGAGCACGAGGAGGACTTTTCGCAAGCCAGAGACGAGTCGCTGGGCGGAATCTTCTAGCCGCGGGCGCACGAGTGCCACGCGGTCTCTGCCCGGACGCGGACCCTGACGTACTTCCCCGACGCCAGGTGCCGGAGTTCGGTCAGAGACCCCGGGGCATTCGTAATCCGTATCGAAAGCACTCTGTATCAAGGCGACCCGTGTGGCGGTGCGCGACGACGCGAGGCAGGACTCCGGGAGGTCGAGGTGAACCGTGAACAGCGCGGTCCCCGCCATGTTCCGGTTCTGCTCGAGCGAGCCGACGCGCTGCTCGGTCCGGCCTTGGCCGAGCCCGGCGCGGTCTACGTCGACGCGACGCTCGGTCTCGGCGGTCACGCCGAGCACTTCCTGAGCACCTACCCGGACATCCACCTGGTCGGTCTCGACCGCGACACCAACGCCCTGAAACTGGCCGGTGAGCGGCTCGCGCCGTTCGCGGATCGAATCACGCTGGTGCACACCCGCTATGACGGTATCGCCGACGCGCTGTCGGAGGCAGGCCTGTCTGCCATCGGTTCGGTCTCGGCGATCCTGATGGACCTCGGCGTCTCCTCGATGCAGCTGGACGAGGCCGATCGCGGCTTCGCCTATTCCGTGGACGCCCCGCTGGACATGCGTATGGACCCGACCAGCGGACTCACCGCCGCCGACGTGCTGAACACCTACAGCCACGGCGACCTGGCCCGGGTGCTGAAGACCTACGGCGAGGAACGCTTCGCAGGCCGGATCGCCTCCGAGGTGATCCGCCGCCGCCGGATCAAACCGTTCAGCACCAGCGCGGAGCTGGTGGAGCTGCTGTACGCCACGATCCCCGCCGCGACACGCCGCACCGGCGGGCATCCCGCCAAGCGCACCTTCCAAGCGCTGCGGGTGGAGGTCAACGGAGAACTCGACTCGTTGCGAGCCGCGCTGCCCGCCGCGCTCGCCGCGCTGCGCGTGGGCGGCCGCATCGTCGTCATGTCCTACCAGTCACTGGAGGACAAGGTGGTCAAGCACGAGTTCGTCGCGCACACCGCGTCGAGGACACCGGTGGACCTGCCGGTCGAGCTCCCCGGCATGGGACCGGAGTTCCGGATGCTGACCCGCGGAGCGGAGAAGGCGACCGAGCAGGAGATCGAAGACAACCCGCGGGCGGCGCCGGTACGCATGCGCGCCGTCGAGCGGATCCAGGAGGCGCGGTGATCGAGCAGTGCCCGGCGCCGCGTCGCGCCGGTCGGGTGCGGATGTCCCGCAGCGATGTCGGAGGCCGGATGAGACAGCGGCGCGCTGTGCTGGTCCGGCGTCCCGGGAGGACACAGGAGGGGAATCGATGAGCGTGCGGACGCGGACCGTCGAAGCGCCGAGCCGGGTCGCCCGCCGGGTTCAGGATGCCGAGCGGGTGAAATCCGGCGCGGCGCAGCGCGCCTACGCGAAGCGGCGCATGCGCGCCGAAACCGGTTCGGACACCATGTTTCTGCCCACCGTGCGGCGCTCGGCGATGGCCGCGCGCATCCCGTTCGTCACGGCCATCCTCGTTCTGCTCGGCTGCGGCCTAGCGCTCACCTTGCTGCTGACCACCCGTGCCGCCGAGGACAGCTATCAGCTCGGTGACGCGCGGGCGACGAATCGGCGGCTTGCCGACGAGCGCGCGGCGCTGCAGCGCGAGGTCGAGGTCGCCGATTCGGCCCCGGAACTGGCGCTGCGCGCGCGGGAGTTGGGGATGATCCCCGCCAAGGACCCGGCCCGCCTGTTGATCGGGCCGGACGGTTCGGTCACGGTGATCGGCAAGCCCACCCCGGCCCAGGGCACTCCGGTTCCGCCGCTGAACGCCGGGCCTTCGGCGCGCTCGCCACAGGGGGAGCGGGTGGTTCCGGTCACCACCACGCCCGGTGCCCCGGTGCCGGGCCGTCCGAACAGCGGGCCGCAGAACAACGCTCAGGTGAACGCGGCGCCCGCCCCGGCAGGCCCGGTGCCGACGTCGCCCGCGGCGGTCGTACCGCCGCAGCCCGAACCGCCCGCTGCGCCGCAGGCCGCTGCGCCCCAGCAGCCCGTGGAAGCGGCTTCGCCGCAGCCGGAAGCAGCGCTCGCGCCGGAACCGGCGCCCGACGGAGCGCCGCAGTGACGCACCCCAGGCCCGCGCCGCGTCGGCGACGTGGGCCTGCGGCGCCGCGCGCCGCGGGCAGGCAGCGGCCCTCGACCAAAGCTGTCCCGGACGGTCCGCTCCGGTTGCGCCTCGGCGTCGGCCGGGTGGTCATGCTCGTCGCGCTCGCGGTGGTCACGATGCAATTGCTGTGGGTGCAGAGCGTCGCCGCGCCCGGACTGTCCGCCCAGGCGGCCAGCCAGCGCACCACCCATCAGCCCGACCCGGCGATCCGTGGTCCGATCAACGACCGCAACGGCAAGGCGCTGGCCTTCACCGTCTCGGCCAAAGCCCTGCACTTCCGGCCGGTCGCCGTCCGCAAAGAGCTGGCGAACGCCAAGGCCAAAAACGACAAGGCGCCCGATCCGGACCAGCGGTTGCGCGACATCGCGCGCACCATCCACGAGAAACTCGGCAAAGACGCGCCCACGGAAGCGGACCTGCTCGCGAAGCTGAACAGTGACGAGCAATTCGTATTCCTCGCCCAGAACGTGGATCCCCGGATCGCGGACGAGATCACCGAGAAGTTCCCGCAAGTGGGCTCCGACCAGCAGAGCCCCCGGGTGTATCCCGGCGGGTCGCTGGCGGCGAACGTCGTCGGCGCCGTGGGCTGGGACGGCCACGGGCAGGTCGGGCTCGAGTCCTCGCTGGACTCGGCGCTGGCAGGCACGGACGGATCGCACACCTACGATCGCGGTTCCGACGGCGCGGTCATCCCTGGCAGCTGGCGTGACGAACAGCCCGCGGTCAACGGGTCCGCCGTCGAACTCACCCTGGACTCGGATCTGCAGTACTACGTGCAGCAGCAGGTGCAGCAGGCCAAGGACGTGTCCGGTGCGGGTTCCGCTTCGGCCGTCGTCTTGGACGCCAAGACCGGGCAGGTCCTGGCGATGGCCAACGACAACACCTTCAACCCCGGCCTCGGCCCGCAGAAGTGGGCCAATGCCCAGCTGAGCAACCCGTCGGTGACGGACGTGTTCGAGCCGGGCTCGGTGAACAAGATCGTCACGGCCGCCGCGGCCATCGAATACGGCCTGACCGATCCGGACGAGGTGCATCAGGTGCCCGGCGCCATCCAGATGGCGGGCGTCACCGTGCACGACGCCTGGACGCACGGCGTCGAGCCCTATACGACCACGGGCATTTTCGGCAGGTCCTCCAATGTGGGCACGCTGATGCTCGCGCAGCGCGTGGGCGAGGACCACTTCGCCGACATGGCGCACCGGTTCGGGCTCGGCCAGCGCACGGGCATCGGCCTGCCGGGCGAGAGCGCGGGCCTGATGCCCGACCGCGATCAGTGGTCCGGCGGCACCTTCGCGAATCTCCCGATCGGGCAGGGCCTTTCGATGACGACGCTGCAGATGGCCGGCATGTACCAGGCGATCGCCAACGACGGCGTCCGCATCCCGCCCCGGATCGTGCGGGCGAAGATCGCGCCGGACGGCACCCGGACCGAGGAGACCCAGCCGGACGGCGTGCGGGTGGTGAGCAAGCAGACCGCCGCCACGTTGCGGACGATGTTCCAGGCGGTGGTGCAGCGTGACCCGATGAACGCCAACCAGAACGGCACCGGATGGCCGGCGGCCATCACCGGCTACCAGGTGGCGGGCAAGACCGGTACCGCGCAGAAGGTGGACCGGAATTGCCGGTGCTACTCCACGTCGTCGTTCTGGATCACGTTCGCGGGCATGGTCCCCGCGGAGAATCCGCGGTACGTGATCGGGCTCATGCTCGACGCGCCCGTCCGCAGTTCCGACGGCTCCGGCGGCGGCTCGGTCGCTCCGCTGTTCCACAACATCGCCTCCTGGGCGTTGCAGCGCGACCGTATTCCGCCGTCCACGCAGCCGTCCAGGCAATTCGTCCTGCAGGCGGGGTGATCGAGCTTCCCGGCCCGGTGTGACCGGGGTGTGCGAGCGGTAGCGAAGACATCGGATCTGTGCGGAGGAAACAGCAGGTGAGTGCGGTGTTCGAGGAGCGAGGGCACGCGGCGGACCGCCGTGCGCGCCGCGTCCTCACCCGGTGGCGTCCGGGCGCCGCGTGGCGCGGTCCGGACCGGGTGGGCGAACCCGTAGGGTGCGGTGGGCGACCTCCCCGGGTTTGCGATGGGGCGCATGGTCCCGCCGTCACCGGTCGCCGGTAACCTGACACGTCGATCACCGCCCCCGAAAGGAGCCTGGTTTCTGTGCAGTCCGGTCAACCGCGCGCATTGCGGCCAGAGCATTCGCCGTCAACGCCGCTGGCGTCGCTGGCCGCCGTCATCGGGGCCGCGACGAGCCCCGAATCGGCTGTACACGGCGTATCGGTCACCGGCATCGAGCAGCGCTCGGACGCGGTGCTCCCCGGTGACCTGTTCGCCGCGCTGCCCGGCGCCCGCGCGCACGGCGCGCGTTTCGCGCGGGACGCGGTCGCCCAGGGCGCGGTCGCGGTGCTGACCGACGCGGCGGGCGCGGAGCTGGCCGGGCCGCTCGGGGTGCCGGTGCTGGTGCGGGAGAACCCCAGGGCCGTACTCGGCGAGCTGTCGGCGACGATCTACGGCAATCCGTCCGAGCGGTTGCGCATCGTCGGGATCACCGGGACCTCGGGCAAGACCACCACCTCCTATCTGGTGGAGGCGGGTCTGGCCGCCGCGGGGCTGTCCACCGCGCTGATCGGCACCATCGAGACCAGGATCGGCGGCAGGCGGGTGCCCAGCGCGCTGACCACCCCCGAGGCGCCGCAGTTGCACGCGATGTTCGCGCTGATGGTCGAGCAGGGCGTGGACGCGGTGGTGATGGAGGTGTCCAGCCACGCGCTGACGCTGGGCCGGGTGGACGGGGTGCGTTTCGCGGTGGGCGCGTTCACCAACCTGTCCCAGGACCACCTCGACTTCCACGCCGACTTCGAGGACTACTTCGCCGCCAAACGCAAGCTGTTCGAACCGGATTCGCCGGTCGCGGCGCGCGCCGCCGTGGTCTGCGTGGACGACGAGTGGGGGCGGCGGCTGGCCGCCGGTCTGGCGAACCCCGTCACCGTGTCGACCACCCGGACCGCCGCCTGGAGCGTCGCCGGGGCGGTGTCGGCGCACGGCGGCGAACAAGACTTCACCGCGGCGGGTCCGCACGGGGAAATTCCCGTGCGCCTGCGGCTTCCCGGCCACTACAACGTCGCCAACGGCCTGCTCGCGGTGGCGGTGTGCGCCGCGGCGGGCGTCGAGCCGTCGGTCGCGGCGCCCGCGTTGGGGACCGTGGACGTGCCCGGGCGGATGCAGCGGGTGGAGCGCGGGCAGGACTTCCTGGCGATCGTCGACTACGCGCACAAGCCCGCGGCGCTGGAGTCCGTGATCGCCACGCTGCGCGGGCATCTCGCGTCGGATACCGCGGGACGGCTCGCGGTGGTGGTCGGCGCGGGCGGCGATCGGGACGCGGCGAAGCGGCCGCTGATGGGCGCCGCGGGCGCGCGCGGCGCCGACCTGCTGATCGTCACCGACGACAACCCGCGCACCGAGGATCCGGCGGCCATCCGCGCCGCCGTGTGCTCCGGTGCGCTGGAGGTCCCGGCGGCCGAACGCGGCGAGGTGCGGGAGATCGGTGACCGGGCGGAAGCGATCGCGGCCGCGGTGGCATGGGCGCGCCCCGGTGACGCGGTGCTGATCGCGGGCAAGGGACATGAGGCAGGGCAGGAGATCCAGGGCGTGAAACACCCGTTCGACGACCGCGATGTACTCGCGGCCGTCTTGGAAAGACGCAGTCCGCAAGGAAACCACGCGGAGGACTTGACGGTTTCATGATCGAGATGACACTGCGGGACATCGCGGACGTCGTCGGCGGCACGCTGCACGACGTCGCAGACCCGGAGGTGCGAGTGACCGGTGCGGTCGAATTCGATTCGCGTCGAATCGGTTCCGGCGATCTGTTCCTGGCGCTGCCGGGCGAGCGCTCCGACGGCCACGACTACGCGGAGGCGGCGATCGCCGCGGGGGCGGTGGCGGTGCTTGCTGCGCGTCCGGTGGGCGTGCCTGCCATCGTCGTCACTCCCGCCCGCGGCGCCGTGCCGTCGAGTTCGGTTGCGCTCAGCCATGATTCGGATGGTTCGGGTGCCGCCGTGCTGACCGCCCTCGCCGCGCTGGCCCGCGCCAGCGTGTCGCGTCTGGCCGCCGAGGGCGGACTCACCGTCGTGGGCGTCACCGGCTCGTCCGGCAAGACCTCCACCAAGGACCTGCTGGCCGCCGTCCTGGCGCCGCTGGGCACGGTGGTGGCACCGCCGGGTTCGTTCAACAACGAACTCGGCCACCCGTGGACCGCGTTGCGCGCCGACGCGGGCACCCGCTTCCTGGTGCTCGAGCTGTCCGCGCGCGGGCCGGGGCACATCGCCGCGCTGGCCGAGGTGGCGCCACCGAGCATCGGCGTGGTGCTCAACGTCGGCACCGCGCATCTGGGCGAGTTCGGCAGCCGTGAGGCGATCGCGAAGACCAAGGGCGAGCTGGTCGAGGCGTTGCCGCCGACCGGGCTGGCCGTGCTCAACGCCGACGATCCGCAGGTCGCCGCGATGGCCTCGCGCACGTCGGCGCGGGTGGTGACCGTCGGCCGGGCCGCGAACGCCGAGGTGCGGGCCACCGACATCCGGCTCGACGACCAGGCCAGGGCCGAGTTCACCGTGCACACGCCCGTGGGCAGTGCCCAGGTGCGCCTGGCCGTGCACGGCGAGCACCAGGTGGGCAACGCGCTGTCGGCGATCGCGGTCGCGCTGGAATGCGGCGCGGACCTCGACACCGTCACCGCGGCGCTGTCCGGTGCGCGCGCCGCGTCCGCCCGCCGGATGGACGTGCGGACCACCGCGGACGGGATCACGGTCGTCAACGACTCCTACAACGCCAATCCGGATTCGGTCCGCGCCGCGCTCAAAGCGCTGGTGAGCATGGCCCGCGCGGCAGGCACGCCGCGGCGCAGCTGGGCGGTGCTCGGCGAGAT
Organism: Nocardia sp. NPDC005745; assembly: GCF_040630775.1. Taxonomy (NCBI): domain Bacteria; kingdom Bacillati; phylum Actinomycetota; class Actinomycetes; order Mycobacteriales; family Nocardiaceae; genus Nocardia; species Nocardia sp. NPDC005745. The sequence goes on from NZ_JBEXYF010000049.1 coordinate 7,930, forward strand.
GGGCGAGCTCGGCGAGGAATCCGTCATCGAGCACGACGCCATCGGACGGCTCGCGGTGCGGCTGGACGTCAGCCGGGTGGTCGTCGTCGGCACCGGAAGGCCCGCCCGCGCGCTGCACCAAGGCGCGGTGATGGAAGGGTCCTGGGGTGAGGAATCGATCCTCGTACCCGACATCGAGGCGGCGATCGCACTGCTGGACAAGGAAGTCACCCCCGGCGACGTGGTGCTGGTCAAGGCATCGAAGTCGGTCGGCCTCTGGGAGGTCGCCGAGCATCTGACCGACCCGGGCGCTGTGACCGCACGCGGCGGCGCGGCGGACAACGGGGCGGGACAGGACACGGAGGCAGCAGGATGAGACAAATTCTCTTCGCCGCGGCGATCGCGCTGACGGTCTCGATCCTGCTGACGCCGCTGCTCATCCGCTTGTTCGCCAAGCAGGGCTTCGGGCAGGAGATCCGGGTCGACGGTCCCGCCAGCCACCAGGCCAAGCGCGGCACCCCGACGATGGGCGGCGTCGCCATCCTGGTCGGCATGTGGGCCGGTTACCTCGGCTCCCACCTGATCGGCATCGGCTACGACGCCGATGGGCCGTCGGCGTCGGCGCTGCTGGTGCTCGGCCTGGCCACGGCGCTCGGCGCGGTGGGTTTCGTCGACGACTTCATCAAGATCCGCAAGCAACGCAACCTGGGTCTGACCGCGGCGGGCAAGTATCTCGGCCAGCTGTCCGCGGCCGTGATCTTCGGCATTCTCGCCTTGCAGTTCCGCGGCGGGAGCGGGCTGACCCCCGCCAGCAGGCACCTGTCCTACGTGCGCGACATCAGCACGGTGACCATGGGCGTGGTCGTGTTCCTGGTCTTCGTCTGCTTCGTGGTCGTCGCCTGGTCGAACGCGGTGAACCTCACCGACGGACTCGACGGGCTGGCCGCCGGATCGATGAGCCTGGTGCTGGGCGGCTACGTGATCATCACGTTCTGGCAGTACTACCACGCCTGCGAGACCAAGCCCGAGACCGGCTGCTACAACGTGCGCGATCCGCTGGACCTCGCCCTGGTCTGCGCCGCGGGCGCGGCGGCGTGCGTCGGGTTCCTCTGGTGGAACGCCGCCCCCGCCAAGATCTTCATGGGCGACACCGGTTCGCTCGCGCTCGGCGGCCTGCTGGCGGGCCTGTCCATCACCACCCGCACCGAGCTGCTGATGATCGTGATCGGCGCGCTGTTCGTCGCCGAGACCGCCTCGGTGGTGTTGCAGGTCGCGGTGTTCCGCACGACGCGCAACCGGTTGTTCAAGATGGCGCCGTTCCACCATCACTTCGAACTCAGCAAATGGGCCGAGACGACGGTGATCATCAGGTTCTGGCTCCTGGCCGCGATGGCCTCCGCCGTCGGGCTCGGGCTGTTCTACAGCGAATACCTCTCCGCGGTCGGGTGAACGAGATGGTCGAACATTCCCCGCGGGCCTTGCGCTCACCCGGGCCCATGCTGGAATTCCTGCGCGGCCGTGACGTCCTGGTCGCGGGCTGGGGAGTCTCGGGACGCTCGCTGGTCGAACCGCTGCGCGACATCGGCGCGCGCCCGGTGGTCACCGACGGCGGCGCCGCGGCGCTGGCCGAGGCGGCCGAGCTCGGGCTGGACGTGGCCACCGCCGCGGAGCTGGAGAACACCGACTGGAGCCGGTTCGCGCTGGTGATCACCAGCCCGGGCTGGCGGCCGGACTCGCCGGTGCTGGCCTCCGCCGTGTCCGAGGGCACGCCGGTGTGGGGTGACGTGGAGTTCGCCTGGTGGGTCGACCAGGCCAGGATCTACGGCCCGGTGCGCAAGTGGCTGGTCGTCACCGGCACCAACGGCAAGACCACCACAACCCAGATGACCCACGCCATCCTGCGCGCCGCCGGTATCGCCAGCGTCGCCTGCGGCAACATCGGCCTTCCCATCCTGGACGCGTTGCGGCGCAACCCCGGTCCACAGGTGCTCGCGGTCGAGCTTTCGTCGTTCCAGCTGCACTGGGCGCCGTCGGTGCGCCCGGAGGCGGGCGTGGTGCTCAACGTGGCCGAGGATCACCTGGATTGGCACGGCGGCCTGGACGCCTACGCCGCCGCCAAGGCCAGGGCGCTGGTCGGCCGGGTCGGTGTGGTCGGCCTGGACGATCCGGTCGCGGCTTCGCTGGCTCGCAAGTCCAAGGCGCGCCGGACCGTTGGTTTCCGGGTGGGGGTGCCCGCCGACGGTGAACTGGGCGTGGTGGACGGCAAGCTGCTCGACCGCGCGTTCACCAAGGCCGCGATCCTGGCCGAGGTGGGCGACATCAGCCCGCCCGGGCCCGCCGGCGTCGCCGACGCACTCGCCGCCTCCGCGCTGACGAGGGCGATCGACATCGCGCCGCAGTTCGTCCGGGAGGGCTTGATCGAGCACAAGGTCGGCCCGCACCGTGCCGCGTCCGTGCGCGAGCTGGCCGGCGTCGAGTTCGTCGACGATTCGAAGGCGACCAATCCGCATGCCGCGCGCTGCTCGATCCTGGCGCATCCGCAGGTGGTCTGGGTGGCGGGCGGCCAGCTGAAGGGCGCGCACGTCGAGGACCTCGTCGAGGAGGTCGCCGACCGCCTGGTCGCGGCCGTGCTGATCGGCACCGACGCGCCGGTGATCGCGGCCGCGTTGGCGCGACACGCGCCCGAGGTCCCGGTGGTCGAGCTGATCGCGGGAGACGATGCAGGGATGGGTGACGAAGCGTCGAGAACCGCCGCGGCCGACGCCGTCATGGCGCGCGCCGTGCGAGCGGCCGCCGGGTTCGCCCGCCGCGGCGACACCGTGCTGCTGGCTCCGGCCGCCGCGTCGCTGGACATGTTCGCCGATTACACGCATCGGGGTCGCAGCTTCGCCGCGGCGGTGCACACCCTGGAAGAACGTGACCTGGGAACCACCGACAACGGAGGTTTGCGGTGACCGCCGACCGGGGCGGGTGTGATCCGGACGCCCACTCCGGTCGGTCGAACCACCTTCGCGGACCAGCGGGTTCCCCGCCGCATCGCTTTCGGAGCCGAGATATCCCGACGCCGCTCCGGTTACGACCGAGGGTGAACCGGGGGGCGCATGGTGCGTAAAGGTAACGGCACGCGGTCGACAGCGAAAGCGGGCACCAAGAAGACCGGCGCGCAGCCACAACGGAGCCGGGCTTCGGGTATGGGGCCCGCGGCGTGGCTGGCACGCCCGCTCGCGTCGTTCCACCTCGTCGTTACCATCGCGACACTGCTGACCGCCCTGGGACTCGTCATGGTCCTGTCGGCGTCCGGAGTCGTGGAATACGCGGAAGGCGGGTCGGCATACTCGCTGTTCATCCAGCAGACCCTGTTCGCGGCGATCGGCGCAGTCCTGTTCTATCTGGCCCTGCGGGTTCCGCTGCGCCTGTTACGCCAAGCGTCGTTCCCGCTGTTCGCGATGTCGGTGCTGGCGCTGGTGCTCGTCCTCGTTCCCGGTATCGGCACCCGCGTGCAGGGCGCCCGCCGGTGGCTGATCCTCGGCCCGGTCTCGGTGCAGCCGTCCGAAGTCGTGAAGGTGACGCTGATCGTCTGGGGTGCTCACCTGCTGGTTTCCCGGCGCGCGATCGGTTCGGGTCTGCGCGACATCCTGGTTCCGCTGGTCCCGGCGGGTGTGCTGGTGTGTCTGCTGATCGTGGTCCAGCCGAACCTCAGCACCACGGTCGCGGTCGGGATCATCCTCGGCGCCCTGCTGTGGTTCGGCGGCCTACCGGTCCGGTTGTTCGTGACGATCGCGGTCTCCGGCGTCGTGGCCGCGGGCGTGCTCGCGATGTCCGCCGGATACCGGTCGAATCGGGTCCGGTCCTTCTTCAACCCGGGTTCCGATCCGCAAGGCGACAATTACCAAGCCCGGCAAGCGCTGTATTCCCTGGCCGACGGGGGGATCTGGGGCAGAGGGCTCGGGCAGAGCCGGGCCAAGTGGAGCTACTTGCCGAACGCGCACAACGACTTCATCTTCGCGATCATCGGCGAAGAACTGGGCTTCCTCGGCTGCGCGCTGGTGCTCGGACTGTTCGCCTTGTTCGTCTACACGGGCCTGCGCATCGCCAGCCGGTCGGCGGATCCGTTCCTGCAACTGCTGACCGCCGCCGCGACAACGTGGATCGCCGGGCAAGCCATGATCAACATCGGGTACGTGGTGGGTCTGCTGCCGGTCACCGGACTGCAGCTGCCGCTGGTGTCGGCGGGTGGCTCATCGCTCGCGATCACCCTGCTCATGTTCGGGCTCATCGCCAACGCCGCTCGACACGAGCCGGAGGCCGTCGCGGCGCTGCACGCCGGACAGGACGGTCGTTTCAGTAGGCTGTTGCGGTTGCCCAAACCCGAGGTGTACGCACCGGCCCGGGCGAGTTCGGCCCGCCGCGGCCGGGCGCCCAGGCAGGCCGACCGCGGACCGTCCGCGCTTCCGCGGGGGCGGGGCGGGCGGTACAGCGCGGAACCGCCGCGGCGCCGCTCGCCGGAGAGCCGCGGCACCAGCTCGGCGCGCGCCACCAGGGCTTGGGAACCCAGTTATCCGGTCAATCACGCAAGAGAACGGGGAAGATCTAGGTGATCTCGGTAATCGTCGCGGGCGGCGGCACGGCGGGCCACATCGAACCGGCACTGGCGGTGGCGGACGCGTTGCGGCGGCTCGACGATTCGATCCGGGTGACGGCACTGGGCACCGAACGCGGGCTGGAGACCCGCTTGGTCCCCGAACGCGGCTATCCGCTCGAGCTCATCCCTCCGGTCCCGCTGCCGCGTAAGCCCACCGCCGATCTGCTGCGGTTGCCCGGACGGGTACGCGCCTCGGTGGCCGCGACCCGGGCGGTCATCGACGCGGTCGAGGCCGACGTGATCATCGGATTCGGCGGCTACGTGGCGCTGCCGGCGTATCTCGCCGCGGGCGCGGGCGTGCTGCGCCGCAGGCGGCCGGTTCCGGTGGTGGTGCACGAGGCGAACGCCAAGGCCGGTATCGCGAACAAGGTCGGCGCCCGGCGCGCGGCGCGGGTGCTGGCGGCGGTCCCTGACTCGGGTCTGCCGGACGCGCGCGTGGTGGGCATCCCCGTGCGGGAATCGATCACCGGATTGGACCGCGCCGCATTGCGAGCCGAGGCGCGGGTGCACTTCGGCCTGCCGGCCGAAGGACCGGTGCTGCTGGTCTTCGGCGGTTCGCAGGGCGCGCGAACCCTGAACGAGGCGGTCTCCGGCGCCGCGCCCCAGCTCGCCGCCGCGGGTATCTCGGTGCTGCACGCGCACGGCCCGAAGAACACGCTGGAGGTGGACGATTCGGCCGGTGCGGACGGTGTGCGGTACGCGGCGGTGCCGTACCTGTCCCGGATGGACCTCGCCTACGCCGCCGCCGACGCGGTGGTCTGCCGATCGGGCGCGATGACCGTCGCGGAGGTCTCCGCGGTGGGGCTGCCCGCGTTCTACGTGCCGCTCCCGCATGGCAACGGGGAGCAGGAGCTCAACGCCCGGCCCGTGGTGCGCCAGGGCGGTGGCAGAATTGTCCCCGATTCCGAGTTGACGCCGAAGTACGTGATCGATGAGGTGATTCCGCTGCTCATGGACCCCGCACGGCTGATCGAGATGGGCCGGGCCGCCGCAGGCGCCGGGCACCGCGACGCCGCCGACGAGGTGGCGCGGATCGCGATGGAGGTGGCGCGCCGATGAGCGACACCACCGCCGACCAGGCCACCCCGGACGCCGTCACCGAACGGACAGGGCTGCCCCCGGAGCTGGAACGCGTGCACATGGTCGGGATCGGCGGGGCCGGGATGTCCGGCATCGCGCGGATCCTGCTCGCCCGCGGCGGCGCGGTGTCGGGATCGGACGCCAAGGAGAGCCGTGGCGTGCTCGCGCTGCGCGCGCGCGGCGCGCAGGTGCGGATCGGGCACGACGCCACCGCCTTGGACCTGCTACCCGGCGGCCCGACCGCCGTGGTCACCACGTACGCGGCCATCCCGAAGACCAATCCGGAGCTGGTCGAGGCCAACCGGCGCGAGATCCCGGTACTGCTGCGCCCCACGGTGCTGGCGTCGCTGATGCGAGGGCATCGCACCCTGCTCGTCTCCGGCACGCACGGCAAGACCTCCACCACCTCGATGCTCATCGTGTCGTTGCAGCACTGCGGGGTCGACCCGTCGTTCGCGGTGGGCGGTGAGCTGAACGAGGCGGGCACCAACGCCCACCACGGCACCGGCGACATCTTCGTGGCCGAGGCCGACGAGAGCGACGGCTCGCTGCTGCAATACGACCCGGACGTCGCCGTGGTCACCAACATCGAGTCCGATCATCTGGACTTCTTCGGCTCCGACGAGGCCTACGTTCAGGTCTTCGACGATTTCGCCGACCGGCTCGCCGCGGGCGGCCTGCTGGTGGTGTGCCTGGACGATCCTGGCTCGCGGGCGCTGGCCGAGCGGGTCGGCGAGCGCTTGGCCGAGCGGAACGTCCAAGTCCTCGGCTACGGCTCCGGCGACCTCGCGGACGCGCCGGTGCCGGTGGGCGCCCGGTTGCACAGCTGGGAGCCGCGCGACGTCGGCGGCATCGCGCAGTTCCAGCTCGCCGAGGAGGCCGCGCCGCGCGCGCTGCGCCTGGCGGTGCCGGGCAGGCACATGGCGCTCAACGCGCTCGGCGCCCTGCTCGCCGCCCGGGCCGCCGGCGCCGAGGTGGGGGAGATCATCCAGGGCCTGGAGGGGTTCGGGGGTGTGCATCGCCGGTTCCAGTTCGCCGGGCGGGAGAACGGCGTGCGGGTGTTCGACGACTACGCCCATCACCCCACCGAGGTGCGCGCGGTGCTCGGCGCCGCCGCCGAACTGGTGCAGCAGGAGGCGCGCGACGGAGCCCGGTCCAGGCAGGGCCGGGTGATCGTGGTCTTCCAGCCGCACCTCTACAGCCGGACCGCGACCTTCGCGCAGGACTTCGGCGCCGCGCTCAGCCTGGCCGACGAGGTCGTCGTGCTCGACGTCTACGGCGCGCGGGAGAAGCCGCTGCCCGGCGTGAACGGTGCGCTGGTCGCGCAGTCGGTGACGAAACCGGTGCACTACCAGCCGGATATGTCCCGGGTCGGGCGCCAGGTCGCGGGGCTGGCGTTGCCGGGCGACGTGGTGATCACCATGGGCGCCGGTGACGTCACGATGCTGGGCAGCCAGATTCTCGACGGATTACGGGCGCGTCCCCAGCACGGACGGTGACCCGGCGTGCGCGGGGTCGACTCGGCGCGCGCGGCCGGGCGCCGCGCGGGTGATCGGTTCGGCGAGATCGAATGGCGCCGGCTTCGCCTGTGGGGATTGCTGAGCGTGTGCGTTCTTGCAGTGCTCTGTGTCATCGCCTGGTTCACCCCGGCGCTCTCGGTACGCACCGTGCGGATCGAGGGGGCGGTGGCGGTCCCCGAGCAACACGTGCGGGATCTGCTCGAAATTCCCTCCGGCCGCTCGATGCTGCGAATCGACACCAATGCCGTCGCCCGGCGGGTGGTGAGCATTCCGAAGGTGCGCTCGGCACGGGTGCAACGGATATTTCCGTCCACCGTCCGGGTGACCGTGGTCGAGCGCACCGCGGTGTTGTACTACGACAGTCCGCAAGGCGCGCATCTACTGGACGCCGACGGCGTCGAATTCGCGGTCGAGCCCGCGCCGATCGGCGTGCCGAAGTTGGTCACCGGTCATCCCGGCGGCGCCGATCCGGTGACCGGGGCGGCGGTCGCGATACTCTCCATCGTGCCGCCTGCGCTGGCAGTTCAGGTGAGCGAGGTTGCGGCCCGGTCCATTTCGGATATTTCGCTGAATCTGAAGGACGGCCGCACGGTACTCTGGGGCGGGAGCAACGACGCCGAGCGAAAGGCGGCGGTGGTGTTGCCGTTGTTGACGCGCCCCGGAACGGTGTTCGATGTGTCGAGTCCCAATCTGGTCACGGTAAAGTGATCCACACCCATTGCGCCCAGGTAATTCTCAGCGGTCCGGAAGTGGTTCCGGCGCCGAGAAGGGGGCCGGGGGGCAACCGTTCACCATACGACGTGTGGAGCGGCGAGACGAGCGGGATCACGCAAGATTCTTGCTCTCGTTTCGGCGCGCCTGCGCGCGTATCGCGTCGGCTGCGAATAGCGTTCCGCAACAGTCGGATACTTGACATAACGCTAACCCTATGGTTGAGCTTTAGAGTTTGCCCGAGCCACGGTTCGCTCCTCGTAGCGACCCGACCTCCGGACCGGGCCCACAAAGCGGTGTGCCGAGAATCCGGAAACGACAGGCTTTAGATCGAAGGAAGGCGAGAGCCCATGACGCCCCCGCACAACTACCTTGCGGTGATCAAGGTCGTCGGTATCGGCGGCGGCGGTGTGAATGCCGTCAACCGGATGATCGAGCAAGGACTCAAAGGTGTCGAGTTCATCGCGGTCAACACCGACGCCCAGGCCCTGCTGATGAGTGATGCCGACGTCAAGCTCGACGTCGGCCGTGAACTGACCCGCGGCCTCGGCGCGGGCGCGGACCCCGAGGTCGGGCGCAAGGCCGCCGAGGACCACAAGGACGAGATCGAAGAGGTGCTCAAGGGCGCCGACATGGTCTTCGTGACCGCGGGCGAGGGCGGTGGCACCGGCACCGGTGGCGCCCCGGTCGTCGCGCAGATCGCCCGCAAGCTCGGCGCGCTCACCATCGGCGTGGTCACCCGTCCGTTCTCGTTCGAGGGCAAGCGGCGCGGGAACCAGGCCGAGGTCGGCATCAACCTGCTGCGCGAGTCGTGCGACACGTTGATCGTCATCCCGAACGACCGGCTGCTCCAGCTCGGCGACGCGGCGGTGAGCCTGATGGACGCGTTCCGTTCCGCGGACGAGGTGCTGCTCAACGGTGTGCAGGGCATCACCGACCTGATCACCACCCCCGGTCTGATCAACGTCGACTTCGCCGACGTCAAGAGCGTGATGTCCGGCGCGGGCAGCGCGCTGATGGGAATCGGTTCGGCGCGTGGCGAGGGCCGCTCGGTGAAAGCGGCCGAATCGGCGATCAATTCGCCGCTGCTGGAAGCGTCCATGGACGGTGCGCACGGTGTGCTGCTGTCGATCGCGGGCGGATCGGACCTCGGTCTGTTCGAGATCAACGAGGCGGCCTCGCTCGTGCAGGAGGCCGCGCACATCGAGGCCAACATCATCTTCGGCACGGTGATCGACGATTCGCTCGGAGACGAGGTGCGCGTCACCGTGATCGCGGCGGGCTTCGACGGGGGCGGACCGGCCCGGCGCACTTTCGAGAATCCCGGCCGCAGCACGATCGGCACGGCGCGCTCGGGCGAGATCGGGCAGAGCCGCACCAGTGAGATCGCGGCGCGCGGCAGCGACAGCACACCGACTACCTCCGGCGCGACCGCCGCGGGCCGCGGCACGCTGCCGAGCTACCGGGACACCGAACGGCAGCGCACGCTGGGTGAGCCGACGGTGACGAGCAACACGCGCTCGCACATCACGCCGCCGGATGCCGGCGACGATGACGACGACGTGGACGTGCCGTCGTTCATGCGGAGGGGCTGAGCGCTGGAGTGTGGTTCCGGCGCAGGCCGGGACCGACCGCGCGGAGCGATCCCGGCCCGGGCCGGGACGTCTCGGCGGACACGGGGAGTGGTGTCCCGGAGCTCGACTGTCGATCAGTGATTTCGGGGGAAGGCCGGAGCGGGGGCCGGCCGGGCGGGACCGGGCGCCGGGGCGCCCGATGCGACGCGATCGCCACCGCCCGGGGGAATTTTCGCTCTCTACCTGGGCATTTCGACGCCCGTCGCCGAGCGCAACTACGCTCGTCGCCATGACTATCGCGCCGACCATCACTGTCCGACGGGTCACCACGACCAGGGCCGGAGGCTTCTCGGCGCCACCTTACGACTCGTTCAATCTGGGCGACCACGTCGGCGACGATCCGGCGGCCGTGCGGCGCAATCGCGATCGGCTGGCCGATGGCATCGGCCTGCCGCCGGAGCGCCTGGTCTGGATGGAACAGATCCACGGCCGCACCGTGGAGATCGTCGACGGCCCCCGCTCCGAACCGGTCCCCGCCACCGACGCGCTCGTGACCACCGTGCCCGGACTCGCGCTGGTCGTGCTCACCGCCGACTGCGTGCCCGTTCTGTTGTCCGACGACGAGGCGGGCGTGATCGCCGCGGTGCACGCGGGACGGATCGGCGCTCGCATCGGCATCGTGCCGCGCGTGCTCGAGGCGATGGTGTCGGCCGGTGCGCGCCTGGACCGGGTGGGAGCTTTTCTCGGGCCCGCGGCCTCCGGCCGTCAGTACGAGGTTCCCGCCGCCATGCGCGCCGACGTCGAAGCACACCTGCCCGGCAGCGCGACCACCACGGTCCGCGGTACGCCCGGCCTGGATCTGCGCGCGGGTATCTCCCGGCAGCTCACCGAGGCGGGCGTGGGCGCGATCGCGGTCGACCCGCGCTGCACCATCGAGGACCGCACATTGTTCAGTCATCGCCGTGGCGCGCCGACCGGCCGGATCGCGGGTGTGATCTGGATGGAGACCGGCGCGTGAGCGCGCGTGACGCCCGCGCGGTCCCGGAGCCGAGCGTCGGTGGGGTGCGGGCATGAACGCCGAGGCGAAGGCCGCGGCGGACGGCGCGCTCACGACCCGGACCGCCGAGCTGTCGGCCAACCTGGCGGGTCTGCTCGCCCGCATCGACTCCGCCTGCCGCGCGGCGGGCCGGGCGCCGGACTCGGTGCGGCTGCTGCCGGTGACGAAATTCTTCCCGGCCGCCGACGTGGCGATCCTGCATCGGCTCGGCAGGCGCGAGTTCGGCGAGTCCCGGGAGCAGGAGGCCGCGGCGAAGGTGGCGGCGCTGCGTGAGGAAGACCTCTCCGGCATTCGCTGGCACATGATCGGACGGTTGCAGCGGAACAAAGCCCGGGCTGTCGCCCGCTGGGCGCACACCGTTCACTCGGTCGACAGCGAACGTCTGGCAACCGCTCTCGACGCGGGTGCCCGAGCTGCGTTGGAGGCGGGAGAGCGCACCGAACCGCTTCGGGTGTTGCTCCAGGTGAGCCTGGATGACGACCCCACTCGAGGGGGTGTCGCGGCCGCGGATCTCCCCGTGCTCGCCGAACGGATTGCGAAGGCCCCAGGATTACGTTTGTCGGGTCTGATGGCCATTCCGCCCTTGGGGGCGGAGTCTGATGCCGCATTTGCGCGACTTGCGATGTTGCACACGTTGTTGCTCGCCGATCATCCGGAGGCGACAGAGCTTTCCGCGGGAATGTCCGGCGATCTGGAATGCGCGATCGAACACGGTTCGACGGTTGTGCGTGTCGGTACCGCCTTGATGGGTATGCGACCGATAACCTCGGGCTAGCAAAGAAACCTCATCAGTCACATTCGACACATATGCTGGGATCTGACGAGGGCTGAGCAAGACTTCAACACCCGGCCGCCACCGGGGCCGAAGGAAGGTCGACCAATGAGCACGCTGCACAAGTTCAAGGCGTACTTCGGCATGGTTCCGCTCGAGGATTACGAAGACGACTACGTCGACGATCGCGCTCCCCGAGGCGTGGACGAGCGCGGTGCTCGCCGGCCCCGGCCCCGTGACTACTCCGACCGCGACGGCTACGTCGACCGCTACGGCGACGACCGCTACGGCGCGGGCCGTTTCGACGACGTCGACTACCCCGAGCCCGCCTACAAGTCGCCATACAAGGCGGGTTACTCGGTGTCGCGGCGCGACGACTACGCCGACGAGCCCTACGGTGACGACCGCTACGACGCGCCCAGACGTCCCACCCGGATCGATGCCGCACCGTCCGGCCGCTTCCGGGCGGGTGGGAGCGCGCCACCGCTGCGTGGCACCACCCGTGGCGCGCTCGCCGTCGATCCCGACGCCGAGGAGCGCAGGCTGGAGGAGCGCGTGCGTCCCGAGCCCGCCCCTGTGCGGCGGCCCGGGATCTTCGAGGACGGAGGCCCCTTGTCCAAGATCACCACGCTGCGCCCGCGCGACTACAGCGAGGCTCGGATCATCGGCGAGCGCTTCCGTGAGGGCAATCCGGTGATCATGGATCTGGTCGATCTGAGCAATGCCGACGCCAAGCGGCTGGTCGACTTCGCCGCGGGTCTGGCCTTCGCGCTGCGCGGGTCGTTCGACAAGGTGGCGACGAAAGTGTTCCTGCTCTCACCGGCCGATGTCGACGTATCAGCGGAAGAACGCAGGCGCATCGCGGAAACCGGCTTCTACAACCAGAAATAAGGTCGTGATCTGGGGGGTGAAGCGGACCGGTCGCCCGTTGTGCGGCGCGGTCATTTTGCGCGAAGCGATTTTTACGGCAGAGTGAAGTCGTGGCCTTGTTCGCGGTGCTGTACTTCGTACTGTTCATCTTCTGGCTGTTGCTGATCAGCCGGGTGATCGTCGAGTTCATCCGTAGCTTTGCCCGAGACTGGCGTCCTACCGGTGTCGTGGTCGTCGTCCTCGAGGTGATCTTCACGATCACCGACCCGCCGGTGAAACTGCTGAGGCGGTTGATACCCCCGGTGTCGCTGGGCGGAATTCGCCTGGATCTGTCGATTATGGTCCTGCTTTTCATCGTCTTCATCCTGATGTCGATCGTGGGCAGGCTCGGGCAACCGGTAGCTCCGGTGTGACAGAATGGGCCGAGAAGACAGCTTGCTAGATCTGCTAGATCTCCAAAAGACGCGTGAAGGGATCCTTCCATGCCGCTGACCCCAGCCGATGTGCACAACGTCGCGTTCAGCAAACCGCCGATCGGGAAGCGCGGCTACAACGAGGATGAAGTCGACGCGTTCCTGGATCTCGTTGAGCAGGAGCTGTCGCGCCTGATCGAGGAGAACGCGGATCTGCGCCAGCGGGTCGCCGAACTGGACGCCGAACTGGCCGACGCGAAGAAGAACCGCGGCCCGGCCGTGGCGAACACCGTGAAAGCGCCGATTCAGCAGGCCCCGCCGCCCCCGCCGGAACCGATCAAGCCCCCGGTTCCCGCCGCGCCGCCCGCTCCGATGCCCGCCGCGCCGGTGGCCAAGGACGCTCCGGGCGCGGACGCGAACCTGCAGGCCGCCAAGGTGCTCAGCCTCGCCCAGGAGATGGCGGACCGGCTGACCAGCGATGCCAAGGCCGAAGCGGAGAGCTTGCTGTCGAATGCCCGGGCGAATTCCGAGCGACTGGTCGGAGACGCCAGGACGCGGTCGGAGGCGATGATCGCCGACGCCCGCCAGAAGTCGGACGCGATGCTGTCGGACGCGCAGACCCGCTCGGACAACCAGCTGCGTCAGGCCAAGGAGAAGGCCGACGCGTTGCAGGCGGACGCGGAGCGCAAGCACACCGAGATCATGGCGACCATCACCCAGCAGCGCAGCGTGCTGGAGAGCCGGATCGAGCAGCTCAAGACCTTCGAGCGGGAGTACCGGGTGCGGTTGAAGTCGTACCTGGAGTCGCAGCTCGAGGAGCTGGAGAACCGTGGCTCGGCGGTTCCGGTCGACGGCGGCGAAGCGTTCGCGGACGCCAACACGGCGAACAACCTCGCGCCTGCGTCCTTCGCCAAGGGTGGCAAGTAGCACGCCGCGCACGAGCACAGCAGTTCGCATACCGTTAGAGGAACTGTCGAGCCGCCCGGCATGCCTTGGGGGTCACCATGCTCGTCTTGACACTCGTCCTTGCCGCGATCGGCTTCGCCCTGCTCGTGGCCGCGCTCACCACCGGATCGGTGATCTGGGCGTGGGGTTGCATCGTGGTATGCGTCATCGGTGCGATGCTCCTGCTGGTGAGCGCTTTGTCCATGCGGAGTCCGGATGGTGATTCCCCACCGCCTCCTGGTCGACATGCCAGACGCTGACCTGCTCTCCGATATGAGTTGACCGCTGCGGCTAGAATCAAACATGAATACGGCGTCGATCCGGCTATCACCGGGGAGCCTTCGGAAGAACGGTGGCGCGGCCCGCGGGCCGGGCGCTCAGTAGAACCGAACGGGTGAGCCCGTCACAGCTCGCGAATGAGAGGTCCGGAGTTCGTCACACCGGACAAGCGGGGTGGTACCGCGGTTTCGGCGCACCGGGCGCCGTCATCGTCCCCGTGCCCATGACACACGGCACGAGGAGACGTATCCGCCATGGCGGACCACACTTCCAGCAACAGCGCGTACCCGCGCGTCGACCTCGGCGTCGGCAACGGGGCGTCGTTCCCCGAGATGGAGCGCCGCGTGCTCGACGCGTGGGCGGCCGCCGACACCTTCCGCGCGAGCATTGAAAACCGTTCCGGCGCAGCCGAATTCGTCTTCTACGACGGCCCGCCCTTTGCCAACGGTCTGCCGCATTACGGACATTTGCTCACCGGATACGTCAAAGACCTCGTCCCGCGTTTCCAGACCATGCGCGGCAAGCGGGTCGATCGGCGATTCGGATGGGACTGCCACGGACTGCCCGCCGAAATCGAAGCCGAAAAGCAGCTCGGTATCACGGACAAATCACAGATCGATGCGATGGGGCTCGCGGAATTCAACGCGGCCTGCAAAACGTCGGTACTGCGCTACACCGGGGAATGGCGCGACTACGTGACCCGCCAGGCCCGCTGGGTCGACTTCGACAACGACTACAAGACGTTGGACACCGACTTCATGGAGTCGGTGATGTGGGCGTTCAAGTCGCTGTACGACAAAGGTCTGATCTATCAGGGTTTCCGGGTGCTGCCCTACAGCTGGTACGAGCAGACGCCGCTGTCGAATCAGGAAACCCGCCTCGACGACGCCTACAAAATGCGCCAGGACCCGGCGGTCACCGTCGACATGGCGTTGCGCGTGCCCGCCGAGCATCCGTTGCACGAACTCGACGGCGCCAACGCGCTGATCTGGACCACGACGCCGTGGACGCTGCCGTCCAACCTGGCGATCGCGGTGCACCCAGACGTCCGCTACGTGCACCTGCGCGGCGCCGACGGCAAACGCTATGTGCTAGCGGCCGAACGGGTTTCGCACTACGCGCGGGAGTTCGGCGAGAACCCGGAGGTGCTCGCCGAGTACGACGGCGCCGCGCTGGCCGAACTGTCCTACGCGCCGCCGTTCGACTTCTTCGTGGGCCACCCCAACGCCCACCGGGTGCTCACCGCCGACTACGTGACCACCGACTCCGGCACCGGCATCGTGCATCTGGCGCCCGCCTTCGGTGAGGAGGACATGGACGTCGCCACCGCGCACGGCATCGAGCTGGTGCAGCCGCTGGACGCGGGCGGCAAGTTCACCTCGATGGTTCCGCCGTACGAGGGTCTCATGGTGTTCGACGCCAACCCGGTGATCATCAAGGACCTCAAGGCCGCGGGAAAGCTGTTGCGGCACGAGACGATCGAGCACTCCTACCCGCACAGCTGGCGTTCCGGGCAGCCGCTGATCTACATGGCCGTGCCGTCCTGGTTCGTCGCGGTCACCAAGTTCCGCGAGCGGATGGTCGAGCTCAACAAGCAGATCACCTGGGTGCCCGAGCACATCCGCGACGGCCAGTTCGGCAAGTGGCTGGAAGGCGCGCGGGACTGGAACATCAGCCGCAACCGCTACTGGGGCAGCCCGATCCCGGTGTGGGTGTCCGACGATCCGGCCTACCCGCGTGTCGACGTGTACGGATCGCTGGACGAGTTGGAGCGCGACTTCGGCGTGCGCCCGGCCGATCTGCACCGCCCGATGATCGATGAGCTCACCCGGCCGAATCCCGACGATCCGACCGGGAAGTCGACCATGCGCCGGGTGCCGGAGGTGCTGGACTGCTGGTTCGAGTCCGGCTCGATGCCGTATGCCCAGGTGCACTACCCGTTCGAGAACAAGGAGTGGTTCGACAGCCACTTCCCGGGCGATTTCATCGTCGAGTACAACGGGCAGACCCGCGGCTGGTTCTACACGTTGCACGTGCTGGCGACGGCTCTGTTCGATTCCCCGGCGTTCAAGACCGTTGCCGCGCACGGCATCGTGCTCGGTGACGACGGCCTGAAGATGAGCAAGTCCAAGGGCAACTACCCGGACGTCAACGAGGTGTTCGACCGGGACGGCTCGGACGCGATGCGCTGGTTCCTGATGAGTTCGCCGATCCTGCGCGGGGGCAACCTCATCGTCACCGAGCGCGGCATCCGCGAGGGCGTGAGTCACGCGCTGCGACCGCTGTGGAACGCGTGGACCTTCCTGCAGCTGTACGCCTCGAAGCCCGGGGTGTGGCGCACGGATTCGCCGCACGTGCTCGATCGCTACATCCTGGCGAAGCTCGCGCGAACCCGGGACGTCATCACCGAGGCGCTGGAGGCCTACGACATCGCGGGCGCCTGCGAGGAACTGCGCTCGTTCGCCGACGCGCTGACCAACTGGTACGTGCGGCGGTCGCGGTCGCGGTTCTGGAGCGAGGACCGCGACGCGGTGGACACCCTGCACACGGTGCTCGAGGTGGTCACCCGGCTGGCGGCGCCGTTGCTGCCGCTGATCACCGAGGTGATCTGGCGCGGACTGACCGGCGGCGACTCCGTGCACCTGGCCGACTGGCCGAAGGAGGGTGAACTGCCGGACGATCCGGAGCTGGTCGCCGCCATGGACGAGGTGCGGGTGGTGTGCTCGACGGTGCTGAGCCTGCGCAAAGCACAGAACCTGCGGGTGCGGCTGCCGCTGGCCGAGGTCACCATCGCCGCGGCCGACGCCGAGCGGCTGGCGCCGTTCGCCGACATCGTCGCCGACGAGGTGAACGTCAAGAAGGTGGACCTGACCACCGACGTGGACTCGCACGGCCGCTTCGAGCTGGTGGTCAACGCCCGCGCCGCGGGGCCGCGGCTCGGCAAGGACGTGCAGACGGTGATCAAGGCGGTCAAGGCCGGGGAGTGGTCCGAGGACGCGGACGGCACGGTTCGCGCGGCCGGCATCGCCCTGCTGCCCGAGGAGTACACCCAGCGCCTTGTCGCGGCCGAACCCGAGTCGACCGCGGCGCTGCCCGGGAACGCGGGCCTGGTGGTGCTGAACTCGGTGGTCACCGAGGAACTGGAGGCCGAGGGCTGGGCGCGGGACCTGATCCGCGATCTCCAGGAGACCAGGAAGTCGTCCGGACTGGACGTCTCCGACCGCATCACCGTGGTGCTGGAGGTCCCGGCGGAGCGGGCCGCGTGGGCCGAGGCGCACCGTGACCTGATCGCGGGCGAGATCCTCGCCACGACGCTGACCTTCGGCGACGCGGGTCAGGAGGCCGCCGATCTGGTCGGCGGCGTGCGCGCGAAGCTCGCCAAGGCATAGCGCGCCGAGTACCGAGCGAGCCGGGGCGGGACCCATCGGGTCCCGCCCCGGCTGCTGTGCGGAGCGGTTCTCGTGCCCGTCGTTCCGGGCCCGATAGCTGCGGATCAGAGGCCGCAGTCAGTGATGTAGATCACATGCTGAGAGTTTGCTGATTCCCGACAATTCGCCGATATCCCAGGCACAATCTGCGGTGTCGCTGCTGTTGACCGGCTCGTATCCGGGGCGGCAGTTTCTCTATATGGCTTGTCTTACTTGGAATTCGGCCGCGCCGGTAACACGCCCGGCGCGGGTGGCGGCGGCTCCACATCGGTGGCCGCTGCTGATGCCATGTATTAGCCAGGCCGCCGATCGGCGGCCAGTCATCCGCGCCCATGGAAGGGGCGAGTACGTGCCGAGAAAATCGACGCACCGCATCGCACTCGGATTTCTGCTCTCCACCATCACGATCCTCCTGCTCGCCGGACCCGTCTGGGCCGACACCGGCAGCGCCTCCGGCAGCGGGCCGGGCAGCGCCTCCTCCGGTTCGGCCTCCGGCAGCGGTCCCGACGGTGACTCCGGCAGCGCCAGCGGCTCGGGCTTCCTGCCGGTGCCCAGTGTGTTCGGCATCGGCGCGCTGGCCGCGGCGACCACACAGATCGGCAAGCCCTACGAATGGGGCGGGACCGGTCCCTTCAGCTGGGACTGCTCGGGTCTCGTGCAGTGGGCGTACCGCCAGGTCGGCGTGAGCATTCCGCGGACCACCTGGCAGCAGGCGAAGGCGGGCGCGCCGGTGCCGCGGGGCTCGCTCTCGCTCGGCGACGTGGTGGTGCTGAACCAGGACGGTTCGCACGTCGGCATCTACGCGGGTAACGGACTGGTACTCAACGCCTATGACTGGGGTGTGCCGGTGGGCTACACCCCGCTCGACGAATTCGACATCTACGCCATTCGCCGCTTCTGAGCGCGCACCGGGCGGGCGCGCGACGCCGATCGCGGTTGCTCGCGGGATGACACGGCCCCGGCCGGCAGCTGGTCGGGGCCGTGTCGGCGCTTTCCCGGCTGGATAGCCGACGGTCGCAGGCCCGCTTCCCGCGCTACTCGACCATCGGGCGGTCCTGCGGCGGTGGCCGTCGGGTGCACCGAGCCACGGCTCTGCGATTCGCTCGCCGCGGTGCCGCGGGACCCGGAGGTCAGCCGTCGAGGCCGTCGGCGAGGTCGCGCAGCGACGGTCCGTACTGCGGGTGCGCCAGCGCCGAGGCGAATTGCGCCACCAGGTAGTCGGCCGGGTTGCCGGTGTCGTACCACCGGCCGCGGATCACCTGGCCGAAGACCGGATTGTTCGCCGCGTGCACGTTGATCGCGTCGGTGAGGTACACCTCGCCGGTGCGGTGCTCGTACCACGCTTCGGTCTGCCTGCGCAGCTCCTCGATGATGCCGGGGGTGACGACGTAGCCACCGATCGCGGCGAACGACGACGGCGCGTCCTTCGGCTTCGGCTTCTCCCGCAGTCCGGTGATGCGCAGCAGGCCGTTGCCCTGGTCGTCGGCGACCACCGGGACGCCGTAGCGCTGTGACTCGGCGGGATCCATCGGCATCAACGCCAGGACGGGCGCCCCGGTGGCCTCGTAGGCGTCGATGAGCTGCTGGGCGCGCGGCACCTCGGCGACGAACACGTCGTCCGGCCACAGCACCAGCATCGGCTCGTCGCCGAGATTGCGGGCGGCGTTGAGCACCGGGGTGCCGTTGCCGTACGGCCCGTGCTGGTCGAGGTAGGTGATGTGGCCGAGCCGGGACAGTTCGCCGACCTCCTCGACCGCGTCGGCGAAGGCGGTCTTGCCGTCCGCGCGCAGCTGGGCCACCAGCGCCGGGTTGGGGCGGAAGTGGTCCTGGATCAATGATTTCCCGCCGCTGACCACGATCGTGATGTCGGTGATGCCCGAAGCGACCAGCTCGCGGACGGTGTGCTCGATCACCGGCTTGTCGCCGACCGGCAGCATCTCCTTGGGGATGGCCTTGGTCAGCGGAAGCAGACGAGAGCCGATACCTGCGGCCGGGATGACGGCCTTGCGGATATTCATGCGTCCGATCATCACATATCGGACCGGGCGCCGAGCTCCCTCCCCGCGGCACGTCGGCGGTTATTTCAGGACTGTCGAGTATCGGGGCCGGCGCGGAAAAGAGCAGATCAAGACCGGTGCGGCGAGGCCGAGGGCGACCCGGAGGCGAGGGGAGGCGACCCGCGGTACCGGCAGGTAACCGGTAGCTAGCGCACAGCCACCTGACAGCGTCACCGCCTGCCCCGAGCTGTCGGTGGGCGGGCGTACATTGCACCCGTGCGTACCGAGAAACCGAGCGTCGAGCGCGCGGCCGCGCCGTCGACCGGGATCGGGACGACGCGCGGGGACGGCTCGGTGAGCCCGCCGCCTCGTCCGGCGTTCGCCGACGCGGACAGCGTCGCCCGCCGCTGGGTTCTGCATATAGATATGGACGCGTTCTTCGCCTCGGTCGAACAGCTGACCCGGCCGACGTTGCGCGGCAGGCCGGTGCTGGTCGGCGGAACCGGTGGCCGCGGGGTCGTCGCCGGAGCCAGTTACGAGGCGCGGGTCTTCGGTGCCCGGTCGGCGATGCCGATGCATCAGGCGCGCAGGCTGGTCGGTGTCACCGCGGTGGTGGTGCCGCCGCGCGGGGCGGTCTACGGGGTGGTCAGCGGGCAGGTCTTCGACGCGCTGCGCAGCCGGATCCCGGTGCTGGAGACGCTGTCGTACGACGAGGCGTTCGGCGAGCCCGCCGAACTGGCGGGCGAGACGGTCGCGCGGGTGTACGCGTTCTGTGAGGAGTTGCGCGCGGTGGTGCGCGAGCGAACCGGGCTGACCGCCTCGGTGGGCGCGGGCACCGGTAAGCAGCTGGCCAAGATCGCCTCCGGCTTGGCCAAACCCGATGGGGTGCGCGTGATCTCGCCGGTCGAGCAGCCGCGTCTGCTGGCGGGGCTGCCGGTGCGCAAGTTGTGGGGCATCGGGCCGGTCGCGGAGGGCAGATTGCGTTCGCTGGGCATCGAGACGGTGGGCGCTTTCGCCGCCCTGCCGGAGTCGGAGGCGATGTCGATCCTCGGCGGCAGTGTGGGCGCCGCGCTGCACCGGCTGGCGCGCGGCATCGATGACCGTCCGGTCGCCGAACGCACCGAGGCCAAGCAGATCAGCGCCGAGACCACCTACGAGACCGACATCGTCAGCCTCGAGCAGTTGCGCCCGGCCATCGAGGACATGGCCGCGGCGGCGCACCGGCGCCTCACCGGCGACGGGCGCGCGGCGCGCACGGTGGTGCTCAAACTGAAGAAGTCCGATATGAGCATCGTCACCCGCTCCTTCACCCTGCCCTACGCCACCGAGGACCTGGCCACCCTCGCCGCCGCCGCGCAACGGTCGGCGCTCGACCCGCGAGAGCTGGGCCCGATCCGTCTCGTCGGGGTCGGCTACGGCGGCCTGTCGACGATCCGCCAGGAGTCGCTGTTCCCCGAACTGGATCGCGGCACGGCCGCCGAGATCGTCACGGCGCGGCCGGAAGCCGAGCCCGCGCACTCCGCCGGCCTCGGCGATGCCCCGCAGATCAGCGCGCCCACCTTGCCCGTGGCCGTCTGGCATCCCGGCATGGACGTGACCCATCCCGAGCACGGCCACGGCTGGGTGCAGGGCGCGGGGCTCGGCGTGGTGACCGTTCGCTTCGAAACCCGTTCCACCGGTCCGGGTCCCGCGCGCACCTTCGCCGCCGACGACGCCGCGCTCACCCGGGCCGATCCGCTGCGCAGCCTGCTCTGACGGCCGGGCCCGCGGCTCGACATCGCCCGGCCGGGCGCGTACGTTCGCTGCCGACGACCATCGTCGGTCCGTGTGGATCTTCGGCGGCGCCGCCCGGTGCAGGTAGCCTGGGACCTCGTGCAGCGCCGCCGGTTCGGGTGGCGGCTGTCAAGGTGGAACACGACACGGACCTCTCGAACGCAAAGGACGAGCAGTTGAAGCTTCGTAAGACTGGACGCATCGCGATCGCCGGCCTGGCCATCGTCGCCGCGCTTGGCCTGACCGCCTGCGGTGGCGACGACAAGGACAGCAAGCCCGCCGCCAAGACGTCGACCAGCGCCAAGGCGTCGGCGACCGCGAGCGCGAACCTGCCGCCGGTCCCGACTCCCGCGGAGCTGAACACCGCCCTCTCCCGTGCGTTGGACCCGTCGGTGCCCGCCTCCGAGAAGCTGGACAACGTCCAGGGCGCCGAAGCCGATCCGACGCTGCCGGATCGCCTGTCCCAGGCCGCGGCCGGCGCCGACGTGAAGATCGAGGTCACCGACGTCACCTCGTTCGGCGACAGCGTGAACGCGAAGGCCAAGTTCATCCTCAACGGCCAGGAGAACATCGTCGACGTGCCGTTCGTCGCCGACAACGGCAAGTGGAAGATCCAGAAGGCGTGGGCCTGCACCATGCTGACCAACCTCGGCCAGCAGTCGGCGGCCTGCAGCTGAGTTCGCACCACCGGCCGGGCCGGTCGCCGGGATTCGTCCCCGCGACCGGCCCGTCGTCGTCTTCGAAAGAGCCGGTTGTTCGGCGTCGGCCGCGTGGGTCGGTGCACCGCCGGACTCCTACAACTTCAGGACTTTCAGGTCGGGCATCGCATCGTAATCACCGTCCTGGGTCACGATCGGAATGTCGTGTGCCAGCGCGGTCGCCGCGATCCAACTGTCATTGATCGGCACCTTGCGTCCGGTCGCCCGCAGGCGTGCGACCAGCAGCGCCCAGTGCTCCGAAACGGTCTCGTCTACCTCGAGTGGCTGAAACCGCTGTGCCAGCTGGTAGGTCGCCAGCCTCCGGGCCGATACCTCGGGGCTGGCAGCCCGCAGCACCCCGAGGCGGAGTTCACCAAGAGTGACAACCGAGACACCCCATTCGTACCCGTCGAATCGTGCCGGGTCGAAGCGTGCCGCCTCGAGGCCGATGAATATCGACGTGTCGGCCAGTGCGCGTCGGTCGTTCACCACGGCAGGTCGTCCGTCGTCTCGGACAATGTCTGACGGAGTTCCTCCCGTAGGCCCGTAGTATCCGGACCCAGGCGAACCAGTTCACGCAGGACCTCCGCGGCGGGTACCCACTGTCGCCGCCGCGGCAACGGGATGATCTTCGCGACCGGCCGGTTGTCCTTGAGGATCTCGATCTCCTCGCCGGCCTCGACACGGCGCAACACGTCAGCGGTGTGATTTCGCAGGTCGCGAGCAGGTAGCGCGGTCATTCTACAATCGTAGCCATATGCTACGCTTGTAGCAATTCTTCCGCCGGAGGTGCGCCGCCCCATCGCTTCGGACGGACATAGCTCACAGGGTGGTCCGAGTTTCGCTCGCGGGTGGGCCTGAGGCGGTGATGGCGTCGGGCGATGTGCGCCGCGCACGCCGGGCTCGCAGCAGCGCTTCGGTGGTGAAGATCGCCAGCGCGGCCCAGATCAGCGCGAAACCGGCCCATCGCGAGGCGGGCATCGGCTCGTGCGCGACGGCGACGCCCCAGGCCATCTGGAGCGCCGGGGTCAGGTATTGCAGCAGGCCCATGGTGGACAGCGCGACGCGCTGAGCCGCGACAGCGAACAACAGCAGCGGGACGAGGGTGACCGGTCCGGTGGCCGCCATCAGCGCGGTGTGCGCGGGGCCGGAGGTGAATTCGCTGTGCCCGGTGATCGCCAGAGCGACCGCGAACGCCAGCGCGAAGGGCGCGGCGACGATGCCCTCCGCGGCGATGCCGCGCAGCGCGTCCAGCGGGATCACCTTTTTCACCAGGCCGTAGGTGGCGAACGAACAGGCCAGGGCCAGGGCGATGACCGGCGGCCTGCCGTAGTCGACGGTGAGCACGGCCACCGCGCCCGCGCCGAGTGCCAGGGCGCCCCACTGGGCGCCGGTCAGCCGTTCCCGGAAGATCACCACCCCGAACGCGACGGTCACCAGCGGGTTGATGAAGTAGCCGAGCGCGCATTCCACGACGTGCCCCGAGATGACGCCGTAGACGTACACGCCCCAGTTGAGCGCGATCGCGGCGGACGCGACGGCGGCCAGACGCCAGACGCGGCCGCCGATGCCGCGCAACTCGCGTATCCGGCCGCTCAGGGCGAGCGCCGCGAGCACGACGACCAGCGTCCAGACGATCCGCTGCGCCACCACCTCACCCGGACTGGCGAACGCCAGCAATCCGAAGAACGCGGGGAAAAGTCCCCACAAGAAGTACGCGCTCGCTCCGAACGCTGCACCGGGGATGGACCTGCTTCGCCGCACGAGGACGAACGTAGTTGTCCCGTAGCCTTGCGGTCATGTCGATTACCGTGCAGGCTTCGGGCGCCACCGGACTGACCGCGGCCGAGGTCGAGCAACGTCGCCGCGACGGGCTGACCAACGACGTCCCCGATCGGGCGAGCCGCTCGGTCCGCGACATCGTGCGCGCGAACGTCTTCACCCGGATCAACGCCATCCTCGGGGTCCTTTTCGTCCTGGTGCTGGCCACCGGATCGATCATCGACGGCATGTTCGGCCTGCTGATCGTCGCCAACAGCGCGGTCGGCATCATCCAGGAGATCCGCGCCAAGCGCACGCTCGACGAACTTGCCATCGTCAGCCAGGCCAAGCCGACCGTCCGCCGGGACGGCACGGCGGTCGAGGTCGCGCCGCACGACGTGGTGCTCGACGACCTGATCGAGCTCGGGCCGGGCGACCAGATCGTGGTGGACGGCACGGTCGAGGAGTCCGCGCAGCTCGAGGTGGACGAGTCGTTGCTCACCGGCGAGGCCGATCCGGTCGACAAGGCGGTCGGCGCCACGGTGATGTCGGGCAGCTACGTGGTGTCCGGGTCCGGCGCGTACCGCGCCACCAAGGTAGGCCGGGACGCCTACGCGGCGCGGCTGGCGGAGGAGGCGAGCAAGTTCACCCTTGTGCACTCCGAGCTGCGCAGCGGTATCGACAAGATCTTGAAGTTCATCACCTACCTGCTGATCCCGGCGGGCCTGCTGAGCATCTACAACCAGCTCGTCTCGAGCAAGGAGTCCTGGCGTCCCGCGGTCACCGGGATGGTGGCCGCGCTGGTGCCGATGGTGCCCGAGGGGCTGGTGCTGATGACCTCGATAGCGTTCGCGGTGGGCGTGGTGCGGCTGGGCAGGCGCCAGTGCCTGGTCCAGGAGTTGCCCGCGATCGAGGGCCTGGCCCGGGTGGACGTGGTGTGCGCGGACAAGACCGGCACGCTGACCGAGAACGGCATGCGGCTGTCGGATCTGAAGACCCTGGACACCTTCGACGACGCCGAGGTACGCGCCGCGCTGGCCGCGATCGCCGCCGACGATCCGCGCCCGAACGCGAGCGTCCAGGCCATCGTCGAGGCCTTGCCGGACGGTCCCGGCTGGCAGCGCACCGCCGTCGCGCCGTTCTCCTCGGCCAAGAAATGGAGCGGCTGCTCCTACGGCGAGCACGGCGACTGGCTGCTCGGCGCGCCGGACGTGCTGCTGGACCCGGACTCCGCGGACGCGCGGGTGGCCGAGGAACTGGGCGCCTCCGGTCTGCGCGTGCTGTTGCTGGCCCGCGGCGACCGTGCGGTGGACGCGGCGGACGCTCCCGGCATCGTGCGGCCCGCCGCGCTGGTCGTGCTGGAACAGAAGGTCCGGCCGGACGCCCGCGACACACTCGAGTACTTCGCGAGCCAGGATGTCTCGATCAAGGTCATCTCCGGCGACAACGCCGTGTCGGTCGGCGCGGTGGCCTCCTCGCTCGACCTGCCCGGCGGCGATCACCCGATCGATGCGCGGGAACTGCCGGAGGATCGCGACGGGCTGGCCGGCGTGCTGGACCGCAACACCACCTTCGGCCGGGTCCGTCCGGACCAGAAGCGCGCCATGGTGTCCGCCTTGCAGTCACGCGGGCACACCGTGGCGATGACCGGTGACGGCGTGAACGACGTTCTCGCGTTGAAGGATTCGGATATCGGCGTGGCCATGGGGTCGGGCAGCCCCGCGACCAGGGCGGTGGCGCAGATCGTCCTGCTGGACAACAAGTTCGCCACCCTGCCCTATGTGGTCGGGGAGGGACGCCGGGTGATCGGCAACATCGAGCGCGTCTCGAATCTGTTCCTCACCAAGACCGTCTATTCCGTCCTGCTCGCCTTCTTGGTCGGGATCGCCGGTGTCGGGTCCCAGATCTTCGACTACGAGCCCATCGGCTACCCGTTCCTGCCGCGCCACGTCACGATCGCGGCCTGGTTCACCATCGGCATCCCGGCGTTCATCCTCTCGCTCGCGCCCAACAACGAGCGCGCCCGCACGGGCTTCGTCGGACGGGTCATGCGACTTGCCATCCCGTCGGGCGCAGTGATCGGCGCGGCCACCTTCGTGGCCTACCTGATCGCCTATGCCGGGCCGGACGCGGGCGAGGAGCAGAAGGTCCAGGCGGGCACCACCGCCCTCATCACCCTGATCATGATCGCGGTGTGGGTGCTGGCCATCGTGGCGCGCCCGTACGTCTGGTGGAAGGTGGTCCTGATCGCGGCGTCGGTGGCGGCGTACGTCTTCTTGTTCACCGTTCCGTTCACCCGCGAGTTCTTCAAACTCGACCCCTCCAACCTAGCGCTCACCGGTGCGGCGGTGGCCTGCGGTGTGGTGGGCATCGTGCTGGTCGAGGCCGCGTGGTGGGTGAGCGCGGTGCTGCTCGGCGACAAGCGGCAACTGCTGCCGAGCTCGCCCGGCGGAGCCGCCTGACAGACTGGACGCCTGACTAGCCGCGCCACGAGAAGCCTTGTGCGAAGCGGCCATTCAGAGTTGGAGTACCTTCTGGAGACTATGGAGGTACTGCTGCACCAGATCGACGCGTTCGCCGACGCACCGTTCTCGGGCAACCCGGCCGCGGTGATGCCGCTCCCGTCGTGGCTCCCGGATGCGTTGCTGCAACAGCTGGCCGAGGAGAACAATCTCGCCGAGACCGCGTTCTATACATCGCAATTACCTCCCGAGGCGGGCATGCCGCCGGGTGAGTGGCCCGCTTTCCACCTGCGGTGGTTCACCCCGAGGGTGGAGGTCGCACTGTGCGGGCACGCCACCCTGGCCAGCGCCGCGCAGATCCTGGCCGACCTGCATCCCGGCGAAGACCGGGTGAGTTTCTACACGCGCAGCGGCTGGCTGCACGTCGACCGCACCGACGACGACGAGTTCGTCCTCGACCTGCCGGTGGTGCCGAGCATCCCGGTGCGGCCGGATCCGGCGCTCGTCGCGGCGCTCGGGGTGCGTCCGGTGACCGCGTATTCCGGCGCCGACGAGGTGATCGTCGTGGCGACCGAACAGGAGGTGCGCGATGCCGCGCCCGTGCTGTCGGCGTTCCCCGCCCTGCCGCGCGGCGCGATCGTCACCGCGCCCGGCGACTCGGTCGATTTCGTCTCCCGCTTCTTCGGCCCCGGCGTGGGCGTTCCGGAGGATCCGGTGACCGGATCCGCGCACGCCCAGCTGGTTCCGCTGTGGAGCGAGCGGCTCGGCCGCACCGAACTGCACGCCAGGCAGCTCTCCCGCCGCGGCGGAAGCCTGCGCTGCGAACTGGCGGGCGACCGGGTGCTGCTGTTCGGGCGCTGCCGCCGCTACCTCGACGGCGTCGTCACCCTGCCGGACTGAGCGCCCGGCCGCTCACGGTTGCGGAACCGGTCCGTCGTCGGGGCCGGGCAGGACGACATCGCGGTAATCGGGCAGCAGCGGAACCACCGCGAAGCTGCCCGCCACCGCGTCGGCGGGAAGCGCCTGGACCGCGCGGATGCCGTCGCGTCCGGCCAGGTCCCGCAACTGCGCCGAGGATCCTCGGACGACGAGTCCGACGACGCAGCCGCAGCCGTCCCGGAGCCGGGCGGCGGAGTACTCCACCACACGGGCGGAACGGTCGTCGGCGGGGCGGGGGAGCAGCCAGGCCGCGTCCCGCGCCGAATCCACCGCCGCGGCCGCACCTTCCGGGACGGGTACGGTCACCAAGGGCGTCTGCACGCGGGGGACCGGTACCCGGTAGAGCACCTGGGAGATCCGCAATCCGCCGCTGTGCGCCGGAATCTGCTCGGGGGCCAGCGGTTCGGTGAACGACACCAGTGCCCAGCGCGGTTCGTCGCCGCCCGGCTCCAGCGAATCACGGGAGCGGTCGAGGTAATCCGTGACCTGCTCGCCCCGGTCGGGTCCGAGCCGGTCGGTGGCCGGCGCGGTGCGATACGGCGGATGCAGCGCGCCCAGCGCGTAGATCAGCGCCATCAGCGCGACCACCGCCGCGGCGAGGAAGATACCGCGCCGCGGCGGCAGCCGGCGGTCAGACATCGCGCAGGACGTCCAGCGCGTGTTTCAGGTCATCCGGGTACTCGCTGGTGATCTCCAGGTAGCGGCCGTCGGCGGGATGCTGGAAGCCCAGCGACCGGGCGTGCAGCCATTGGCGTTGCAGTCCGAGCCGCTCGGCCAGGCGCGGGTCCGCGCCATAGGTGAGATCGCCGCAGCACGGGTGGCGGATCGCGGAGAAGTGCACCCGGATCTGATGGGTGCGGCCGGTCTCCAGATGGATGTCCAGCAGGCTGGCCGAATGGAACGCCTCGACGGTGTCGTAGTGGGTGACGCTGGGCCGTCCGTCGGCGGTGACGGCGAACTTCCAGTCGTTGCCGCGTGCCCGGCCGATCGGGGCGTCGATCGTGCCGCTGCTCGGGTCCGGATGGCCCTGCACCACGGCGTGGTAGCGCTTGTCGACCGTGCGCTGTTTGAACGCGCGCTTGAGCATCGTGTACGCGTGCTCGGACTGCGCGACCACCATCACTCCGGAGGTGCCGACATCCAAGCGGTGCACGATGCCCTGCCGTTCGTGCGCGCCCGAGGTGGAGATGCGGTATCCGGCCGCGGCGAGCCCGCCAACGACGGTCGGCCCGCTCCAGCCGACACCGGTGTGCGCGGCCACGCCGACCGGCTTGTCCACCGCGACGATGTCGTCGTCGGCGTAGAGGATCTTCATCCCCTCCACCGGTTCGGCCTCGATGGTCAATTCTCGCCTCGGCTCCGGGAAGATCACCTCGAGCCAGGCGCCCGCGGTGAGCCGGTCGGACTTGCCCGCGGCGACGCCGTCGAGCTGCACCGAGCCCTCCTCGGCGAGCGCGGCCACCGCGGTGCGGGACAGGCCGAGCAGGCGGGCCAGGCCCGCGTCGACGCGCATGCCGTCGAGCCCGTCGGGGACGGGCATGGTCCTGGTCTCCCTCATGCCGCGCTGCCCTCGGTCGCGTCGCCGGGCTTGCCGTGGCCGACCCGGGTGCCGTTGGGTTCGAAGCCGAACACGGTGAGCGCGACCAGCAGGATCGCGCCGCAGACGATGGCCGAGTCCGCGACGTTGAACACCGGCCACCAGCCGATCGCGACGAAGTCCACCACGTGGCCCTGTAGCGGGCCCGGCGCGCGGAACAGCCGGTCCATCAGGTTGCCGAGCGCCCCGCCGAGCACCATGCCCAGACCGATCGCCCACCCCAGCGAGCGCAGGGTGCGGCCGATGCGCACCACTCCGACGACGACGGCGGCGGCGACCAGGGTGAGCAGCCAGGTCATGCCGGTGGCCATGGAGAACGCCGCGCCCGGATTGCGCACCAGGCTCAGGCGCGCGACGTCACCGACGATCGACACCGGGTCGCCCGGCGTCAGTTTCGCGACCGCGATGGTCTTGGTGAGCAGATCCAGGCCCAGCACCACCGCGGCGAGAACGAGCAGCGTCCGCAGACGCTGCGGTGGAGCAGGCTCGGTCGTCGGATCTGCGGTGTTTGCTGGGTTTTCCTCGGGCGGCCCGTCGTCACTCACGCCGACCATCATCTCTCGAGCCCGATCGGGCCCGGTGCGCGCGTCCGATTGCCAGGCCCGCGCCCGGCGGACGCGCGTGGCACGCCGACCGGCGCACACGCGGATGTCCCAGCTGACACTCAGGAAGCGGTCGTACGCTGTTGCTCGTGACGGTGTTGTCTTCCCCCCGCCTTCATCGGAGCCCGGGCTCCGCCCGGAGCGCACGCTCGGGCGTGCTGCTCATGGTGCTCGCGGTGGGGCTTTCGGCCTTCGGCGTCGGTTGCGGCGACGGCGCGGAGTCGAGCGGTGAGGCCGACGGAACGGAGCCGCTGGGAATCGGCAAGGAAGTGACCGTGCCGATCGCGGCAGCGGTGGCCACGGTCGAATCGGCCGGTGCGGAACCGCGTTCGCTGCTGCGGCCGGAGTATCCGGCAGGCACCGTGCAGCGGGTCACGCTCTATACCGCCCACCACATCGAACAGCAGATCGATGAACAGCCCAAGCGCGACTTCTCCACCCCGGCGCTGACCATTCCGATGACCGCGCAGACCACCGCGGACGGCATCGATCTGACCCTCGGCACGGTCACCTCACCGGACCCGACGATGGCCAAAGCGCTCACCAAGATCGGTGGCTCGCACGCGGGCTTCGACCTCAGCGATCTGGGCACGATCACCGCCCTGCGGCTCGAGCCGGCCCCCGACGCGTCGAACACCGCGCGCGCCGCCCTCGAGCAGGCGTTCTACCAGGCCGTGTACCGGTCGATCGCGTTCCCCGACGAGCCCGTCGGCGAGGGCGCGGTGTGGACGGTGCGCCAGGAAGTGAGCAGCGGCGTCCTGCTCGACCAGGTGACCACCGCGACGCTGAGCAAACGCGACGGGGACCGGCTCACCATCGAGCTGCACGTCACCCAGAAGCCCAAGTCGCCGGTGTGGAACCTGCCGAACAACGCGGGCACGCTGGACATCCGGGACTACGTCATGGAGGGCGCGGGCACCATCACGGTGGATCTCGGATTGCCGCTGCCGGTGGCCGGATCCATCACCGTCGGCGGCCACCAGGCCTACCGCGATCCGCACAGCGACAGCACGCTGCGTCAGACGATCGATACGCAGGTGTCGTGGACCGAATGACCCGTGCGTGCGCCCTGCCGTTCGCGGTGGCGTCCGTCGCGCTCGTCGTGGGCTGCGGGTCCGCCGAGCCCGCCGAGCCGAAGGCGCACGAGCTGCCGCCGCTGGGGCCCGCGGTGGCCGCGGTCCCGGTGACCGCCGCGCCCGAGACCGATTCCGCACGGCTGGGCGCCCGGCTCCTCGGCGACGCCGACCTGCCGTCCGGTTTCACCGCGCTGCCGCCGCGCGCTGCCACCGGGACCGCCTCGACCGGTACCTCGGCGACGAATCCGGCGGAATGCGCGAAGGTACTCACTCCGCTCGGCGCGCAATACTCCGGCGCACTGGCCCAGGCGTCCACGCAATACGCCGGGCCGAATTTCTCCAGCATCGATATCGACGCGGCGAGTTATCCGGCCGATTCGCTCCCGGCCGCGTTTTCGGCCGTGCAGGAGACGCTGCGCCGGTGCACGCGCTATTCCGGCGACGACGCCACCGATATCGCGGTGGACTACCGGATCGGCGGGCTCGCCCAGCCACCGGTCGGCGACGCCGCGGGAGCCTTCCAGGTGCGCGCCACGAGCGAGGGGCTCGCCCTCGGCTCGTCGGTCGCGATCGTCCAGGTGGGAAGCACGTTGCTACAGGTGGCGGTGACCGCGCCCGAGACGGTGGACCCGGCCGTGCTCAGCGCGCTCACCGCGGCCCAGGTGCGTCGGCTGCGAGGCTCCGCGGGTCCCTGATTTCCGACGATCCGGCCAATTGCGCGGATCGCCGGAATAGGCTCGACATGGTCCGACACAACGCCTCGACCGGAGGTTCTCCATGTCTGATGTCAAACCCGTTCCCGATGGTTATCCGGTGGTCTCGCCCGGGCTGGCCATCGACGGCGCGGCGGCGGCGATCGATTTCTACAAGAACATTTTCGGCGCCACCGAACGTATGCGGATGCCCGGTCCGGACGGCAAGATCGCCCATTGCGAGCTGATGTTCGGCGATTCGGTCGTCATGCTCGGCGATCCGGCGCCCGATATGGATTTCCTCGACCCGAAGACGGTCGGCGGCACCCCCGTGAACCTGTACGTGTACGTCGAGGACGCCGACGCCGCCTTCGCCGCCGCGCTGGCCGCGGGCGCCACCGAGCTCACGCCGATGACCAGCCAGTTCTACGGGGATCGCAGCGGCGCCTTCGAAGACCCGTGGGGGCACCGGTGGACCGTGGCCACCCATGTGGAGGACGTGCCGCCCGACGAGATGGACCGCCGGATGGCGGAGATGTTCGGCGGTTCCTGAACCCGGCCGAGTCACCCGGCGATCACCGAATCACCCGAGACCCGGACGGCGCGCGGTGCGAGGGGTTTGGTGGCCGGGCCGTTGACCACCGCGCCGTCCAACGCGTACTTGCTGCCGTGGCAGGCGCAGTTGATGGTGCCGCCGGACACCGTCGCGACCTTGCATCCCGCGTGCGTGCACACCGCCGACAGCCCGACGAAGGTGCCCGCGCTGGGCTGGGTCACCACGGTGTCACCGGCGATCACGCCGCCGCCGACGGGGATGTCGGCCGTCTTGGCCAGCGTGTTTGCCTGCCGGTCCGCATCGGCGGGCCGGTCGCTCTGCGCGGGTGGGGGTTCGCTCTTGCCGGAGGAGGCGCAGGCGGCGACCGCCGCGGCGGCGGCGATGCCCGCCCCGGCGGCGACCACACTGCGCCGGGTGCGGAGTTGTTCGTCGAGTGTCATGTCGGGTTCCGTTCCGAAGGCGCGGCACGGCGTTGCGCCGGTGCCGCTTCGCCTCGTCAACGGAATAGGGCGGCGCTTCGGTTCAATCCGGTGTGCTCAGAGGTCGCTGCCCGGCGTGTCGCGGCGGGATGGCGGACCCGGGAGGGCGAGCGGCGGACCCGGACCCCCTCATCTGCTTTGTGGCCGGGTCCGCCGCTCTGTGGTTACCCGCGGGCGATCGATTCGAACACCTTCGGGTCGACGAGGGTGGAGGTGTCGCCGAGTTCGCGTCCTTCGGCGATGTCGCGGAGGAGGCGGCGCATGATTTTGCCGCTGCGGGTTTTGGGGAGTTCGGGGACGATGTGGATTTCGCGGGGTTTGGCGATGGGGCTGATGTGGTGGGC
>NZ_JBEXYF010000050.1:0-38469 GCF_040630775.1 Nocardia sp. NPDC005745
GGTCGACCTGGCGACGAAGACATCAACACCGCGCCAAACAGGCCCACTACCAGCGAAGACAGGCACAACATAACGAAGTGCGGCTGGAGTACTAGAAATGCCATCGATTCGGTGAGCACCGAAGTCTGCCTCGATGACGAGGATCCCGGCTGATTCCATTCACCGCGTGAGATTGCGAACCGGGCCGATCGGCATGCGCCATTGCGCCCGAACCGATCTGGCCGCCGTTTGCGGCGACGGCAGCTCCGGCTCGAAGGGAGTGATGCACTATGCGCCATCCCGATCCCCTTGACAGCCCTGCTTCTCACATTCGGCGGAGTCGGAATAGCCGAAGCGCCCCCTGTTGCTGCGACCACACAGACAGCCCAAGACACCCACGTCGACGACGCGATCATTCGCCGGAGGTCGGCCCCGGGTCAGCGGCGGTTTGGTCATCTGCTGCGACCAACGCGTGAGCGACGTGGGCGGTGCGGCCTGCGTGGGCTTCGGTGCGCATGCGTTCGGACATGTGCGGATAGTGCAGTTCGAAGGCCGGCCGTTCGGAGCGGATGCGCGGCAGCTCGTAGAAGTTGTGTCGCGGTGGTGGTGAGGTGGTCGCCCATTCCAAGGAGTTGCCGTGGCCCCACGGGTCGTCGACGGTCACCACCTCGCCGTAGCGAAAGCTTTTGAAGACGTTCCACACGAACGTGATCATGGAGACGCCCAGCAGGAAAGATCCGAGGGTGGAGATCGTGTTCAGCAGCGTGAAGTCATCGGACGGCAAATAGTCGGCATAGCGGCGCGGCATGCCCTCGTTGCCGAGCCAGTGCTGGATCAAGAAGGTGGTGTGGAAGCCGATCAGGGTGGTCCAGAAGTGGATTCTGCCGAGTCGTTCGTCCAAGAAGCGTCCGATGATTTTCGGGAACCAGAAGTAGATACCGGCGAAAGTGGCGAACACGATGGTGCCGAACAGCACGTAGTGGAAGTGGGCAACGACGAAGTAGGTGTCGTGGACGTGGAAGTCCAGCGGCGGGCTGGCGAGGATGACACCGGATAATCCGCCGAGCAGGAACGTCACGATGAATCCGATCGAGAACAGCATCGGCGTCTCGAAAGTCAATTGACCACGCCACATGGTGCCGATCCAATTGAAGAACTTCACCCCGGTGGGCACCGCGATCAAGAACGTCATCAGGGAGAAGTATGGCAGCAAGACCGCGCCGGTCGCGTACATGTGGTGAGCCCACACCGCGACCGACAAGGCGCCGATAGCCAGCGTCGCGTAGACCAGAGCGGTGTAGCCGAAGATGGGTTTGCGGCTGAACACCGGGAGCACCTCGGTGACGATCCCGAAGAACGGCAGCGCGATGATGTAGACCTCGGGATGCCCGAAGAACCAGAACAGGTGCTGCCACAGAATCGATCCGCCGGTAGCCGGGTCGTAGATGTGCCCGCCCAGATGCCGGTCATAGGCCAATGCCATCAGCGCGGCGGTGAGAATCGGAAACGCCAGCAGCACCAGAATGCTGGTGACGAGGATGTTCCAGGTGAAGATGGGCATCCGGAACATCGTCATTCCCGGCGCGCGCAGGCAGATCACCGTGGTTGTCATGTTCACCGCGCCCAGGATGGTGCCGAGACCGGAGACGGCCAAGCCCATGATCCATAGGTCCGGGCCCGGGCCCGGCGAGTGCTCTGCCAGACTCAGGGGTGTGTAACCCGTCCAGCCGAAGTCGGCGGCCCCGCCCGGGGTCAGGAACCCGGCGGTGGCAATCGTCGCGCCGAACAGATACAGCCAATAGCTGAAGGCATTGAGCCGGGGAAATGCGACATCCGGGGCGCCGATCTGCAAGGGCAGGATCGCGTTGGCGAAACCGAATACCACAGGTGTCGCGTAGAACAGCAGCATGATCGTGCCGTGCATGGTGAACAACTGGTTGTATTGCTCCGGGGAAAGAAACTGCAGGCCGGGCCTGGCGAGTTCACCACGCATCAGCAGCGCCATCAGCCCACCGATGAGGAAGAATCCCGTAGCCGAGGTCAAATACAGTATCCCCAGCACCTTCGGGTCGGTGGTAGTGACCATTTTCCACACGAACGAGCCTTTCGGCTCCACTCGCGCGGGGTACGGCCGTGTTGCCTCGACAGGTGGAATTTCACGCGCCATCGCCGCCATCGTGCACCTTCTTCCTCGTCCGAGCGTCCCCGCAGTACCCGAGCAGTCAGAGCCGAAACCGGATGATGACGGGTTGTCCGGCAGTGCCCGAGAGGCCGGGAATAGAGGGCTCGATCCTGCACGCGAGCCCGCGGGTTCGGACGTGTCCACGCCATTAGCCAGCCTACTTCCATCGCGGCGTCGAGCAGGTAAATCTTTGGGATGTCACCTTCGGCACATATCTCAGATCGGGGCCGGCAGCCACGCGGCGGTGATGATTCCGACGCGGCGCGCGTCGACGACACCTGCGGGGAAAGGTGGCCAGGATCTGTGCGATGTCATTACCGGCGAGCTGCCCCGCGACGGTGTATTGCAACCAATGACCATTCTTGGGATCGAAGACAGCCTCGAAGCTCCGGTGATGCAACAATGCTCATAACCCACCGACCACATTGGCATGTCGCAGCGACATCGCCACTGACCTCCTCGGCAATGCCGGAGAACGGCCACGCGCCAATTCGCGCGCCTGACCAGATCCTTCTCATTCCAATCACGTCCGGACATGAGGACTTCTCTTCATATCAGGAGCCCGAACTGTCAACAACCTCTGTCAGTTTTAGAGCTAGAGGTCGGTTGATCCGCTATCTGGGTTTTTGTGTTAGCGCATGCCGATGAGACCCGTGACCGGTGGCGTCGGTCCATCACCGTGTCGGCGTGCGCCGTCGGATAGAGTCTCATTGCCGCGTACGCCGAGTAGGGACGCGGCGACCCAATCACCGTGTGAGTCCGTTCGCGTCTGAAGTTCCGAATTCCATCGATACTCGACTGGAGCGTGATGAACCGAAAGCATTCGCGTACCCTCGCTGCGATCGTCGCGGTGGTTGTGGCCGCTACCGGCGCTTTCGCTGTTTCCGATACGTGGCGGGCGCCACGCCGAGAGAGATCGATGCCGGAGGGCTGCATCTGATCGCGTCGGCGAACGCCAACAATGTCGTGCCTGCGGGTGGTGACGTCGCGCCGGGAGTTCCGTTCGTGCACGCGGTGAAGGTGTCCGGCGACTTCTCGGTGGCTCTGGACGGCCCCTCGGCGCTGCGCGGCGGACAAATCGCGGTCGGGTATCTGATCGGCTGCGCGGTGGACATCTCCAACGGCATAACGGTCGGTATATTACCCAGCGTCGGGGTCAGTGCCGGGCCCGCGCCTTCCTTCGGCGTGAACGCTTCGGTCACGCTGCAAAAGGACACGCCGCCTGCCATCACCCTCGGGGCGGCCGCCGCGATCCTACCCAGCGTCAGCATCAACGTGGGTCTGGCCGGTGAGATCGCGGTGAACCTGGCTCCTGGCTCGGTCACGGCGGTTGTGATCGGTGCGACGGCAGTCGACG
Source organism: Nocardia sp. NPDC005745 (assembly GCF_040630775.1). Lineage (NCBI taxonomy): Bacteria > Bacillati > Actinomycetota > Actinomycetes > Mycobacteriales > Nocardiaceae > Nocardia > Nocardia sp. NPDC005745. The sequence goes on from NZ_JBEXYF010000050.1 coordinate 3,519, forward strand.
GAGAATCGGAGTTTCCCTACACCTACTCGCACAGCAATACGCCGTTGAATATCAGCGGGTGTCTTTCACCGGCCTCGGCGATGCCGTTCGTCACTGTCCGAGCCGACGCGAGAAGAGGCGCCGCGCAAACGACAGGCTATGGCGCTGCGTTCTGGTTCTGAACCCGCCTCCCTAACCGGGTGTAGGCAATCTGCGCGTCAGAGCCATTCGACCGAGGAGCCGAGGAAGACGGCGCGGGAGATGACGGAGCCGCCACACGGCGGCGAACCTGGCGATCATCGACTGCCGGCGTGGGAGACGCGCCCGGCAGCGTCGTGGTCGTTCAGCGGAACCAGGGTTGGATCCCTCCGCTGAAGGAGGTGGCGTAAGTGTCTTGCTGTGCGTGTCGCAATATGTGTGCCGCGGCGTGGCATTCGGGGCGGGTTTCGATGGCGGTGGCAGCACGGCGGACCTCGCAGCGGCGCCATCCGGGGCATTGGTGCTCGAGGGTGTCCACCGCCCTCAGCAGCGCGATCAGAACGGCATGCCGGGGTGTGGGTGGGTGTGCGTCGAACAGGGATCGCTGCAAGTCCTGCCGGAGGGCGGTTTTTGCGGGTATGTCGAGGGTCGGCCAACGCCACGCCGGAGCCATCGCCCACCGGCACGCAGGCATCTGGCACACTCTGCCCTCGGCTACCAGGCTGGCCAGCAGCATCTTTTGCTGCGCTCGTGTCGCCCGGGGAATTCGGGCAGGTCGTGTCGACGCCGACGTCTTCGAGACGACCGCAGGGCCGGTGGTGTCGAGGTGCACCGCTACGCCCAGGACATGGGACAGTCGCGGGCGGTCGACGAGGAGCGCTCCGGTGTTGTCCTCCAGCAGGAGCCATAGCAGGTCTTCGGACAGTGCGGTCATGGCTGCGAGGCTGGCGTGGTCTCGTTGTGAGGACGCTGAGACGGAGACTGGTTGTTTCGCCGATGCGGCGGCGCCATGCGGAGGATCGACCGGCAGGCGAGTAACCAAGCCCCGCCCAGGAGCCAGCCTGCGAGGATGTCGGTGGGCCAGTGCACGCCCAGATATAGCCGCGACAGCCCGATCGCGGTGACGGCGAACACCGCGGCGGTGATCGCGGCCACCCGGATGACGCGCCTGCGGAGGTAGGGAAGGCTGATTATGAGCAGGACGCCGATCACGACCGTGGAACCGAGGGTGTGCCCCGAGGGGTAGGACTGGTTGGTTTCGATGACCAGCTGATACATCGGCGCGGGGCGAGATCGACCGACCAGATGTTTCCCACCGGCGACCAGTATCGATGCGCCAAGCGCCGCAGCCGCGACCACCAGCACCCCCTGCCATAGGCGCCGCCACGCCAGGACCACACATCCCACGGTGGCGAATATTCCCATCGCGAGGGTGCCGCCCACGATGCTGACCGCCTTCGCGACCGCAGTCAGGCCGGGGTTTCGGTGGGCAATCGTCCACTGCAACCATTGCTGGTCGATGGCCAGGGGCCGACCGTGTTCGACCGACACGAGAGCCGTCAGGACGATGACGCTCACCGCCGCGGCGACCAGTCCGAACAGTTCGTATCGGTGTGGGCGAATCCGGTTCACGCCCGGCCGAGTATCGGGTGAGGGCAGGCGGGGTCGTGCGGGCGCTGGAGTGGGAGGCATACCGCCGAGGGTGTCGGTTATCGGCTGAGAGGATGTTGAGAGCGTCGAGGTGGGGGCCGGTGGCATCAGGCGGTGGTGCATGCTGGGTGGATGCGGGTGCTGGTGGTGGAGGACGAGCCCAGGCTGGCGCAACTGCTGCGTCGCGGGCTCGAGACCGAGGGTGCCGTCGTTCAACTTGCCGACACGGGGACCGACGGATTGTGGTGGGCGGTCGAGGACGATTTCGATGTGATCGTGCTGGATATCATGCTGCCGGGCCTGAGCGGCTACGAGGTGTTGCGTCGGCTGCGCGGCCAGGATGTGACGACACCGGTGCTGATGCTGACGGCGAAGGACGGCGACTACGACCAGGTCGACGCGTTCGATCTAGGCGCGGATGACTACCTGTCCAAACCGTTCTCCTTCGTCGTACTCGTCGCCAGGCTGCGGGCATTGCTGCGCCGCCGCAGTCCCCAGCAACCCGTGGCGCTGACCGCGGGTGATCTGGTGCTCGATCCCGCCCGCCGCGTCGTGTGCCGAGGACAGACCGGCATATCGCTGACGGCCAGAGAATTCGGTTTGCTCGAGTTCCTGTTACGCAACAAGGGAATCGCGTTGAGCAAGGCGCAGATACTGCGGAGTGTGTGGGATGCGCACTACGACGGACCGGAGAACGTGGTCGAGGTGTATGTCGGCTATCTGCGCAGGAAGATCGATACACCGTTCGGATGCGACAGCATCGAGACCCTACGGGGTGTCGGATACCGGCTGATCGACCCGGATGACCCCGACCGGCCCCGCGAGGGGCAGATCAACCACGAAAGACGCCCCGCCCCACCGTGATTCGGCGACGGCGACGCTCCCGCTGTGGGCGGCGACGATTTCGGCGACGATCGCCAGCCCCAGACCGGAGCCGCCAGTGGCTCGAGGGCGGCCGGGGTCCAGCCGTACGAAACGCTCGAAGATCCGTTGCCTGTCGGCGATCGGCACGCCGGGGCCGTCGTCCTCGACGACGATGCGAGCGTGATCACCGATGGCCGCCGTGGTGACCGCCACCCGGGCACGAGCATGGGCTGCGGCGTTGTCCAGCAGATTTCGGATCATCCGAGTCAAGCGTCTGCGATCACCGATCACCCGTACGGGCACGGTGCCGGCGGTGATCGGAGTCACCCCCCGCAACCGCAACGTCGCCCCCTCGACCCGAGCCACGTCGTCGAGATCCACCTCCTCGACGCGCAACTCGAGCCCGTTCTCATCGGCGGCAGCGAGGGTGAGCAGGTCCTCGATCAATGACCGCATCCGGTGGGTCTCCGGCAGCATCGTCGCGGTGATCATGTCCCGGTCGAAAGATGTGGGCTGATCGCGGGCCAGTTCCAGCGCGGCAGTGAGGGTGGCCAGCGGACTGCGCAGTTCGTGGGATGCATCGCCGACGAAGCGACGCTGCGCAGCATGTGTCGCTTCCACCCGCGTGAGCATGCCGTTCATTGTTTCGGCCAACCACGCGATCTCGTCCCGGGCGGTCGGCACCGGCACACGCTCGGACAGATCAGCACCACCAATTCGGGCTACCCGTGACCGGATCGCCTCCACCGACCGCAGAGATCTGCCCACCAACAGATACGTCGCTGCCGCGGCGGCCAGCACGACCGCCGGCCCCACCAACGCCAGCAGCGCCGCGACCTTCGTGACCGCTTGCTCGGCCGACTCGCTGTCGACCGCCACCAACACCTTCAGCGCCCCCTCCGGGGTAGCCACGCTTCGGGTGGTGATTCGCCAGTCATCGTAATCTCCCCTGCCACGCAGGCCCGTTGCGTCGGTGTCGGTGACGAGCACCGGGGTGCTGAACCGTGGGCTGGAACTACGAGCGACGTTTCCATCGGCCGCGAGCACTTGCACGACCGCGATGTTGCCGTCGTCGTTCAGCAGAGCGTCCGGTATGCCGGACGGCGAGGCGCGGGTCAGTTCGGCGGCGAGGTCCGCGACGCGGGCCTCGGCAGCGGAATCCAACTCCCGGATCAACGAACGGTGCAGAAACCACAGAATCGCCGCCGCGGCCGCCGCCAGCACCACCGCGACCACCACCGCCGATACCACCGCCGAACGGATTCGCAACCCCCACCGCGATGGCGACACCACAGCGCGCAACTGGATCATTGCCCCATCATCGACCTCACCGCGCCAACCTTCACAGTCGTCTCAGCGATCTCTCAGCGGCCAAGCGGCATACTCCCGACCGTGGACCCCACTGAGCGAAGGACGATACCTGTGACGCCCGCGCAATCGCACCCTAGCTATAAACTTCCCCAGGTCACAGCATTGTTCTGGGTCCTCAAGATCGCCGCGACCACGCTCGGGGAAACCGGAGGCGACCTGCTCGCCCAAACCCTGCACCTGGGCTACGCGGCCGCATCGGTCCTTTTCTTGTCGCTGTTCGCGGTCAGCCTGGCGACCCAGCTGCGCGCCCACAGCTTCCACCCCGCCCTGTACTGGACGGTCATCGCCACCACCAGCACCGCGGGCACCACCATCTCCGATCTGATCAACCGCGGGCCCGGCTCGGGGACCGCCACCGACAATGGCCTCGGCTACGGAGCCGGGGCCGTCCTGCTCATCACCGGCCTCGCGCTCGTGTTCGGCATCTGGAAACTCAGCGGTCAAACCTACGACGTCACCAGCATCACCAACATCCGCGGGGAAATTCTCTACTGGGCGGCGATTCTGCTGTCCAACACCCTGGGCACCTCCGTGGGCGACTACCTGTCCGACAGCTCCGGACTCGGCTACTGGGGCAGCGCCACCGTCATCATCGCCGTCATGGCCGCGATCCTGGTGAGTCACTACCTCACACAGATCTCCGGAGTGTTGCTGTTCTGGCTGGCGTTCATCCTCACCCGCCCCCTCGGCGCCACCGTCGGCGACCTGCTGTCCAAACCCCACGACAAAGGCGGACTCGGCTTCGGCACCTGGGGCACCACCGCCGCGCTGCTGGCCATCCTCGTCGCCGGAATCACCTACAGTCACATCCGGAAGAACTCGACAACCACGACACCACAACCAGTCACCGTCGCCGACACCCGCTGACGCCACCCCTTACCCTTCACCCTGCTCACGTGGTGCGAGCCGGTCGGCGGCACAGGGCACACCCAGTGCAGGCAACGCACTGGCAGGTCGCCGGACACAGGGAAGGGGCGCTGGTGCACACGACCGTAGAACCCGGCCCCCAGCTGACGGTGTTGTGCGTGCTCATGGTGGCCTTGGCAGCCGGGTGGTATCGGGTGGCGCGGTTGGGGCCGGCACCGGTGGCTCCGCGCGCCGCGATACGCGGCGCCGCACAACTCGGAATCGTCGCGCTGGTGCTGGCCGCGGCGCTTGCACAGCTATGGTCTGCCGTACTCGTCCTGGCCGTCATGTTCGCCGCCGCGGTGGCAACCGCCGCGCAGCGGTCCTCGGCCGGCCGGTCCGGGATGTGGCTCGTCGTCGCGCTCGGGGCGGGAATCGGGACCGTGTTGCCGCTGATGCTGATCACCGGCGTCGTCCCACTCACCGGTGTGGCGTTGGTTCCGATCGGCGGGATCGTGCTGGGCGGGACGATGACCGCCACATCGCTCGCGGCACGTCGAGCCCTCGACACCGTCGCACAGCGCTGGGGTGAAGTCGAGGCGGCGATGAGTCTGGGCTTCACCGAACGCGAAGCACGCCTCGAGGTCGTTCGCCCGATAGCCGGTGACGCCCTGCTGCCGGGCGTCGATCAGACCCGCACAGTCGGATTGGTCACTCTGCCCGGCGCTTTCGTCGGTGTATTGCTGGCCAGCGGCTCAGCCCTACAAGCCGCCGCAGTACAGATGCTGGTTCTCACCGGCCTGCTGCTGGCCCAAGCGACTGCGGTTGCGGTCACCATCGAGCTGATTGCACGATCGAAAGTCCACCGCGCACCGCAGTAACGACGGATCCCTGTTTACCGCAATCAGCAGCACAGTGCCGGGCGATAGGTCTCGTAGCGGCGCGCGCTCAGCCGCGGTGGGCTGTTGTGATCTATTCGTTTGTGCGCCTGCAGGTAGTGGTCCAGTTTCCGAGCGTCGAGCCGGTGATGTGTGACATCGAACCGGTGTATCTACGACGTTGTCAGACCGTAGAGCATGCGCATGCACTGACCGGCCCGGGCGCGGCTGCTGCAGTTCACACAGCGCGGTGCTGCGGAGTCGGGGAACCAGCACGGCTTGTAGCGGCCACAGATTGCGGTTGCTGCACAACACCTCTGATTTCAACGCCGACGGGCCCCGGCGCGTCGTGCGCCGGGGCCAGGGATCGAGGGGGTTTGGATAATCAATTTCAATCGCCGACCCGCAGGGCCGACGTCGAACACTGCGCCCGGCACTTCTTCCCGGGCGCGCAAGGTGTAAAAACCTGCTTCAGCGACCACCTCCCGAATCGACGAACGAGACCTGCGGTATTCGTCGTCCCCTCCGGCGGCCCGGCCGACTGCACCGGGTTCTCTTCTCCGCCGGAGGGGGCGGTAGTTCTTGCTTTCCGGGCAGTTCACCTGCCCGGCCAACCAGACTCTTCATTCCCAACGCCAGAGACCGTATACCAGACCTAACAGAATGTCTACACCCTGGAGTGAAGTTTTTGCTATGCGGTGAGGTGTTCTTCACGCCGGAACTCCGGTAGAGGTGGGGTGTGGGACTAGTTCGGAGCACAGATGAACCAGCCGCGAGTTGGCCGCACCGGCCACGAGAAGGCCGGCGACGATCAGTTCAATTCGCACACGGGCGAGCCGACCGCCCTGGCGCTATGAGCAATCTCGGCGCGCTCACCGATGCGGCTCCTCTGCCGTGGACCGGGGGGTCGGAGGATTGAATCCTCCTACTTCAAACGGCAAAAGGCCAGGCCACGTCCAGCGTGTGGAGGGGGTCCGGGCCCCATGTCATCAATTAGAGATGACCGCGTCATCACCACAACATGACAAAAGGGACATTAGACAGCCAAAAATGCGTTCTAGCTGGTGTTATATCGAATCGGAATGGTGGGCCTAGGAGGACTTGAACCTCCGACCTCTTCGTTATCAGCGAAGCGCTCTAACCGCCTGAGCTATAGGCCCCTAGTGGTGTTGTTCGCGTGAACAACAACGTGTAGAGACTACACAACAGTTCTCCTATGAACCAAAACGGCTGGTAGACGCCCTGCGCTCAACGAAAACGGCCGGTCCCCGACCAATGGTGGCGGGTACCGGCCGTCCGTGAATGCTGGACTTGCTAGTCGGGATCGGCCAGGGTGACCTGGATACCGCCGACGAGATCGCAGCACTGGTTGTAGATGAAGGTGCCGACGGTGCCGAGCGCGGTGAACAACACGACGTTGATCAGGCCGATCACGCCCGCGTAACCGAACACAGTGCCCGCGTCGATCAGTCCCACCGAGCCGCTGTCCTGCGACACCATGTCGGTGAACGTGTTGTTCAGCCGTTCCCACACGCCCATGCCCTCGAGCACGATGTAGAGCAGGCCGACCGCGAGCATCCACACGAAGAACATCGCCACGCTGATGACGAGCGAGATCTTCAGCGTCGACCAGGGATCGATGCGCCGGATCTGCACCGTGGCCCGCAGCGGCTCCCCGGAGGCGACCGCGGCGACCGCGACCGGAACCGCGGGCGAAACCGGCCCGGCCTGCGGAACTCCTGCTTCGTTCGGCGGCAGCGGATGCCGGATCTCGGACAGGTCGGGCATGTCCTTGATCAGTTCCGGGCGCGCGATGCTGCGGGTGGGCCCGTCGATGCCGACCGACTTCACCATGGCCGCTTCCTTGCGCGCCGCCTTGGCCGCCAGGTCGGCGGTGGTGCGTGCGTTGGACGTGCCGCCGCCGAGACCCCCACCTCCGGAGTTCGGGCGTCCGGTGACCGGCGCCTGGCCGGGACGGTACAGGTTGGACTGCGGCTCCCGCTGCGGCAGCTGCGCCCACCCGTCCTGGTACGGCGACTGTTGTCCGCCGTTGCCTGCGGCGCCGACCGGTTGCTTGTCCTCGCTCTCGGGCGCGGACTGCGGGGCCTGGTTGTTGATCCGCGCCGTGTTCTGGTCGAACCGGTCCTGGCCGTCGCCACCGGGCGCCTGGTCCGGTGCGCCCTGCTGCGGCGCGAAATCACCCTGCTGGTCGCGGATCTCGCGCTGCTGAGCGTTCGGCTGGTTGCCGCCGGGCTGGTTGCCCGGCTGCCCACCCGGGTGCCCGCCGGACTGCGGCCCGTTCGGCTGGCCCGGGTGACCACCCGGCTGCGTGCCACCGGGGTGACCGCCGACCTGGCTACCACCGGGGTGACCGACCGGCTGGCCGCTCTGCTGGCCGCCGCCGGGCTGACCGTTCTCGGCCGAGGCGACCGGCCGTGGGATCGGCCGCGGCGGGATCGGTGACGGTGCGATCCGCTCGGTCACACCGTTCGTCTGGTGCCGCTCGTCATTCGGCTGATTCGGAGTGGTCAATGGGAATCCTTGGGTCCGTTCGTTGCCGCCGCTGATGGGTTACTTCTCGGAGGAGTCGGTGTCGCCGCCACCGGAGACCTGATCGGGATCGGGCTCGTCGGCATTGCGCGCGATCGCAAGCAAGGTATCGCCCTCCGCGAGGTTCATCAATCGCACGCCCTTGGTCTGTCGTCCGGCCTTGCGAACCTGCTTCGCCGCCGTCCGGATCACGCCGCCACCGGAGGTGATCGCGTACAACTCATCGTCGTCGTCGACGATGAGCGCCCCGACCAGGGTGCCACGTTTCACGTCGAACTGGATGGTCAATACGCCTTTACCGCCGCGGCCCTGCGCGGTGTACTCCTCGATCGCGGTCCGCTTGGCGTAGCCGCCGGAGGTGGCGACCAGCAGATATGTGCCGTCCCGAACCACATTGAGCGACAACAGTTCGTCACTCTCGTTGAACCGCATGCCCTGGACACCGGAGGTGGCGCGCCCCATCGGCCGCAGCGCCTCGTCGGTGGCCGAGAAGCGGATCGACTGGCCGAGCGCGGAGACCAGGAGCAGGTCGTCGTCGGCCGAGCAGAGCACCACGCCGACCAATTCGTCCTCGTCGCGCAGATTCACCGCGACGATGCCGCCGCTGCGGTTGGAGTCGAAGTCGGTCAGCTTCGACTTCTTCACCAAGCCGTTCCTGGTGGCGAGCACCAGGTATGGCGCGTCGTCGTAGGACTTGATCTGGATGATCTGGGCGATCTTCTCGTCCGGCTGGAAGGCCAGCAGGTTCGCCACGTGCTGACCGCGCGCGGTGCGGTTGGCCTCGGGCAGTTCGTAGGCCTTGGCCCGGTACACCCGGCCCTTGTTCGTGAAGAACAGCAGCCAGTCGTGCGTCGAGGTGACGAAGAAGTGCTTGACGATATCGTCCTGCTTGAGCCCTGCGCCCTGCACGCCCTTGCCGCCGCGCTTCTGGCTGCGGTAGAGGTCGGTCTTGGTGCGCTTGGCGTAGCCGGTCTCGGTGATCGTGACGACCACGTCCTCGCGAGCGATCAGATCCTCGTCGGCCACGTCGCCGTCGGCGGCGATGATCCTGGTGCGCCGATCGTCGCCGTACTTGTCGACGATCTCGGCCAGTTCGTCGCGGACGATCGCGCGCTGGCGCTCCGGCTTGTCCAGGATGTCCTTGAGGTCGGCGATCTCGGCCTCGATCTTGGCCAGCTCGTCGATGATCTTCTGCCGTTCCAAGGCGGAGAGGCGACGCAGCTGCATGTCGAGAATCGCCGTCGCCTGGATCTCATCGATCTGCAGCAGCTCCATCAAGCCGAGCCGGGCGGTATCGGTGTTGGCCGAACGGCGGATCAGAGCGATGACCTCGTCCAGCGCGTCGAGTGCCTTGACCAGGCCGCGCAGGATATGCGCCCGCTCCTCCGCCTTGCGCAGCAAGTAGCGGGTTCGCCGGACGATCACGTTCAACTGGTGCTCGACGTAGAGCCGGATCATCTGGTCGAGCCGCAGCGTCCGCGGCACGCCGTCGACGATCGAGAGCATGTTCGCGCCGAAGCTCGTCTGCAGCTGGGTGTGCTTGTAGAGATTGTTCAGCACCACCTTGGCGACGGCATCGCGCTTCACCGTCACCACGATCCGCATGCCCACGCGGTCGGAGGACTCGTCGTGGATATCGGAGATGCCCGCGATCTTGCCGTCCTTCACCTGCTCGGCGATCGAGTTGATGAAGTTGTCGGTGTTGACCTGGTACGGGAGCTCGGTGATGACGATCGTCGTCCGGCCCCGGCTGTCCTCTTCGATCTCGACGACGCCGCGCATCCGGATCGAGCCACGACCGGTCGTGTAGGCGTCGTGGATGCCCTGGCCGCCGACGATCAGGCCATGGGTGGGGAAGTCCGGGCCCTTGACGCGCTCCATGCACGCCGCCAGCGTGGCTTCCTCGTCCGCGTCGTAATTGTCCAGCGCCCAGTAGATCGCCTCGGCGAGCTCGTTCAGGTTGTGCGGCGGGATGTTGGTCGCCATGCCGACCGCGATGCCGTTGCTGCCGTTCATCAGCAGGTTCGGCACCCGGCTCGGGAGCACAACGGGTTCCTGGGAACGGCCGTCGTAGTTGGGCGTGAAATCGACCGTCTCATGGTCGATCTCACGCAGCAGTTCCATCGCGAGCGGGGTCAGGCGGCACTCTGTGTACCGCATCGCGGCGGCGCCGTCGTTACCACGGGAACCGAAGTTGCCCTGGCCGTCGACGAGCGGATACCGCAGCGACCACGGCTGGGCCATGCGGACCAGGGTGTCGTAGATCGACGCGTCACCGTGCGGGTGATAGTTACCCATGGTCTCGGCGACCGGGCGGGCGGACTTCACGTAACCGCGGTCCGGGCGGTAGCCGTTGTCGTACATCGCGTAGAGCACGCGCCGATGCACCGGCTTCAGGCCGTCGCGCACATCGGGCAGCGCACGGCCGACGATCACGCTCATCGCGTAATCGATATAGCTGCTCTGCATCTCGTTCTGGATATCGACCGGTTCGATACGGTCGCCCGCACCGCCATTCGGGGGCAGCGTGGTCTCGGTCATGCGGTCTCCTTACCGGGCCTGGCGTGAACAGGGCTGGGTGAACTCACGCCGGCCTATACGTCGAGGAAGCGAACGTCCTTGGCATTGCGGGTGATGAAGCTGCGACGCGCCTCGACGTCCTCGCCCATCAGGACCGAGAACAGTTCGTCGGCAGCAGCCGCGTCATCGAGCGTCACTTGACGAAGCACCCGCACCGCGGGATCCATGGTGGTCTCCCACAGCTCCTTGGCGTTCATCTCACCGAGGCCCTTGTAGCGCTGCACGCCGTCGTCCTTGTTGATCTTCTTTCCGGCGGCGAGCCCCGCTTCGAGCAGACCGTCACGCTCGCGATCGGAGTAGGCGAACTCCGGCTCGCTGCGCTGCCACTTGAGCTTGTAGAGCGGCGGCTGCGCGAGATACACGTGCCCGTGTTCCACCAGCGGGCGCATGAAACGGAACAGCAGCGTGAGCAGCAGCGTGGAGATGTGCTGGCCGTCCACGTCGGCGTCGGCCATCAGCACGATCTTGTGGTAACGCAGTTTGCTGATGTCGAACTCGTCGTGAATGCCCGTGCCGAAGGCGGTGATGATCGACTGGACCTCGTTGTTCTTGAGAACCTTGTCGATGCGCGCCTTCTCGACGTTGATGATCTTGCCGCGCAGCGGCAGGATCGCCTGGTACATCGAGTCGCGGCCGGACTTCGCCGAGCCGCCCGCGGAGTCACCCTCCACGATGTAGATCTCGGACTTGCTCGGATCCTTGGACCGGCAGTCGGCCAGCTTGCCGGGCAGACCACCCAGGTCGGTGGCGGACTTGCGCCGCACCAGCTCGCGCGCCTTGCGCGCGGCGACGCGGGCCTGCGCCGAGGAGACCGCCTTGTTGACGATGGTCTTCGCATCGGCCGGGTTCGCCTCGAACCAGTGTGTGAGGTGCTCGTTGCAGGTGCGCTGCACGAACGACTTCACCTCGGTGTTGCCGAGCTTGGTCTTGGTCTGGCCCTCGAACTGCGGCTCGCCGACCTTGACGCTCACGATGGCGGCCAGACCCTCCCGGATGTCGTCACCGGTGAGGTTGCCGTCCTTCTCCTTGATGAGCCTCTTGTCCTTCGCGTACTTGTTGACCACTGTGGTCAACGCCGCGCGGAAGCCCTCTTCGTGCGTGCCGCCCTCGTGCGTGTTGATGGTGTTCGCGAAGGTGTGTACCGACTCCGAGTAGCCCGAGTTCCACTGCATCGCGACCTCGAGTTCGTGGCCGGTGCCCTTGCCGGTGAACCCGACGACCGAGTTGTGGATCGGCTGCTTGGTGCGGTTGATGTGGCGGACGAAGTCCTCCAGACCGCCCGGGTAGTGGTAGGTCCGAGTCTTCACCTTGTGCTCGGCGGGCGGGGTGCCCTCCTCGGCGTGCTTGGGCGCCTCGGCGGTTTCGCTGACCACCTCGTCGGTCACATCGGAGTCGCTGACGCGCTCGTCGGTGAGCTTGATGGTCAGTCCCTTGTTCAGGAACGCCATCTCTTGCAGCCTGCGGGCCACCGTCTCGAAGTTATAAGTGGTGGTCTCGAAGATCTCCGGATCCGCCCAGAAGCGGATGGTGGTGCCGGTCTTCTCGGTCGGCTCACCTTGGATCAGCTTGCCGGGGATGGCGTCCTTGTAGGTCTGGCTCCAGTGGTAGCCGTCGTGGTCGATCTCCGCTTCCAAGCGGCTCGACAGCGCGTTGACCACGGAGATACCGACGCCGTGCAGACCACCGGACACCGCGTAGGAATCCGAGTCGAACTTGCCGCCCGCGTGCAGCTGGGTCATGACGACCTCGATGGTCGGTATGCCTTGGGCGTGCATCGCCACGGGAATGCCGCGGCCGTCGTCGACGACTTCGACGCCGCCGTCGGCCAGCAGCGTGACCTCGACCTTCGTCGCGTACCCGGCCATCGCCTCATCGACGGAGTTGTCGACGACCTCCCAGATCAGGTGGTGCAGACCACGCTCACCGGTGGAGCCGATGTACATGCCCGGACGCTTGCGAACCGCCTCGAGCCCCTCGAGAACCTTGATGGAGGAGGCACCGTAGTCCTGCTTCCCGGTCGTTCTGGTCGAACCCGATGCGGTGGAGTCTTTGGCAGCCACTGGTCGGTAGCTCTCCTTACTTGCTGATCCCGGCATAGAGCGATCGGACAGCACGCGTCGACCCTGGTCATTCTCTCGAGAATCAGGGTCCACGCGCGGACTGTGCGGAACGCGCCGAAGGTATCGCCGCTAGTTACGTCACCATCCTACTGGTACACCCAACTTACAACCCACTTCCGACACCCCTCACAGCGCCGTGGATGCGAGAAATCGGAATTCGGCGACTCGGTTCCGCCTCCCACTGGTTTTGATCCATCAGAAGTGGCCTGAGAGATACGTCGGCGGCCACCGCCCCGGATCAGCGCGAGGCGTCGACCCGAGCCATGAACGCGGCGGCGTGGCGCGCCAGCTCCGCGGGGTGGGAGATCGGCGACCAGTGCCGCGCCGGGATCTCCACCCGGGTCAGACGCGCCACCCACCGGTCGGCCTCGGCGTTAGCCACGGGCCGCACGGCGCGGTCGCGAGTGGCGACGATCAGCTGGACGGGCACCTCGATCGGACGAGGCCGCGGATGACGCAGGTGAGGCCGGATGTTCGCGCGGTAGAGCTTCAGACCGTTGAGCATATCGGTGCGCAGCGTCGGCGCCGTTTCCACCAGTGCGGGGTCCAGACCGTCGAAGAACGCGAGGAAACGCGGCCAGCGGCCGGAGAGCACCCGCAGCACCGGATCCGGCAACTTGGGGATCTGGAAGGCGACGGTATAGGCCGAGGCCGCGGCTTGGGTCAGTGCGCCGCGCAGCCGCGCCACGGTGAGGGGACCACGTAGATAGGCGCCGAGGAAGTCCAGGTTGGGGCCGGACACCGAGGTGAAGGACGCGATCACCGATGCGGCGTCCGCTGCCGCGACCGCTTCCCACCCGATCACCGATCCCCAGTCGTGCCCGAGGACGTGCACCCGTTCACCGGGCGCGACCGCGTCGATGACCGCGCGGACATCGGCCGCGAGTTCCTCGATCCGATAGTCCTCGACCGCTGCCGGCGCCGAGCTGCTGCCTACGCCTCGGTTGTCGAAGGCGATCACGCGATGGCGGCCGCCGAGCCGGGCCGCTACCCGGCTCCACAGCAGATGGGTATCGGGCCAGCCATGGATCAGCAGAACCGGCACGCCGTCGGGGTTGCCGCATTCGTAGACCGCGAGTTCGACGTCACCCCGGCGAACCGTCCGAGTCGCGCTCGCCGGAAACGGACCGACCGCCGTGGTGATCGTCATCGAAAATTCTTTCTGCCCGCACCATTCCGGTCCGGCGTCGCCAGCTGCTCGGTGCGACGTCGAACCGGGGCGTTCCACGTGAAACGCCACTTTCATAATAAACGTAACACCAAGTATCAGATACTGCTCGCGATGGTCAGCCGTAGGTGTCGCGCGGTCCGCGACCTCTGACGTGGCGTTCACCCTTGCGCCAGCTCGGCGCGGCAGGCCCCGAGATCTTCAGCGAGGTCACCACGCCCTGGCCGACCGCGGCATTGATCTTCGCCAGGATCTGGCTCTGCAGCATCCGCAGCTGCGTCGCCCACGCGGTCGACTCGGCGGAGATGCTCAGTACGCCGTCCTTCAGGGTGATCGGTGTGGCGTGCGCAGCGATGTCCTCGCCCACCACTCCCGCCCAGCGACCGAAGACCATGCCCTCGGCCACCTTGTTCGACCATCCGCGGTTCTTGGCGATGGAGCCGGTCAGCCTGGACAGCGGCTGTGGATCGCGCTCGTCGGGGCCGGCGCCGGACCACCCGGTGCGCCTGCGGGCGCCGGGCCGCAGCCTGCGCTGAGGCGAGGAACGGCCCTGACCGACAGCCTTGCCACTCGCCCGTGCCGCGGCGCGCGCTTCCTCGAGGGCGCGCCGCGCCAGGTCGATGCCGCGCAGTTCGGGCTCCGCTCCTGCGGATTCGGCGGGGCCGGGCTCCGCGGGCTGATCGTTCATCGCCCCGCTCCCTCCGCAGTCGGTCGTTTGTCCCCAGTTTCGATCAAGTTGTCCCCAGCCGTTTCCCGAGGTTGCCAGTACCGGGAATCGTGCGCGCCGCACGCCCGGATAGCCGGGCGAACGATCTGTTCACCGCCCAAATCGCCGAATTTCCGACAAGTTCGGTCGCTTGCTCAGCTGTTGCTGAAATGAGTCACACAGGAGCGGTCACCCCTGACCGGGCGAGTTTTCCACAGGTGTTGGGGAATCGGGCTCAACTGGGGAGAACTCGATCGGTAGCACCGACGAATGGTCACTGTAGTGGACCGGTGCGGCCGATGTGGATGCTGGGATCACCTGTCCACTCCCCCTGTGGATGATTACGGCGCCCGCGACTCCGTCGAACCGGTGACCGGATCACGTTCGCTCTCGATCGTCGGATGCGTGGCCTCGTCGTTGTCCCGTTCGCCGCCGAGATCGTCGCTGCCCGACGGGTTCTCCGCGACGATCCGGGAGACGCGGCCGTCGGGACCACCCGCGGTTTCCACCCGCAGCGGCACGGCGGCGAGTTCGGCGGGCACGTCCTCCGGCACGGCCGCCGTGATCAGCACTTGCTCCGCGCCGGCTGCGACGGCCGCCAGCGCGGCGCGGCGCCGTCGATCGAGTTCGGCGAACACGTCATCGAGCAGTAGCACCGGTTCGGCGCCGGTGGCGCGCAGCAGTTCGAACGCGCCCAACCGCAAAGCCAAGGCGAACGACCAGGACTCGCCGTGGCTGGCGAACCCCTTGGCGGGCGAATCCCCCAGCATCAGGTCCAGTTCGTCGCGGTGCGGACCGACCAGGCACACGCCGCGCTCGAGTTCCTTCGGTCGCGCGGCGGCGAGCTCGCGCAGCAGGATCCCCTCCAGCTCCTCCTGGTCCTGCGGGCGCGGCGCCCTGGCCGGGTCCAGGAACTCCGGGGGCAGCGCGGCGCTGCGATAGGCGATCGCCGCGGGCCGCGACTCCGGGGCGATCGAAGCATAGGACCGAGCCAGATACGGCGCGAGCTCGTGCACCAAGCGCAGCCGCTGGGCGAGCAGAACGGACGCGTGCGCGGCGAGGTGCCCGTCCCACACGTCGAGGGTGCTCAGATCGGCCTTGGACCGAGCTTGCCGCCCAGCCGTTTTCAGCAGTGCCGAGCGCTGGCGTAGCACCCGGTCGTAGTCACCACGAACCGCGGCCAATCTGGGGAGGCGGGTTGTGCACAACTCGTCCATGAATCGACGGCGCTCGCCCGGGTCGCCGCGCACCAGCGCGAGATCCTCCGGCGCGAACAACACGGTTTGCAGAATCCCCAGGACCTCCCGCGTCCGGCGGACCGGTGAACGGTTGATCTGCGCGCGATTGGCGCTGCCCTGGTTCAGCTCCACATCGATGCGGAGCTCGCGGCCCGTGTTGACCACCGTGGCGCCGATTCGGGCCCGCTCGGCCCCGGTGCGGATCAACGGAGCTTCCGAGGCGACGCGATGCGAACCGAGCGTGGCCAGGTAGCCGATCGCTTCCAGCAGGTTTGTCTTGCCGTTGCCGTTCGATCCCAAGAAAACGGTTCGACCTGGGGATAATTCGAGTTCCGCATATTCCCACGAGCGGAAGTCACGCAGCGACAGAGTTCGGACGAACATCCGCTATCGCGCCCCTGCCTGGGCCGAAGCGGACATTCCCGCTGATCGGTACATCGTCGCCGCCCTGCGCGGATGCCCTACGGTGCGCCGCAGCCCTGTGGAACACCTGTGGATAAAGTGCGCCCCCATCTGCGCGTAAACCGATTTCTCCGACGTCGCTGGGGAGTTTCCAGCGGCATCACCGTTCACCGGCGCTGGACGACGCGGCGCGGATCCATACGGAACCAGGTCATGCACAGGCGATCAGCCCGGCAGCCGGACCGGCATCAGCAGATAGATGTACGGGCTCGACAACGCCGCGAACGTTCCGGAGTCGAGCACCTCGGGTTCTTCGTCGGAGGCGGGCAGCAGCACCGCGGGCCTGCTCGGCGTGGTGAAGCCGAAGGTGACACGGTCGGAGTGCAGGGCGGACAAGCCGTCGATGAGATAGCCGGGGTTGAACGCGATGGTGAGCGATTCACCGCGGAAATCGGCCTCCAGCCACTCCTCGGCCCGGCCCGCGTCGTCACCGCCCGCGGACAGCAGCAGGCCGTCGGCGGAGAACTCCAGCCGCACCTGCGCGCCGCGTTCGGCGACCAGCGCGACGCGCTTGATCGCTTCGGTCAGCGCGGCGACGGCGAGGGTGGCGATGGAGGTGTGCTCCTTGGGGAGCAACTGGCGGAACTTGGGGAATTCCGCGTCGAGCAGGCGGGTGGTGGTCCGGCGTCCCGCGTTCACGATGCCGAGCAGGCCGTCCGACCCCGCACCGGTGCCCAGGGACAGCTGAACGGGCGCGTCGGAGGGCCCGAGCGTCTTGGCGGCCTCCGAGAGCGTCCTGGCCGGAATGAGCACCGAAGTCTCGATGTCGGCGCGCGCGGGCTGCCACTCGATGTGCCGGACGGCGAGGCGGAACCGGTCGGTCGCCGCGAGAACGACCTTTGATCCCTCGATCTCCACGCGGATACCGGTCAGCATCGGCAGGGTGTCGTCGCGTCCTGCTGCGACGGCGACCTGCCCGACGGCCTCGGCGAAGACATCCACACCGAGTTCACCGGTCTGCTGGGGCACCTCGGGCAGCTGGGGATAGTCCTCGACGGGCATGGTCGGCAGCGAGAACTTCGCGCTGCCACAGGTGATCAGCACGCGGGTGCCGTCCAAGGAGACGTCGACCGGCTTGTTGGACAGCGCCTTGGTGATGTCGGCCAGCAGACGCCCGGAGACGAGTACCTGGCCCGGGCCTGCGACCTCGGCCGCGACCCGCACCTGCGCGGAGACCTCGTAGTCGAAACCGGAGACGGTCAGGCCGTCCTCGTCGGCGACCAGCAGCACGCCGCCGAGCACCGGGACCGGAGGCCGGGACGGCAGGCTGCGCGCCACCCAGGCGACGGACTCGGCGAAATCCTCGCGGGCGACCCGAAACTTCATGCTTGCAAGCTCCATCGCCCGATCTGTCCTCTCCCGGTTCCGTGATCTGTTGTCGGCTCGTCAGTGTCGGTGCTCGAAAGGGTCCTGCCGAATCGGCCGCCTTCGCAGTCTGGCACAGGCGACAGACATCAAACCGTACCCGCGCGAGCGACGTGCACCTAGCCCGACCCTCCGGCGCCATGAATAGGCGAGTCCCGAGCGCGGACGAGCGGGCGGAGCACGGGGACCGAGTCGTGGGCATACCGCGGGCACGGACGACGGATGCCGGTCCGGCTTCGGCACTACTGGATCCCTTGTCGTCCTTGCCCGGAAACCGGGACCGCCGGCGAAGGTGCGGCGTCCGACCGACTTTCCACACACCCTGTTTTGAAGAGAGATCTCTAATGAGAAGAACTGAAGTAGTAGTAGGCGCTGTGGATTCTGTGGACTGCGCCCGAATCCGCTGCTCAGGGGGCGTGGTGCCGTGGGGATGGCCGTGGAGTGTCTCGAGGATGAACACGAGGGGTCTGTGGAGGTTCCGCAGTTGTCCCAGATTCATCCTCGAGTGGTCCTCGAGTTGTTCCACCGGATTCACCCGGTTGTTCACACATGTGCACGAAACCGTGGACAGCTCGAGGAATCCTCGAGGACTCCACACGGACTCCTCGAGGATTCCACAAGGCCCGATCCGGACAGGTCCCAGGTCAGCGCCTGTGCGCAAACATGCCTGGGGAAACTGTGGAATTCGCCCTGTGAGCGGACTCGAGGAGGCGATCACCGCGCCCTGTTAGCGGATCGGTGGACAAACCAGTGGATTCCTCGAGGACTCCACAGGGATTCCTCGAGGAATCCACAACCCACAAAAAAGCACCGCCCCAGGTCAGGGGCGGTGCTCGGGTGTGGATACCGCTCAGCGGGAGCGCTGCTTGATCCGGGCTGTGAGTTCCTGCACCTGGTCGTAGACGCGGCGCCGCTCGGTCATCTCCTTGCGTACCTTTTTCTCCGCGTACATCACCGTGGTGTGGTCGCGGCCGAACGCCTGGCCGATCTTCGGCAAAGACAGGTCGGTCAACTCGCGGCACAGATACATGGCGATCTGCCTGGCTTGGGCCAGCGGGCGAGCCTTACCGGGACCGGTGAGCTCTTCCAACGTGGTGTTGAAGTACTCCGCCGTGACGGCCATGATCGTGGCCGCGTTGATCTCCAGCGCCGCGGTGTCCGGCATCAGGTCGCGCAGCACCACTTCGGCCAGCGGAAGATCCAGTGGCTGGCCGTTCAGCGAGGCGAACGCGGTCACCCGGATCAGCGCGCCCTCCAGCTCGCGAATGTTGCGCTCCACCCGGCTGGCGATCAGCTCCAGCACGTCGTGTGGCACATCGAGCCGGTCCATGCGCGCCTTCTTGCGCAGGATGGCGATGCGCGTCTCCAGTTCCGGCGGCTGCACATCGGTGATCAGTCCCCATTCGAATCGCGTCCGCAGCCGCTCTTCCAGCGTGGCCAACTGCTTGGGGGGACGATCCGAGGAGACGACGATCTGTTTGTTCGCGTTGTGCAGCGTGTTGAAGGTGTGGAAGAACTCCTCTTGGATGCCTTCCTTGCCCTCGATGAACTGGATGTCGTCGACCAGCAGGATGTCGGTCTCGCGGTAACGGCGCTTGAACGCGACCTTGCGGTCGTCGCGCAGGCTGTTGATGAAGTCGTTGGTGAACTCTTCGGTCGACACGTACTTGACCCGCATACCCGGGAAGAGACGCTGCGCGTAATGGCCCGCCGCGTGCAGCAGGTGCGTCTTGCCCAATCCCGAGGCGCCCCAGACGAACAACGGGTTGTAGGCGCGGGCGGGGGCTTCGGCGATGGCGACGGCCGCCGCATGCGCGAAGCGGTTGGACGCGCCGATGACGAAGGTTTCGAAGGTGTACTTCGCGTTCAGGCTGGCCGAGGACGTCGACGGAGCGGGCGATTCCTGCGACTTGGCGAAGTAGGTGGGCCACGAGTTGCGGACGTTCACCACGGGCTCGTCGTCATGATCGCCGCGCGGACGTTCGGCCACCGGCTCACGTACCGGATCGTGCGCCGGTCCCGAGTCGTCGTCGTTGGTCTCGCGCAGCGGCGCACGGAGCGGGCCGCGCGCACTGCCCGGCGACGGTTCGGGGTTGAACAGCGACTCCTGCCCCGGCGGGATGGCAGGCTCCCGGCGCGGCGGAAGTCCGGGTTCGCGGCGCGGTGCGGCGTCCGGCCCGGACATCATGGGCAGTTCGGCCGTCGTGGAGTACTCACCGTGCTGTGGATAGTCGGTACGGGCGTACTCCGGCTGGCGGTACTCCTCCGGCGGAGCGAAGTCCTGCCCGTAGTCGGCGCCGGGGTAGTCGGAGCTGTCGTTGTAAGGAGAAGCCGCGGGGAAGTCGGCGGCGGGTTGTGCATAACGCGGCCCCGGGTACGCGTCGCGGCCGGGGAATTCCGAACCGGGGTAGGAGGCAGGAGGCCGGCCTTCTCGTGGGCGCTCGGGCCTGCTCGTCATCCGCGCGTGCCGTGGGGTGTTGCTCTGGCGGTCGACGGTCGGGGTGGTCGGGGCGGCGATCCGGACGCCGAGTCCTTCCACCTGGGGGCCGAGCCTGCGGCCGAGGGAACGGAGGATGGGCTCGCGCAGATCGCGTTCGATGGCCTCCTGAGCCAGCGACGAGGGCACGGAGAGCAGGGCGAACCCCTGTGCGACCGTCAGCGGCTTGACCAGTTTCAGCCAGGCCTGCTGCGCCCGGGTGACCGGAGGGATGGCGCCGTCCGGCGATCCGGTAGTCAGCTCGCTCACAACCTCGGGCCATACCGTGGCCAGCACGTTCTGCTCGTCGTCCATGCAGTTTCCTCCCCGGAGTAGGTCGATAGGAGCAGACGGCCGGGGCACGCGTGGAATGTGATGCTCGGGGGTGGTCCCGTGATCCTGCGTACGTCCGTAACCGGTTCGGACGCTGTCCGGGTCCCCCATCAGGACAGCGGCGTGGGCACCGTCGGCCCTACGAATATGCCACTCCAGGGGTCTTTCCACACAATTATCCACAGATGTGGAGAACCCTGGGGAGCTGTGAAACGCGCACATGCGCGGAGAGGACAACGCTGCGACCTGCGGTTCTACAGCAATCGTCCGGCTACGTACCTTGGTGGCCAAGTCTACGCGATGGCTAGGGGTGTGGACGAACTCACGGGGATGGCCGGAACGCCCGACTCCGGACGACCGATTCCACCTGGTCGCCGAGGCCGGGGAAACAGGGGGTCGAGTTTGACCCGTCCCGGACCGATCAGTACCCTCGTACAGTCACCCCTTGGTGCGGTGACGGTCTTGTGCTGACCGCGTTTAGGTCGTGATCGACCGACTGTGCGCCAGGACCGACGCGCGCCGATGATGACCAGACCTGCGATTCATTCGCGCAATATAGGTATCACCGACAAGCTTCGGGCACCACCTGGTGCCCGCCTACTCGAGGAGTGTTGACCGTGGCCAAGGGCAAGCGGACGTTCCAGCCGAACAACCGTCGTCGGGCGCGGGTTCACGGCTTCCGCCTCCGGATGCGCACCCGTGCGGGTCGCGCCATCGTCTCGGCGCGTCGCCGTAAGGGCCGCGCCTCCCTCACTGCCTGATCCTCGCTCTCGGACGCTCGGGTGTTGCCTGAGCCGTATCGGTTGCATCATCGTGCCGACTTCTCCCGGACGGTGCGCCGCGGCCAGCGAATCGGGAGGCGTGATCTGGTCGTGCATGCGCTCGCACACGGGTATGACGGAGTTGTGGGCGCGAATGGACGGAATGATCAGGTCCCGGACGACCTGCTGGTCCGCGTAGGCGGGCCGCGGTTCGGGTTGATCGTCAGCAAGGCGGTGGGCAACGCGGTGATTCGACATCGCGTGGCCCGCCGCCTGCGTCATATGTGCGCCCAGGTGGTCGACGAACTGCCGCCAGGGACCGATGTCGTGATCCGTGCGCTTCCGGGCGCCGCGACGGCTTCGTCGGAGGACCTGCTGCGCCAGGTACGCACCGCACTGCGCAAGCTCGGCCTCGCCGCCGAGACGGGCGTGTCGACGGGCGGCCGGGCATGAGCCTTTGGGCGAAGATCGCCAGACTGCCCGTGAACGTGCTGATCTTTTCGATCGAGCTGTATCGGACCTACGTCTCCCCTACCCGCATGCCGGTGTGCCGTTTCACCCCGACCTGTAGCGAGTACGCGGTTACCGCACTGCGCACTCGGGGCCTGTTCATCGGGCTCGGACTGACGGTCGTGCGTTTGGCCAAATGCGCGCCCTGGCACCCTGGTGGGTGGGACCCCGTCCCGGAACGGAAGCGGAGCACATCCCGCGCCGTGCCGGCGGACGGGTCAGCGACCGACGCGGCGACGCAGGGACCGAGCCTGCCCGCCGAACCGCGGTCGGAGCCGAACGCTTGTAAAGGATCGCCGCACGCGGTGATCGGCGACACGAACGACGGGAGTGCATAGAGCCGTGCTCGACTTCATTTATTACCCGGTGTCCTGGATCCTCTGGTTCTGGCATCGGGTCTTCGGGTTCGCGTTCGGCGCGGACAACGGTCTCACCTGGGCGCTGGCCGTGGTGTTCCTGGTGTTCACCTTGCGCCTGGTGCTCTACAAGCCGTTCGTCAAGCAGGTGCGCACCACCAAGCAGATGCAGGAACTGCAGCCGCAGATCAAAGAGCTGCAGAAGAAATACAAGAACGATCGCCAGAAGATGGCGGTCGAGATGCAGAAGCTGCAGAAGGACAACGGCTTCAACCCGCTGATGGGTTGCCTGCCTATCCTCGCTCAGGTCCCGGTGTTCCTCGGACTCTTCCATGTGCTTCGCTCGTTCAACCGGACCGGCCACGGCCTCGGTCAGCTCGCGATGACGCCGGAGCAGAACGCGAACACCGCGAACTACGTCTTCAGTGCGGCCGATGTCCAGTCCTTCCTGAGCGCCCGTATCTTCGGAGCGCCGATCTCGGCGTTCATCACCACACCCGTCAACGAACTGCAGGCATTCGCCAGCTACGGCGGCGTACCGAGCAAGCTGAGCATCGCGCTCGTCGCAATTCCCCTGATGGTCATCGCGGGTCTGGCGACCCACTTCAACGCCCGCGCGTCGGTGGCGCGGCAGACGCCGGAAGCCGCGGCCAACCCGCAGGCCGCGATGATGAACAAGCTCGCGCTGTGGGTGTTCCCCCTCGGCGTGCTCGTCGGTGGCCCGTTCCTGCCCATCGCCATCCTGCTGTACTGGGTGTCCAACAACATCTGGACCTACGGGCAGCAGCACCTCGTGTTCGGTCGCATGGCGAAAGAAGAAGAAGCCAAGAAGCAGGCGAAGCTGGAGCAGCGCGCGCAGAACGCGCCGAAGCCCGGCGCCAAACCGGTCAACGTGAAGAAGAAGCCGGCATCCACCGCCGCGGCCGATGCCGGGTCGGACGAGGACACTGCTGCCGCATCGACGAATGGCACCGCGAAGCCGTCGAAGCAGGCCGCGGGCCAACGCCGACCGGCCGGCCAGAAGCGGCCGGGCAACCGGGGTAGGGCGAATCAGAAGCGCAGGCGCTGACGACCGATCGGTGGGCTGATCCGCCTACCTCGACCGCTGAGCAACCCTTGATCGCGAATACCGCCCGGCGGCGATTGCCCGGCGCGCGCGATGAGCAGATGAAGGAAATCAAATGACTGTTGAGACCGACGGAGGGGATGCCACCGTGGCGACGACGATGGCGAACGCCGAGGCGGACACCGGCGATGTCGTGACCGATGCCGAGGAAGCGCTCATCGAGGAAGGCGAGATCGCCGGCGACTACCTCGAGCAGCTGCTCGACGTACTGGACTTCGACGGCGACATCGATCTCGACGTGGAAGGCGACCGTGCGGTGGTGAGCATCGACGGCGGACGCGATCTGACGAAGCTCGTCGGACGCAACGGCGAGGTGCTCGACGCGTTGCAGGAGCTGACTCGTCTGGCCGTCCAGCAGGCGACCGGCGTGCGCAGCAGACTGATGTTGGACGTAGCAGGGTGGCGGGCCAAACGGCGGTCCGAACTGAGCGAACTCGGAGCGGCGGCGGCGCAGCGAGTGCTGGACTCCGGCGAGCCGGAGTCGCTCGCGCCCATGACGCCGTTCGAGCGCAAGATCGTGCACGACGCGGTGGCCGCTGTGGAGGGTGTCAGCAGCGAGAGTGAAGGCGTGGAACCGAACCGGCACGTGGTGGTTGTTCCCGGTTGACCCACGGCATCCCCAAGCGGGCGGCATGTTTCGCGGCCCGGACGGGTAGTGGTTGGATAGGGCCTCTGGTCTTCGGATCGGGGGCCTTGTTCGTGTCCGGAGCCCGATTGCTCGCTCGTAGATCGACCCGAGTTCGGAAGGATGTTTCACGTGGAACGAGATCTCGGTGGAGCCGCCGCGGTACCCGCGGAGCTGGAGCCACCCGCGTCGGCAGCCACCGTTTTCGGCGACCGACTCGATCTCGCGCGTCGAT
This sequence comes from Nocardia sp. NPDC005745, assembly GCF_040630775.1. Lineage (NCBI taxonomy): Bacteria > Bacillati > Actinomycetota > Actinomycetes > Mycobacteriales > Nocardiaceae > Nocardia > Nocardia sp. NPDC005745. Next base: position 27,697 of record NZ_JBEXYF010000050.1, read on the forward strand.
ATTGCACGGCGCTGGCGACCGCGGGCGTGGAGCGCGGCTTGATCGGCCCACGCGAGGTGCCCCGCCTCTGGGATCGCCACATCCTCAACTGTGCAGTCCTCGGCGAGTTGATCGCTGAGGGAGCCTCCGTGGTCGACATCGGCAGTGGCGCCGGCTTGCCCGGTATCCCGCTTGCGATCGCGCGGCCGGACCTGCGGATCACCCTGGTCGAACCATTGCTGCGCCGAACCGTGTTTCTGAGCGAGTTCATCGAATCGGTGGATTTGGATGTAACCGTGGTGCGAGGACGGGCCGAGCAGTCCGGTGTGATGAAAGAAGCCGGTGGCGCGGACGTTGTCACCTCTCGCGCGGTAGCTCCGCTCGGCAAACTCGCTCAGTGGTCACTCCCCCTCCTACGCGACCACGGGCACATGCTCGCACTCAAGGGTTCCAGCGCAGCAGAAGAACTGGAACGTGATGGCGCCGCTCTGGCGAAAGCCGGAGCCGGCAATGCGGTCGTGCTGCAATGCGGTGTCGGCCTGGTGGCCACGCCCACCATGGTGATCAGCGCCGAACGGCTCCCCCGCGCGGAGCGCAGTTCCCTGCGACGGGCCGAACGAGCGGTCGAACGCGAAGGTAAGGCAGAGCGGACGGCGGCGAAGGAACGCGGGCGCAAGCGTGCGACGCGCAAGGCCAAGTAGAAGCTTCGACGCCGAAGATGTCATAACCGACCTAGGACCTGGGCACATTTCGTCACCCTGACGAAATGATGAAAGTCGAACACCGTCAAGCGGATATGTTCGCTACCCGGAATCCCACCGCGATCGCCATCGGGCGCGCGAAAACATCATCCATACGTGCCGAGTCGCCCGGCCGTAGCTCGGTATCAGGCGCGCCCAGCATTCGCGCGTTGTCCGCGTCGAATGCGACGCGGCGGATCCGTTCGGGCTGTGGACTGTTCGGCCTCGAACAGCCAGTGCCGCGCGCCTGTCGGACACGTTGCTGGCAAACGGGCACCAGCCCGTTCACCCCGAGGGAGGCGACAACAGAACCGCGTCTGGCGGCGCCCGAGTTCCCGAGGATCCATCCGAGGTAGTGGTGAAGTCGCTTCACTGGTTGGCGACGTCAAGTCGAATGGCTACCGCCTCCGTATGTTTCACGTGAATCGGAGCCGAGCGCTGCGGTTCGCGGCCAGCGCGCCTGACCATCCCAATGTTTCACGTGAATCACAGTCGGCTTCTTGTCGGGCCACGACGTGTCATCGTCGCCGCCGCCGCGCGCGGCCGGGTGAGGTCGGAAGGAGCATCTTCGGCGGGAGGGTCGGGCATGGGAGGTGCCGGTGCGATCATCCACCGTGTGACGGTTAACAGAGTCCTCTGCATCCTGGAAGATTGCGGTGCGGCAAAGAGATTTGTTGCTTCTAGGTGCGCTGTGCGAAGGAGCCTTCGGCGCCCTCTTGCAGACGGGCGTTAGCCGAGCGTGACTGCGTGTGCCTCGCGGCGCGGCAGGCCAAGCCAGTCCGTTGAGTATTTGGATAGCGCGCTCGCGTCATGCCGGGTTGCGGAGCATAAAGGATCGAGTGTTCTACGCACCGGGCCATTCCCATTGCGCCCCTGACTTGGTTCGCGCCAACTACGGACATGCCGAGCGGCGAGGTGAGTGCGCACAGGCGAAGGTGATTCGCGCACCAGAGTGGATGTGTGCGGCGGCGCAGATGAGAGGAGTGCACGAAAGCGATAGCGGGGCGAATTCTAGAGGCGCAGGTTGGTGAACCGCGCAGAAGGCTGAAGCGCGGAAGGTGCGGCGCACCGGCGAAGAGGAAGCAAGGTGCGCCACGCGGTAGATGGGTACAGAACGACGGAGTGCGCAGACGAAGGTGAAGGCACGGAGGGTGGAGCCGCGGACGTGGTGGGCACGAGAGCCGAGGGCACGCATGAGCTGAGCGCGCGGAAGGGCGGGAGCGTGCGGAAGGGGGAAGGGCACAAGGGCGGAAAGCGCGAGAACCGAGGGCGTGGACGAGTGGTGTGCATGAAGAGCCGGGAGGCGCGTGAGAGCCGAGCGCGCGAACGAGCGGTGACACGGAGGAGCCGAGCGCACGGACGAGCGGTGACACGGAAGAGTGGGAAAGTGCGAGAACTGGGCGCGCGGACTAGCGGAGGGCGCGGAAGAACTGAGCGTGGTAGGGCGGAGGGCGCGGAAGGATGGGAGAGCGGCGCACGGATGCGCGTTGAGCACGAAGAACCGAGGGGTGCATGGGAGTGAGCGCGCGGACGAGGGGTGGACACGGTAGGGCGGTGGACACGGTAGGGCGGAGCGCGCGGTAGGGCGGAGCGCGCGGTAGGGCGGAGCGCGCGGTAGGGCGGAGGGTCGCTGGCAGGGCGGAGGGCGCGGAAGGGTGGGAGAGCGCAAGACTGGGCGCGCGGATGAGCGGTGGGCATGAAGAGCCGAGGGGCGCGCGAGAAGTGAGCGCGCGGACGAGCGGTGGACACGGAAGAGTCGAGCGCGCGGGAGAACTGAGCGCGCGGAAGGGCGGGAGAACGCGGAAGGGCGGGAGAGTGCGAGAACCGAGAGCGCGCACGAGCGGAGATCGCAGAAGGTGAAGCGCGCCCGAGTGAAGGGTACGCACGAACGAAAGGCGCGAAAGGGAGAGGGCACGAAAGGGCGGAGGGGCAGCGACGGCGGGCAGTGAGGTCGGCATACAACACGGGCATGATGCGGCTGTATCCGCGATATGCAAGTCTTCGGAATCGGCAGGCGGTTGGGCCCGAGGTGGTTCCCCCTCCCATAAGCAAACGCCCACGCTGGAGAAGTGATTGTCTGCGGGTGGCGCGACCAGTGCACCTCGCGAGCAGTGGGCTATCTGGGGCGCTGTGTGCGCAAGCTTGGAGATTGCGGCACACGATGATTCACGTGAAACATCGTGTGCGGTGTTGAACAGACGGCGGAACCGAGTGGCTGATACTTCCCTTCAGCTCGGATCGCCAACGGCCGGTCTTCCATTGGCGATGCGGCTGCATATGCTCCAGCCTTCCGGCGGAGCACTTCTCCGCCTCTGCCACACTCGATCGCTGCCGCATCCTAAAGCGGATCGCCGATGGCTTAGTGCGGCACGCAGTGGAACACTCGCCCGTTTCCGCTCAGCATCCCCGGCATGACACGAGCACGATTCAGGCACCCGACGCCGATGCACTTCCAAGGCATGGTGGAATCCCCTGTCCGTTATCGCCATCGGCCGCTGCAACGTCCATCGCCTCGTCGTCCGCCACTTTCGTGACCAGGTGAGCCCATCCCGTGGAACGAAGAAGTATCCGCTGGACGGAGGACGCTCGTCGAGGCGGCCGGAAGCAGGTCGGCCGAACCGTCGCTGCGACCCAGCCGCCCGGTCTTCGATGCTCAGTCCGTCAGGTCGAACCGTCCCGCCCCCTGGTTCGCGGCCAATGTTTCATGTGAAACAGCGCGCGTGGCGGAGTGAATTCGTGCGGATTTGCGTGTCGCTTTGCGCCTCGCCGCGATTCAGCTTTCTTAAACCGCTCAGTGCTGGCAAGCTAGTGTCCGTCGGGCGTGAGCGTAGGTGCCACGGAGGGATCTGGTTGTCACAGCGGCGAGGAGCTCCGCTCGGTCGATCGGGCGCTGCGGACCCGGTTGTGCATCGTGTTCGATCCGACAAAGGCTGTTGCTGGCACGGCGCCGATCCGTCCTATCGCGCGTACGTGTTCTGAAGTTTCTCGGGTTAGGAGCTGTCTATGTCGAGCGGTCCGGCGAATGTTTCACGGGAAACAACGTCGCGCGTGCCGGGGATGCTGGACTCCAGCAATTTCGACGCGGAGGCATTCGGAAATACGCCGTTCGGGCACATCTCCCCCAGTGAGACCCCGATCGCTGCCGAAGCGCAACGTGCAAGTCAGGTCCTCCATCCAGGAAAGGTGACTGTGCCGAAACCGCACGAGCAACGCATCATCACGATCGCCAATCAGAAGGGCGGGGTCGGGAAGACGACCACCACCGTGAATCTGGCGGCTGCCCTGGCGCATCAGGGGATGACGGTTCTCGTGATCGATCTCGACCCACAGGGCAACGCCAGCACCGCCCTGGGTATCGAGCACCATTCGGGCGTCCCCTCCAGTTACGAGTTGCTCATCGGCGAGGTCTCGGTGAGGGACGCGATCCAGACGAGCCCGCACAGTGAGCGTCTCCTGTGTATCCCCGCGACCATCGATCTGGCGGGCGCCGAGATCGAACTCGTGTCGATGGTGGCCAGGGAGGGTCGGCTGAAAGCCGCGATCCAAGAGGCGAACATCGCCGGTTACGACATCGATTACGTGATGATCGACTGCCCGCCTTCCTTGGGTCTGCTGACGGTGAACGCGCTCGTCGCGGCGAAGGAGGTGCTGATCCCGATCCAGTGCGAGTACTACGCGCTGGAGGGCGTCGGTCAGTTGCTCCGCAATATCGGACTGGTGCAGGCGCACCTGAATCCGGAACTCCACGTCTCGACCGTGATCCTCACGATGTACGACGGTCGCACCAAGTTGGCCGACCAGGTCGCGGAGGAGGTCCGCGGGCACTTCGGCGATGTCGTGCTGCGGTCGGTGATCCCACGCAGTGTGAAGGTGTCGGAGGCGCCCGGTTACGGCATGACGGTGCTCGATTATGATCCAGGCTCCCGGGGCGCGATGAGCTACCTGGATGCCGGACGTGAGATGGCGGCCCGCGCGGTCCCGCGCGTCGCCGCAACGAAGTCGGCGGAGTGACTCGGCGGGCCGGGTCGGCGCCCTGCACAGTCCGGTTTGGTGGCGGAACGAGGAAGGGGTCGGTAGACCGATGAGTCAGGCGAAGAAGGGTGGGCTCGGGCGCGGTCTCGCCGCGCTGATTCCGACGACACCGACGGCCGCTCCGGGCCTCAGCAGCGCCGCTGCGAGTGTCATCGGTCTGGATCCGGTCGGGCCGCAGCCCCCCTCCACCTATCTGCATCGGGTACCGGATCCGGCCGACAACGCCGAACTCGAGGCCGGCGGCGCCATCTACCGGGAGATCCCGCCGGACCAGATCGAGCCGAATCCGAAGCAGCCGCGCACGGTCTTCGAAGAAGACGCCCTAGCCGAGCTGGTGCATTCGATCCGCGAATTCGGTCTGATGCAGCCGATCGTGGTGCGCCGGACCGAGCCGGGCGTGGACCGCTATCAGCTGGTCATGGGCGAGCGGCGCTGGCGAGCGTGCCAGGAAGCGGGCCTCGCCGCCATTCCCGCGATCGTCCGGGAGACCGCGGACGAGTCTATGTTGCGCGACGCCCTGCTGGAGAACATCCACCGGGTGCAGCTGAACCCGCTCGAAGAGGCGGCGGCCTATCAGCAGCTGCTGGAGGAATTCGACGTCACCCACGAGGAATTGGCCTCGCGAATCGGCCGCTCTCGACCGGTTGTGACGAATATGATCCGTCTACTGAAGTTGCCGATCCCGGTGCAGCGCCGGGTCGCGGCGGGCGTACTGTCCGCCGGGCACGCGCGAGCACTGCTCGGTCTCGAAGCGGGTGCGGACGCTCAAGAGGTGCTTGCCGCCCGAATCGTCGCCGAGGGACTCTCGGTCCGGGCCACCGAGGAAGCTGTCATGCTGGCGAACCGAGAGCAGGACGCGGCCGCGCCCTCTCCCGTCGTCCGTCGCAAGCCGATCGAGATGCCGGGCCTACAAGCCGTGGCCGATCGGCTGTCCGGCTCCTTCGACACCCGGGTCCTCGTGAGTATGGGCAAGCGCAAAGGCAAGATCGTCGTCGAGTTCGGGTCGGTCGAAGACCTCGAAAGGATCGTCGCCCTGATGGAGCAGAGCGCGCCCCAGGTGTGACAGAAGTGACGAAATTAAACTTGTGGTTTCGATAGGTGCGTGTTCCCGGCTGAAACGTCACTGTGACGGCAGGGTTTCGCGCGGTCGTGGAGCGCGGGTCGCTCCCGGCGAAGCAACACAAGTTCTTTTGACCAACAGCACAGCGACATGGAATGAGGCGGGTTCCCCTTGATCGCTTATTCTTGCTGGCGAACAGACTTTGATGCGACGTGAGCGTGGATGAATCGGACAGCTGGAGGCTGAGCAGAGCGGTGTCGACCAGCGTCACAGCACTAACCCTCGGCGGACTGGAAAAGCTTCCCGCGCACGCGCGGCGCTGCGTCTTCTGGGAAATGGACCCCGCGGTGGCGGAGGACTCGCGCAATTTCAGCGATCCGGTGTTCGAGAAGGAAGCCTGGCTGTCCACGGTCATGCTGGAGTGGGGTTCGTGCGGACAGGTGGCGAACGTCGACGGCAGCGTCGCCGGCTGTGCCTTCTACGCACCGCCGAGGGTGGTACCTCGGGCCGCGCTCTTCCCCACCTCCCCCGTGAGCCCGGACGCGATCCTGCTGACCACGCTGCGGGCCGAATTTCCGTATCAGGGCGCCGATGTAGCCCATCGCCTGGTCCAGGCCGTGGTAGCCGATCTGGTGCGCCGTGGCGTGCGCGCTCTGGAAGCGTTCGGCATCCGTACCGACCCTGCGACGCAGGCGCTCGCGGAGCGATCCGGCTCGATGACATTGCTCGAGCGGATCGTCGCACCGATCAAGGGGGCGGGTGCAGCGGGCGCGACGACCGAGTGCTCGCCCGAGAGCTGCATGATCGACGCCGACTTCCTGGAGGATGTCGGCTTCGAGGTCGTGGCCCAGCATCACAGATTCCCCCGCTTGCGGTTGGAACTCGACTCCGACCACGGCTGGAAGGAAGACGTCGAACGGGCGCTGGATCAGCTGCTCGCGGCGGCATCGATGACCGCGCCGACCCGCATCGGGGCGCGCTGACGCAAACGCCGAAACGCCCTCTGCCGAGTCGGAAGGCAGGGGGCGTTTTCGTTGCGAGAAAGCCGAGGCTACATACGGTCCGCGGCGGCCAGCTCTTCGGCCAGCAGCTCAGCGAACGTGTAGGTACCGGTCGGCTGGTCGTCCTGCCCGAGCAGGTACAGCCGCTTCACCGAGATCAAGATGGCTTCGGCGATCACGTCGCGCATGCGCGGGTTGGTGAGCACCGAGGCATCGTATTCGTTGGTCAGATAACCGATGTCGACCTGCACGGTGGGCATCTTGGTGAGACGCAGAAGATCCCAGGTTCGCGCATGGGTTCGGCAGTCCTGCAGAGAGGTTCGGGCAACGACCTCCCGCTGGATGAACCCGGCCAGCACCTGCCCGATCATGGACACCGAGCCGTGCGAGTTACCGAAGTAGAACCCGGCCACACCGTTGGCCAGCGGGCTCGGGTTGGTGGCACAGCGCAGCGAGATCATCAAGTCGGCGTCGAAGGCGTTGGACGTGTCCGCGCGTTCGGCGTCGGTGGGGTTGGCGCCCCACGGACGCGACAGGAAGGTCTCCATGCCCGTGGCCGCCATCCGCCCTTCCAGACGGCTGGCCAGGTCCCACAGGATTTCCGACTCGTAGACCTCGCCGTATTCGGAGGGTACGGCGCAACCCTTGTCGGGACCGCCGAGACCCGGATCGATGACGATCCGCTTGCCGGTCAGCTGGGGCCCCGCCCGGTGCACCACCTCTTCCTCGGCGATCCGGTGTGGATTGCCTCCGGTCACCCTGGCGCCGAGCAGATCCAGCGAGCGCAAGGTGTCGGGACCGCAGATACCGTCCGCGGACAGCCCGATCTCCCGTTGGAAAGCGGTCAACGCGTCATGGGTGTGCGGACCGAAGTAGCCGTCGACGCGGTGCACGTAGAAGCCGAGGTCCTGCAACCTGCGCTGAAGCGTGGCCACGTCGTCGCCGTACAGCGGCGCGGACAACTGGTAGATCAGCGTGCGCGCGCCGAGCCGGTAGGACGCTTCCTTCAGTGCCCGGTAGGTGGCCGGGCCGACCACGCCGTCGACGAGCAAGCCGCGATGCTGCTGGAATGCGCGAACCGCGGAGTCGAGGTGGTGGTCGAAGGAGACCTCGGTGTCCTTCCAATACTCGCGCGTGTCCGCGTGGTCGGTAGCGATGTGCGCGTGTAGGAACCCAAGGCTTGCCAGGGTGCTCCGAACCTCTGCTACGGCTGGACCGGAATCGCCGTGACGAAGTCGGTGCATGCGTGAGAGCCCTTTCCTTCCGTCAAACCCGCGGGTACCCACTCATGCGATGGGATACACCTTCGCACGACCGGAACGTCGGTCGATTGTCTCAGACCCGGACCGGGTTTCGACAATCCCCGGGTCCAGGCATCGTACGGCGCGTCGTCGGATCGCGCCGTCAGATGACGTCTTCGAGTTCGCGCAGAAGAGCCGCTTTGCCCTTCGCCCCGACGATCTGCTTGACCGGCTTACCGCCGCGGAACAGCATCATAGTGGGCAGCGAGAGGATCTGATAATCGCGGGCGGTGCTCGGGTTGGCGTCCACGTCCACCTTCGCGATGGTCAGCTTGTCCGCGTACGCGGCCGCGATCTCCTCCAAGACGGGCGCAACCATCTTGCATGGTCCGCACCAGTCCGCCCAGAAATCGACGAGGACGGGCTTCTCACTCAACAGCACGTCGTCGGCGAAGGACGCGTCGGTGACGGTGACCGTGTTGGCGGACTCGGGCATGGGTGTTCTCCTTGCGATACAGCGAGATGAAAGGTGTTGATCGTTCGCGCGAGCTCAGTTGGCGGGGACGGTTACCGACTCACCCGCGTGGGCGAGGGTGTTCGAGGTGATGTCGCCCTGGTCGGCCAACCAGCGCTCGGCGTCGATGGCCGCCCGGCAACCCGTGCCCGCGGCGGTGATCGCCTGGCGATAGGTGTGGTCGACGAGATCGCCTGCGGCGAAGACGCCGGGGATCTCGGTGGCGGTGGTCGGGTGCTGCACCAGTACATAGCCCTCGTCGTCCAAGGCGACCTGGCCCTTGACGAGTTCGCTGCGTGGGTCGTGGCCGATCGCGACGAACAGGCCGGTGGCGGCCAGCTCGGAGGTCTCGCCGGTCCTGGTGTCGCGCAGGGTCAGGTGGGTGACGCTGGTCTCACCGTGCACCTCGACCACTTCGGCGTTGAGCGCGAACTTGATCTTCTCGTTCGCCTTCGCCCGCTCCAGCATGATGCGGGAGGCGCGGAACTCCTCGCGGCGGTGCACGATGGTGACGCTGGCGGCGAACTTGGTGAGGAAGGTCGCCTCTTCCATCGCGGAGTCGCCGCCGCCGACCACCACGATGTCCTGGCCCTTGAAGAAGAAACCGTCGCAGGTGGCGCAGGCGCTGACACCGCGGCCGAGCAAGCGCTGTTCCCCCGGAACGTTCAGGTAGCGTGCGGCCGAGCCCATGGCGAGGATGACGGCGTAGGCCTCGAAGGTCTCCCCGCCGACGACGACCTTCTTGATCGGGCCGGTCAAGTCGACGGCATCCACGTCCTCGGTGCGGATATCCGCGCCGAACCGCTTGGCCTGCTCGCGCATCTCCTCCATGAGATCAGGGCCCATGATGCCGCCGCGGAAGCCGGGGAAGTTCTCGACCTCGGTGGTGGTCATCAGCGCGCCGCCGAACTGGGTCCCCTCGAACTGCAGCGGTTGGAGCTCGGCACGGCCCGCGTAGACGGCGGCCGTGTAACCGGCGGGTCCGGAGCCGATGATGATCAGGTCGCGAACTGGCGTGCCGGTGTCGTTTCTTTGCTCGCTACGCTCGCTCATGGGGCCCTTCCGGGAAAATTCGATCGGACGTGTCGGTCAACAACAGGGTAATGGCTGTTGTTCCCGGCTTGTCCGGGTCACACCCGTGTGCGTGGCGCAGATCGCAAGGTCAGCCGATGTCCTGCAATGCCTTGCGCTGTGGATCGCCGGTACCGCAGCCGGTTCCGACCACCAGCGCGGTGATCTTGGGCGGTTGCGGGCCGTTGAGCAGGATGAGCACCGCGTTGCCGCCCTGGAATCTGATGTCGGTCGACCCGAGCACCGTGCGGTCGAGACCGTTCGCCCGGACACAACGTTCGAGCGCTTCGGTGCCTGCCAGCGATCCGGTGACGTTGTTCCTGCCGAGTGCGCTGAGGGCCATGGTGGCGCTGAGATCGTCACCCCAGTCGTCGTTCCCCGGGGTCGGTTGTGCCGTGGGCGCGGGGGCATCGCCGTCGAAGGACGTCGAGAACCAGGCACCGGCGCCCGCCACCGTGACTATCGCCGCGGCCGCCGCCGCGAGCCAACGGGATCTGCCGCGCCGATGTCCACCGAAAACCACCGGCGCGGTTCCGGAAACCTCTGCTGCCGCAGTGGATTCGTGCGCCCGGGTGGGGTAGAGCTGGTGAACCGTGGCGTTCTCCGCAGGAGTCTCCTCGGGCGGTTCCAGTTCATCGATGGACAGAGCGAGCCGGGCCGCCACGTCCTGCGGGATCGAATGGATGATGTGCTCATCCCGGCCGAGAGCACGCAACTCGGTGGTGACCTCGTCCAGCGCATCCAGGTACCGCACTGCCTCCGGGTCGCGCGAGACCGCGGGCCAGAGCTGCTCTCGCTGCGCCGATGTCACATTGTCGGCATGCAGGTCGGCCAGCAATTCGGGCGTGAACGGGGGCTGCGGCACGGACCGGGTAGCCATCGCACCTCCGTTGTTCGCATCTGACATCGCGGGGATCCCCTCGCCGACGGGACCTGCCTCTGAATCGTTCAGTGGTTCGTCACTGTTAATGACGCATCCCAACTACCTCCGGTTCCCCGGATCACGCAGATAATCCAATCGCTCTTTCAACCGCTGCCGGCCGCGAGCGCACCTGCTTTTGATCGTTCCCTCCGGCACACCCAGCAAAGCGGCCGCCTCGGCCACGCTATACCCCTCCACATCCACCGCGACCAA
>NZ_JBEXYF010000051.1:0-38395 GCF_040630775.1 Nocardia sp. NPDC005745
TTGACCTGCAAAAGCATGCCCACCGCCCGCCGCTTGGCCGCCGGGCCTAGAAGTTTCCCCGAGCGATCTCCCGCAACGCGTCTTTCTCCAGCTCGACATCAGCCAGCAAGATGATCCCCCGTCTCGACGAGTTGGAGGATGACCTGCTGCAACGCTGCCGGCGCTGTCCACGCGCCACCACTGCAGCCCGTAGGTGGCAGCGGGCACTGTCCGGCTTACCGTGGGCCTTACCCGCTTCTGCAGGGCGGTTTCCGCGTCGGAAGCTTCGTAGTCGTGGCTGTGTTCGATGAACATCCGGACCACCGGTGTGGGCAAGAATCCGCCGCTGGACGCTATGCCGACTACTCCGACCAGCGGTACCGGGTTGCCTTGCCGCCATTGGGTGTGGGCTTGGTCGATGAATACCTGATCTATTTTGATGGTTTCGGTTTCGGCGAGCTGGGCGACCAAGGCATGGACCTGTTCGACGATGGCGGAGTCATCGCTGATGACGACAGCTTCGGCCACGGTCGTGGAGTGGTGAGAGGCGTTGGCTGATCCGATCACAGCCCACGTTGCTGTCGCGAGCATCTTGGCGTGCAGCGACGACGACGAATACACCAGTACACCTCGGTCGAGGAAGTGTTGCAGCGCGTCCGGAGACGTGGCGTGTGCGCGTAACGCGTCCCGTCCGGCGTTCACGACGAGGATGTCGTTGCTACGCAGCTGCAACAACTCGGGCGCGGTGGCGCCCAGGTAGGCGATCGCTACCGAACGCGGTCCGCGTGTGCGTGCCGCACGCACGATTCAGGCCATGGGTTCGGTCCCCGCACTGTGGTGCCCATGGCATCGAGTCTGCCCGACCACTTTCGATCGTTGGGGTGGTTGGCTCTCATCTCCCCGATCTCGCTGCCACGCGCGATCCGGTTCTGGGTGAGGCGCGGCGAGGTGGTGGTCTGCGGTTAACGCGACGGTTGTAGTTCTTTACTGTGGTAATCGGGTCCGCTGGTAGCGGATGTGTTGGGCGCGGTGTTGGTGGTGGTGGCGGCGTCAGCGGGAGGCGGCGAGGGCGTGGGTGAGGGTGCGGGCGGGGTGGAGCGCTATCGCCAGGAGACGGCGGATTTCGGCGACTGTGATTCGGCCCAGCCCGCGTGGGCTTTTGGGTCGGTGGCGGCGGTGACGGCGAGGAAGGCGTGGGCGAGCGTGGCCAGGGTGATGTGCCGGTACCAGGCGTCGTATTTGCGGACTTGGTAGTGGTCGAGGCCGCATTGTCCTTTGGCGGCTTGGAAGCATTCCTCGATCGCCCACCTCGCACCGGCCATGGCAACGATCTGGCCGCGATCGGTGGTGTCGGGGTGAAAGCACACGTAGTAGGCGATATCGGTGGGATCGTCGAGAGATCGCCGGGCCAGCAGAGTGCGCACGAATCCGGCCGGGATGTCGTCGAGGACCGGCAGAGTGACCCAGGCGAAGTCGTATTCGCGTTCGCCTCTGACTCCCTGACCGGCCGAGACCCGGTGCCATGCTTCGGCTGGGGCGCGGCTGATCAGGGTATCGACTCTGCGGCGGCCATCGAGGTCGGTGATGGTGTGTCTGACCGGGACCTCCACGACGTAAGGCATCCGGTGCGCCTGCAGGAACGCCCGGAATCTCCCGTCACGCCCATAGGCGGAATCGGCGGTCACCCACCCGGCGGTCACGCCAGCGGCCAGCGCCCGGCCGATCATCGCCTCGGCCAACCGTGGCTTGGTCAAAACGCCTCGACTCCAACGACTTTCGGGTACACCGGCGTCAGCGCAACGATCACGGTCTGCGATCCATGATTCCGGCAGATACAACTCCCGATCGATCAACGCTCGGCCATGACGACCGGCATAAGCGAGGAAAACGCCCAGTTGGCAGTTCTTGATCCTGCCAGCAGTGCCCGAGTACTGCCGTTGCACCCCGGCTGAGCGCAGTCCCTTCTTCACAAACCCCGTCTCATCGACTACCAGCACACCATCTGGTGAAGCCAATGCCTCGACCGCATAGGCGCGGACCTGATCGCGCACGTCATCGGCACTCCAACGCGCCCGGTTGAGCAGGTGCTGACATCCGTCGGGACTCACCGCCCCAGCCGCCTCGGCCAGCTGCCAGGAGTTCTTTCGCTCCACCGGCGCCAGCAACCCCGTCACATACGCCCTCGCCCACCCCCCGCGGCTCTGCCCGCCCGAACGCCCCAGCAACACGAGCGAAGACACCATCCAGATTCGCCCGCCACACCGAAATATCCTGCGCTACAACATCACTCAGCTCACCGACAATCTACAGGTAACGAACTACAACTGTCGTGCTAGCCGGCCCGCGCCCGGTGCTCCTCGGCCTCGCGGCCTCGCGCTGCCGTTCGTTCTCCTGCGCGTCGTTTTCGCGCGGTTCTTACCGGGATACCGAACTGGATGATGAACGGATCTGTCAGCGGGCGATGGTCTGGCCTGGACGCAGTACCCCTCCGCATTCACCCGTCTTCTGATAGTCGGGCAACAGGTTTGGCAGGAGCCCACCGGAGTACTGGCGCAGTTGCTGGAGTTGCTGCTCGTCGCGCACGACGTCTTTGCGGACCCAGTCCTCGTCCGAGCCGGACGCTCCGTGGAATCCTTGGATCTGGTAGTAATCGCGGGTCATTCGGGGGTCGACGGTGAGTCCGTTGTGCCACCAGGCTCCGTGGGTGTGCACGAAAGTGGGTTTGCGTTCCTCGAATACGTAATCCTCGAGAGTGATGGTTTCCTTGCCCGCGTAGATGTCCGCGATCCGCGATTCGGTGAGCCCGGCCATGTCGATCAGGCGTAGTCGCGATGTCAGCGAGCTTCCGCCCATGTCGGGCGCCAGCAGACTGCCCTGCTGGAGGCCGATGATGTCGGCGTAGCCGTTGACGTAGTGCCCGAATCGAGTGGCGATCCAGCACAGGGGCACGTCCGAATCGGCGCGATAGGACTCGGCCGCGTCGGCCAATGCGACACCGGACGGGATCAGCGCGCCGACCAGTGTCAGTGCGACCAGCGCCCGGCCGCGCGTGCGCAGCCTTGCCAGCAACTCCGCCGCGGAGACCACAACGACGAACGCGGCCAGCGCCCACACCGGAGTAGCAAACCGGAACTGCCCCATCCAATCCGGTTGCAGCACACAATAGGCGACCATCGCCAGCGCCAGCGGAACCAACAGTGCGGCAACACCGTCACGCCATTTACTCGGACCGGCGAGGGCGAGCCCGACCACTCCGACAGCCGCGATCACCGCGGGTGCTCCCACATACTGCACCAACTCACCGGCCCTGGTCAGGTCGTGCACGGTCGGCATCGCCTGATGCTTGGCCACCGCGGTGTTCGCGACGAGTCTGCCGAATTCGGTGATCCGCCATACCAGGTACGCCCCGAACGGAATCGCGAAGGCGATACCCAAATACAGCACATGCCGAAATGCGGTGAGCCACACGTCACGTCGAGCCAGTATCAGCGAAACCAGCGGATACGCGGCCAAGTAGATCAGGCCGTCGGGCCGCGTCAACGCCGCGAACGCCGCTATCGCACCGGCTGTCACCGCCACCGTCGGTGTCCAGAGCCGTTGGTCCAGCACCGCCAGGAACAGGTGAACGGCCAGCACGCACACCGCCAGCGCGAACAAGGAGTTCTCCAGCCCGGAGAAACACCAGATCACGAACGACGGAATCGCCGCGAGCACAACGCCTGTCGCGAACGTGACCAGCGCGGGCCACCGTGACACCCGGCGTGCGGCGACATAACTGGCGACGAGGATTCCGGCGCAGCACAGCAGCGCGATCGCCTTTGGATAGACGACGAAGTCCGGTACACCGAAGAGGGTGCCACGGTCGAACAGACCGAGCCATTCGCCCAGGACCAGCGCCAGGAGCCAAGTGGGATTGGAGAATCCCTCCACCGGTTCGGCACCGGGCTGCAACACCGGGCCCAAACCGTTGGCGACGCTGCGGGCATACGCGAAGGTGATTCCCGCGTCGTCCACCAGCCAGTTGCCGTATCGCGTGGCCTGCCATGCCAGTAACAGCACACCACCCAACACTGCCGCCACTGCTGCCCACCGCGATCGATCACGTCGTTGTCGCAAGCCCTCCCGCTCGGTGGAAGCTTGCGGGCGCGCGATCACTACCTCAACCACTCATCAAATCCCAAGTTTGAAACGATGTAGCCAAGAACGCCCAAAACCTTAGCGTCCGTCACAAATCCTGCTAGTCCTGCACCGACTTGGACGAAATGGGCGGCAAGCCCGCCGGTGAGAACGCCGCGGCTGATCGAGTACTGAGCCGCGGCAAGTGATCCGGTGGACTTGAGCCGTATCAGTCGCTCCGGCTCGTTGCATGCGCGACGGGCTACGAGAGCGGCACCGCCTCGGACGGCCGCGTCGGAACGCACCGGTGCGGCGAGGACGGTTGTCGGGCGGGAATCGGCGGCGAGGGTGCGGCGCTCGAGTTCCGCACCGAGGGCGGGAGCCAGCGTCTCGAAGATCTCCGCGTAGCAACCGCCGAGAACGACGGTGGCCAGATCGCAGAGATTGATCACGGACGCGAGCGCGACACCGAGGGCGGCACCTGCCCGGGCGACGGCGCCGCGAGCGTCTATGTCAGCCTCCGCCAACGCATTCGACAATGCCAGGATGTCGTCCAGTCCGGCGCCGCCGAGGATTGCGTCGAGCCCGGCGTACTGTTCGACACACCCCTGGCTGCCGCAGCGGCAACGGCGTCCTTCGCGCTCGATGGTGAGGTGACCGAGCTCGCCGGCGAAGCCGCTGACACCAGGGTAGAGAGTGCCGCCAGTCACCAGCCCGCCGCCGATCCCGACATCGCCCGACACGTAGAGAAAGTCGTCTCCCGCCAGTTTGTGCGGCCACAAATGCGCCAGGGCGGCGAGATTTGCTTCATTGTCGACTTCGACGAGATCGAGCCCGAGCCCGGTGCGCAGGTGGTGGGCCAATCAGGCACCGGTCAGCCCCGGCACGTTCGGCGCCCGCACGACGGTGTCGCCGACGACGATGCCGGGAACTGCCAACCCGGCGCCAAAAACCTTGCGCCCGCGAGAGATATCGTCCTGCTCGATGATCTCGATCAGGTGGCCGACGAGATCATCGGCGGGCCGGTGGCGGTTATCGACGTCGAGGTGACGAGCCGACAGGATCGTGCCGTCGATGCTCGTCGCGGTAACGGCCAGGTAGCCGACATTGATCTCCGCGCCGAGCGCTATCGGTGCGTCGGGGTGGAAACGCAGCGGTTTCGACGGCCTCCCGCGCCCTGCGGTGGTGGCCGCGTCCTCGATGAGGATCCGCTGTTCGAGCAACGGCTCGATCAGACTGGCGACAGTGGCCTTGGTGAGCCCGCTGCGCTGGGCCAGATCCGCGCGGGAACCGGGTCGGTCGACCAAGCTGAGCAGCACGGTGGACAGATTGCCGAGCCGGACCTGTTGCAGGTGACCGGAATTGGTCGCGGGCCTCACCGCGGCAGGTAATGCACGGTCGCGGCGCGATAGCGTTCCCGGACGTGCGTCGCGGCCGGAGCCGGAACCAGCGCAGGGGTCCGGGGTTTTCGGCCCAGGGTGGCAATTCGTGGAGTCCCTTCAGGGCCAGGGCGGCTTGGCGCCGCTCGGTGTGGTCGTCCACGCGTCCAACTTGAGCGTGCTTGGTGCGAGGGGTCGCCAGAACTCGCGGCGTTTGATCTCGAGATTGATCCACTGCGCCACGCACATAGATCCTGGGTCCCCGATCCGAGCGGCGCATGACTGTTCTTCTGGGCGTGGGCGGCGGTGGAGTTCCTGCGTCACACCGGTGCCAGGATCGAGGAGATGCTGGAAACCAGCCTTCACAGCATCACCCAATACCGGGTGCCCACGACCGGGGAGCTGGTCCCGTTGCTGCACATCGCTCCGTCCAAGACCGATCAGGAGCGTCTGCTGGTGATCAACCCCGAGCTGGCCGATGTCCTGTCGGCCATCATCGCGCGAGTCCGTAACCAGGACGGGACCGTCCCGCTCGTGCAGTTCTACGACAGCTCCGAACGAACGTGGGCAGCGCCGGCTCCGCTGCTGTTCCAATGGGAGCACGGCCATCACGCCCGAGCGATCTCCTCCGCAACGATCCGCAGGGCGATCAAGGAGATCTTCGAAGCCACCGATCTGACCGACGCCGACGGACAGCCCCTCTACTTCCAACCTCACGACCTGCGCCGGATCTTCGCCACCGAAGCCATCCTCAACGGGATGCCACCCCACATCGCGTAACTACTGCTCGGACACAAGGACATCTCCACGACGATGGGCTACAAGGCGGTCTACCCGCAGGAAGCGATCAACGGCCACCGCGCCTTCATCGCCCGGCGCCGCACCCTGTGCCCCAGCGAGGAATACCGCGCCCCGACCGACGCCGAGTGGGACGAGTTCCTCGGCCACTTCGAACGCCGCAAAGTCGCCCTCGGAGAGTGCGGCCGCGCATACGGCACGAGCTGTCAGCATGAGCACAGCTGCTTCTCTGAACTACGCAAGGTGGCGCGTCAGACGGTGCGAAAGTTCGTGGGAGAAGTACCCGCTCGTCGAAGCCGCTGGCCGAAGTCCGCCGCGGTCCGCTATCGCCAGGCAACAGGTGGCCGAACATGGTTGCTGGAAGATCTCGAACGGTGAATAGTACTTGGCTATGACTCGTGGTTCGGCGTCGAAAGCGCCAGGTCAACGCCAGTTCGAGGTGGTTTGGCCACCTCGGATTGTTCGGCCAAGCCGGCCGCCCGCGCTGGTTTATCTTGACCAGAACCACTTCATCAATCTCGCGCGGGCGGTGCAAGGGACCGCACCGGCGGGCTACGACGTGCTGCTGGATGCCTGTCGACGGAGTCGCGCCGACGGCCGCGCACTGTTCCCGCTGTCGATGATTCATTGTTTCGAGGTCGCGGGTATCACGGATCCGAAGCAGCGGAGCAAGGTCGCGGCAGTGATGGAGGAACTGTCCGACTTCCGGTATCTGCCTGGGCGCGACATTGTCGCCAGGTTGGAGATCGAGGCGATGCTTGACACGTTGTCTGCGCCTGCCGGTCCCGGCGGCGAGCAGATCCCACTGCTGGGCACCAGCATGTTGTTCGCCTTTGGCAAGTTCGGCTCGTGGGTCGTCCGAAACTCGGATGGTTCGGAGGCGGACGCTAGCGAATTCCAGGACCAGATCGACGAGTCCATTCGCAAGCTGGAGCAACGGCTGCTCGCTGGGCCAGCAGATGAGGATTTGCCGGCATTGCAGCAACTCGGCTATACGCACCAGGGTTGGCGAGGGGTCAGCGAGCGGCGCGTGGAGCAGGAGCGCGAGCAGGTCGAGCGGTTCGACGCCGAGCCGAAGTGGCGAAAAGGGCGCCTGCGGGACGCGGTCGCCGTCCGCGAACTAACCATCGAGTGGACGGAGGCAATAACGGCCGCCGTGATGGCGCGCGGCACCAGCATCGGGCAGGTCGTCGGCGACCAGGAGCGTATCCGCCGGTTCACCAAGGGCATGCCCTCGATCCGCGTGGCGGTCTCGCTCAAGGCCCGCTATCACAGCAATCCGCAACATCGGTGGACTGTCAACGACATCCACGACATCGACGCGATGGCGGTTGCGGTCCCGTACTGCGACGCGGTGTTTACCGACAGCGCGGTGAAAAGCTCCCTCGACCGCAGCCCGGAGTTGCGTGTCTTCGACACCTGCTCGATGAGCGACCGGATCTCGGCAGCATCGGGTCCTGTGCCGGGCAGTCGGTTGCGTATCTGCGTCGGGCTGCAGCGCAGCAGCCGTTGGTATTCCGGGTTGGGCATGTCGTCGATCCGTGTGCGCAGCGCGGCTCCGCCGGGTCGGGTGAACAGGTCCTGAAGCAGCTGGCCGTACTTGACATCGATGACCTGCCACCCGGCCGCGGCGAACATTCCTTGCAGCTTGCCCGCGGCGATGTTCGGGACCACTCGGTCCAGTGACTGCCGGTTGAGATCGACGACCCACACCACTTCGCCGAGTTCGGCGACAGCCGGATCGAGGACGGCCTCCCACACCGCCCCTTCGTCCAGTTCGGCATCCCCGACCAGGGAGTATTGACGCCCCATACCCGCTCCGCCGACGAAGCTGTCGACGTAGCGGCGCGACAACGCCCCCCAGATCGGCGCCGTGGCGCCGATGCCGACCGAGCCGGTGGAATAGTCGACCGGGTCCGGGTCCTTGAGTCGGCTCGGATAGCTTTGGAGGCCTCCGAAATCTCGCAGGCGGGTCAGGTAGCCGGCCTCCAGTGAGCCGAGCAGGTAGTTGATCGCGTGCAGGACCGGCGAAGCGTGCGGCTTCACCGAGACTCGGTCCTCGGGCCGCAGGTGCTGGAACCACAGACAGGTCATGATCGACACCATCGACGCCGAGGAAGCCTGGTGGCCTCCGACCTTGAGCCCGGAGGGATTCGACCGGACGCGGTTGGCATGGTCGACGATCGCCGTCGACAGCCAGAGCACCCTGTTCTCGATCGCGGACAGCACACCGACGTGGGAGTCTCGGGCGGCGGTGACGGGTGTACTCATGAAGCGACCCCCTCTGTGGCCAGGGATATTTCGAAACCGGTGAGCAAACGCTGCAGCTCCGGCGCGGCGGAGATGGCACATTCCGTGGTGCGCCAGACCACGTGCCCGTCCGGCCGGACGAGCACGGCACCGTGCTCGCCGACCTCGAACAGGTCGAGCACGATCTGCCGCTCCGGCGCGATCGCGGTATCCAGGCCGACCACCGTGACGGGAGCGGTGTCGGCGACGGCGGCGCGCCACGCCTGCGGGTCAAGCGTGAACAGGGTGTAATCGCGCAAGTCGAGTGCATCGTGGGTGGACACGGGATCGCCGTCACCGGCCAGCCATATGTGCGGCACGCGAGCGCCGGGCCACGTCGTCGGCCGATAGTGCACCACGCCGCTGCCGTCCATCGGCTGCGGCGTCGGCTCGGTACGGATGAGTGGCCCGGAATACGCGTAGCCGAATTCCAGGCCGGTGGAGGCGAAATGCTCCAACTGGTCGGGCAGACGGCGTGCGACCGTCGCGCGCAGGTAGCGCGCTGACGCGCTGTCTCCCAACAATTTCGCGGTACGACGCATCGCCACGCTCGTCAGGCGGTCGGCGATGCTGCGCACGATGACCGCCGGGCTGCGGTCGACGACCGGATGCGCGAAAGCTCGGGTGAGGCGCGCCACGGCGCGGTTGCTCACACCCAGGCCGTCCATGACGTCGTCGAGCCGGAAATGGTTGGCTACGCTTTGTGCGGCGAAGCGCTCCACGACGGGTCGCCGTTCCGGTTCGTAGCTGTCCAGCAGTGCTGTCGGCGCGCGGCCTTCGAGCACGGCGGCGAGTTTCCAGGCGAGGTTGTGCGCATCCTGCACACCGCTGTTGAGACCGAACCCGCCGGTGTGCGGGAACCGGTGGGCGGCGTCGCCGACGAGGATCACGTTGCCCTTGGTGAAGGACTCGGCGGTCTGGCTGGTCATCGTCCAGGTGCCGGTGGAGTGGATTCGGAAGGGCACATGTTGCCCGATTACCCGTGGTAGCGTCCGGGCCCAGAACATACGTCCGTCACGGGCGATCTCCTGATGGCGGCTCAGGTACGGGGTCATCAGCACGTAATCGTCGTCGGCGTGCGCAATCAGCACGCCGCAGAACGCGGGAGAGTAGATCCAGCTCAGCAGCGGACGGATGCCGTCGGTGAACAATTCGGCGTTGAAGAAGACGCTGCCCATGTTGGCCAGCTCCGGTCCGCGCATCGCGATGCCCACCGCGTCGCGCACCGCGCTGTTGGCGCCGTCGGCACCGACCACGAACCGCGAGGATATCTCGGCTTTACCGCCGAGTGAGTCGGTGTGCACCGTGGCCCGGGATGGCGTGATCGTCACGTCGCGGATTCCGACGCCTCGACGGAAGTCGATGTGCGGGTCGATCTCCAGGGCGTCCCAGAGGACCGGCATGAGCCGGTGCTGGCCGATGTGCGAAATGAGGAACCGGCTGTGGCTCTGCACGGTTTCCACCTGTTCGGTGTCGGCCAGCAGGTCGATGTCTCCGAGCGGGGCGTGGTGCAGATCCGTGCACCAGCGGACCACACTGACCTCCTCGACCGGTGGCGCGAGCGCGCTGACGCGCCTGGCCAGCGGCGGGGAAGCGCGGTGCCAGATCTCCTGGGACCGGGCGTTGACGACATGCGCGGCCGGATGATCGAACGGGTCGGTCCGGCGTTCGAGGACGGTGCAACCGATGCCGTAACGCGACAGCAGCAGCGCCAGGGTGCAACCGGTCGCGCCTGCGCCCACGATGGTCACCTCGGGCATCACAGCGTCCTGAAGGTGATGGTCTCGCGGTGGGCCTTCTGCCGCGTGCCGGGGCGGGTGCCTGCGCCGGGATGCAGCAATGCGGATACCCGCACGCCGGCGCGCAGCTGTTCGAGCAGGTAACCGGGGTCGACGTTCACGCCGATCGGATTGTCGGCGAACTGCTCCGAGCCGAAGAAGTCGGCGGTGTCCCGCGCAGTCGGGAAGTTCTCCACCTGGAACTCCAGCCGGATGCCGTCCGGGTCCTCGTAGTACAGCGACGTCGTCGGGCCGTGGTTGATCGCCCAAACCGGTTTGATGCCGATCTCCTTCAGCTGTTCCCATGTGGTGAGCAGGCCGGCCAAGGAGTCGAAGGTGAAAGCGAGATGGTCCAGGCCGTAAACCTTGCGCCGCAATCTGGCCAGCGGAAAGGCGAACCGCATCGGCCGGGGCAGCTTGATCAGTGCCAGCCGGTGGCTTTCCTCGTCCCAGGTCAGGAAGGCTATCTGCTTGTCCTCGTGCACCACACGAGCGCCGAACACGTGGCCGTACCACTCGATCATCTCGCGAGCCCGCGCGGTCTTCACGACCCAATGCGCCAGGTAGGTCGGTGGGGTGGTTCGAGGCATTCTCTGCTCTCCGGTTCTCTCGGTCAACGCACGGTGTTGCACTGGGTGCCGAGGTCGAGCACGCCGTCGTCGGTTCGGATGGACGCGGTGACGATGTCGCCCGGCGCGAGGTAGGCAGGGTTGCGGGACTGCGTCCGGTTGAACAGAGCCCACTTCGTGGCTTCGGGCAGGAGGCCGGCAAGACATTGCACGCTGCGCTTGGGCGGGTGGATGGCCACCCCGCCGGGAGTGCCGGTCAGCAACAGGTCACCCACCGCGAAGTCCTCCAGTTGCGAGAACTCCGTGAGGGTCTGCGCCGGTGTGAAGATCATGTCTCCGGCCAGCGCCGTCTGCCGGGTCTCACCGTTGACCGCGAGGCTGAGCCGAAGATCCGTCCACCGGCGGACCTCGTCGGGTTCTGGCACGCAAAGGTATGGTCCGACCGGGCAGAAGGTGCGGTAGCTCTTGCCTTTGTAGTACTGCCCCTGAGACAGCTGGACGTCCCGGGCGCTGACATCGTTGGCGACGACGAAAGCTCCGACGTAGTCCTCGAGGTTCTCGGCGGTGACGGTCACGGGCCCGGTGATCGCCTTGCCGATGACGATGCCCAGTTCGATCTCGTAGTCCAGGAGCCGTACGTGTGGTGGAGTGACGATGTCGTCACGCGCCCCGGTGAGCGAACCTGTGGACTTCGTGAAGAACAGGTTGAACGGCTGTGCGGGGTCCACTCCGGTCTCGGCCATGTGCGCGCGGTAGTTCGTGCCCTGGCAGTTGACCTTCGCACCGGGCAGTGGGTTGAGCGGGGTGACGCTTGCCAGCTCGATGCCGGAATCGCCGGATTCCGTCAGCAGACCTCGGGCTACCTCGGTGCCTTCCTGCAGCACCTGGGTCGGCGTCGGGTACTCGCCGGGCAACGGCAGCACTCGCTCGCCGCGAACCACGCCCCAGCCCGTGGCGCCCGATTCGGTGGAATAGCGCAAGAGATTGATGCTCACACCGACAAGTCAAGCCGCGCCGACCGGGTCACCGCTTGGACTGCGCGCCAAATCCGAGCCGCTGGGTTGGACTTCGATGCAAGATCATTCGTCGGCAGCGCCGCCGAGGACGACGTCTCCGAGTTCTTCGGCAAGGCTCAGGGCGGCCTGCAGCTGCATCCGGCGGACGTCGATCGGCCGACCGCGAAGTTGCTCGGCTCGCTGAACCCGGTAGGCGACGGTGTTGCGAGCCACGTGCAACCGCTCGGCCGCGGTACTCAAGCTTCGCTCCACGTCCAGGTAGCACTTCAGCGTCTGCCGCACGGTCGCCGTCGCCTCGTTCGAGCCCGCCAAATCCCCGAGTTCGCGCAGTACGAATTCGCGCGCGATGTCCACACGCGTGCTGAGCATCGCGAGCAGGTCGACGTCGGCGTAGGCGAACAACCGGCGGCCGGATCGAGACAGCATCCCGAACCGGGCCGCCTCGACCGCCTGCTCGTGGCTCTCTGTGAATCCGGCGACCCCCGCCGCGGGCAAACCGACCGCCACGCGCGCAGCAGCCCCGCCCGGGATTTCCGGAAAGGGAGTTTGCGGGCCGGATCGGACGTGAGAACCCCAAGCCCATACTCGTCGAGCGCCCACCGGAAGAATCAGAGAAGACGTGTGACCGACAGAACTCAACAGCGCGGCTGCGGTTCGTTCGAGCTCGCCCCTTGTCAACACCGCGGCATCGTCCGCCCAGACGACCAGCGCGGTGTGCTGCCGCGTCAGGTCGTAGTCCAGTGTCCGAGCGGCGGCGGCCAGGGGAACTGGGGTGCCGCGCAGGATGTCCTGCACGAGTTCGGTACGCACCGCGGCAGCACTGGCCGTCCACGCCGCCTGCACCTTGTCGAACTCGCGGGCCATCACAGCGGCCACCTCATCGACCAGCGCGAAGCTCAGAGTTGACATCCGTCGCATTTCCGCGAACTGCAGATCGGCGGGCACCAACCGCTCGACCGCCTGCAAGACCGCGGCGGTGCCGTAGGAGTGCGCCACTTGAACACTCCGCAGCATGTGTTCGATACGGACCCCCCGGCTGACCAATTCCGCAGGCCCGGCGAGCACGTCCGACGGCACGTCGATGCCGGACTCGTTCTCCTCCGCCAGCGCGGCGACTACCGCGAGAGCGACGGCCTCACAACCGCGGCGAACCTCTCGAGCGACAACATCGATGTCCAGCGGCGGAATCTCGCTGACGATCTGCCGCGCCATTCCCTCGCCGAGTTCGATCGCCCACCCCGCAGGGCCACGGCCGATCCGCTCCGCAACCATCGACAGCCGTTGCGGAGGAAGCGCGGAACGGCCCAACGCCTCGTCATCAGACGGTGTCAAGCTACGCACCCACGGCACCCGATCGGCCACCCAACCTCCTAGCGCTCGAATCCTAGCCGCGGATCGGCCGACTCGGCCGCGAACCACCGGCACCGACGCCCCACATAACCCATGCCGTGGATTACTAGTGCCTCGTCAAGCAACCTTCGGTAGGTAATCTGGCCGCCGGATTTTGGAGTTGACGGCGAACTCGCGTTTGGGTTGAGCGTGCTGGTTGTACCACCGGACATAGGCGCCGATCGCGGCGTCTTGTTCATCGTGGCTGCGGATCGGTGCCGTTCAACGCGAAGTAGCGCAAGGCCGCGAATTCGGACTCGATCCAGTTCAACCAGGACGAATAGGTCGGCAGATACACCAGTTCCACATCGCTGACCGCAGCCCAGGCACGGATTTCGGCTCGCTTGTGCGGGCTGAAGTTGTCGACGATGAGGTAGAGCCTTTCGCCCGGCCAACGCGCTCGCAGCGACTTCAACAACGACAGGAACTCCTGCCACCGCTTACGATCGCGGACGGTAGGTCGCCCGCAACCGTTTCGGGTTTCGCTGAGGGACCCAACCACGACCAGCACGGGGTTGTAGGTTCAGCGGACCGAACTGATCCACACAGATCACCCGACCATCGGCAGGCGGATGGTCGTAGAGATCCAGGACGCGGTTCATCTTCGCGGTGAACTCGGGATCGGTGCCTGCCTTCCATGTCTTCGTGGACTGCCACGACACACCCTCGTCTTTGAGGATCTTGCGTAGCGTCTCACGGCTGATATCGGCGATCCGGTTGCTGAGCAACACTTCTCGCAGTTTCGACAAGCTCCACGTCGAGAACGGCCAACCCAGATCTCGCGGGCAGCACCGGGCGATGCAGGCGATGCGTTCACGCGTCGCTCGATCGACCTTCCGCGGCCTGCCCGCGCTCCATTTTGGGTCCAGTGCCTCGAACCCCCGTTCGTTGAAATCGTGGATCACCTGCCGCACATACGCTTCGCTGACCTGCATCAACCTCGCGATCGCGGGAACCGGCTGCCGCTGGGCCGAGGCCATCACCACGATCACTCGCCGCGTCCTGATCGGCTGTCTGCTCGTCTTGGTGATCTTCTGCAACCGGCGCCCCTCCTCCGGGGTCACCGCTCGCACGAACACTTCCGGCTTCCGGGCCACCAGCACCACCTCCACCGGCAGCATCACCGACCACGAGTCCACGATCAACCCGACACCCGGTTACCGAGGCAACCCACCTGGACGAGGCACTAGCAGCGCAACGCCCCTGCCGGAAGCGCCGTCGCCATGGTGAGAGGCAGTTCGAGGGAGGTGAGCAAGTCTCGGTACCGCTGCGCCAGTTGCGTCGGCGTGCTGCGGCTGTAGGCGACGATCTCGCGGTAGACCCCGGGGCCGATCCTTCTGGCGTGCCGGATCCAG
Source organism: Nocardia sp. NPDC005745 (assembly GCF_040630775.1). Classification (NCBI taxonomy): domain Bacteria; kingdom Bacillati; phylum Actinomycetota; class Actinomycetes; order Mycobacteriales; family Nocardiaceae; genus Nocardia; species Nocardia sp. NPDC005745. The sequence continues at coordinate 14,669 of NZ_JBEXYF010000051.1, forward strand.
CCGCCGGGTACGGCGTTGTTGGGCACCAGCGCTACTCCCAAACCTTCCATGGCGAACAGCAGCGCGGCGGCCACCTGCCCGGTCCGTGCGACGGCGCGCGGAGTGAATCCGAGGGCGGTGGCCGTCCGGTCCACTATTTCGCTCATGCCTTGCTCGGGCTCGTAGAGGATCCAGTCGGCTGCGGCCAGTTCGTCGGGTTCCACCATGGGACTCGTGGCTTGCCCCGCAGGGCCGACCAGCACCATCTCCTCGTAGCCGAGTGAGACCACCGGCCCCTCCCACAGTTCGGGCCGCGGTCCGACCGCGATGTCGCCCTGTCCGCTGCGAACCGCCTCCTCGAGAGCACGACGGTGCGAGAAGTCGTGCACTCGAAGGACAGCGGTCGGGAACAGGGAGTGCCACCGGACGGCGCTCGGGGGCAGGATGCCGGAGGCGATCGACCGGACGGTCAGCACGTGCACGTCGCCGCTTCGACCCTCGACCACTTGGTGCACCGCGTCCGCGGCTTCTCCGACAGCCTGCAACACACGCTCGGCGTGGGGCAGCAACACCCTTCCCGCGGGCGTGAGGGCGAGGCCGTGGCGGCCGCGTTCGAGCAGTTGCGCGCCGAGTTCCTTCTCCAGCGAACGCATCTGCTGCGACAGCGACGGCTGCGAGACATACAGCCGTGCCGCGGCGGCGCTGAACGACCCGCTTTCCCAGACGGCGAGAAAGTACTCCAGCTGGCGCAGCCGCATCGGATGAAGTTACCGCCGTCCCCGCCGGCCACAGACACACCAGGGGCGAGTCACTCCGCCCAATTCGCTCGGCCGTCTCGGCGAGCGAGCCGGGCGAGCAGATAGTCGACTTCCGACCGTGCTCGGCTCGACAGCACGCTTCGGGGCGTGCGCTGGGTGTCGGAGGCCAGCAGGCCGCGCCGCTGCATGACGTACTTGCGGACGGCCAGGCCCACTCCCGGCTGTTGTTCGTATCGCAACAGAGGTAGATGCGCATCGAAGATGTCATGGCATTCCTCCGAGCGGCCCGCTGCGGCATGACCGACCACATCGACCAACATTTCGGGGAAGCAGTATCCGGTCATGGCGCCGTCGGCTCCCCGCGCGGTCTCGAAATCGAGAAAGAGCCCACCGTTGCCGCACAGGATCGACAACCGCGGCATGTCGCCCTCGGCTTCGAGGTGCCGCAGCGCGCTGATCTTCTCCAGCCCTGGCCAATCCTCGTGCTTGAGCATGACGCAATGGGGTACGGCGCGGGCGATGCGCGCGATGACCGAAGCGCTCATGACGACCGAGAACGACAGAGGGTAGTCCTGCACGACAAGGGGAACCGAGTCGCCGAGCGCGGCCGCGACACCCTGGTAGTAGCCCACGATCTGGTCGTCGGTACGCAACGTATTGGGTGGTGCGACCATGACGCCTGCCGCTCCCGCCGACATGACCTCACCGGTGAGTGCCCGCATCGCCGTGTAGCCGGGAGCGGAGACGCCCACGACGACGGGAAGCCGAGTCCTCCGCAGCACCTCACGCACGATTCCTGTCGCCTCGTGGTGCGAGAGTTTGGGCGCCTCCCCCATCTGACCGAGCACAGTGATCCCGGTGACGCCGACCGATTCGTAGAAAGCGACCAGACGGTGCAGAGAGTCGAAGTCCACCGCTCCTTCCTCGTCGAAGGGTGTTGGGGCGATGGCGAAGACGCCCTTCGTCTCACGGGTGAGCACGGCCATAGTTGAGATCCTTTGTCGCTGGGGGTGTTAGAGGCTGGAAATGAGCCCACCGTCGACGCGGACCACCGTGCCGGTGATGTACGACGCCGGAACGCTCGCCAGGAACGCCACCGTCGCCGCGTATTCGCTCGGGTCGCCGTAGCGGCCGACGGGGATGGTGGCCACGCTGTCGGCCATGACCTGTTCGACGGTTCGGCCCTCGGCTTCGGCTTTGATCTGGTCGAGACGCTCGACGCGACGGGTGCCGATCCGGCCCGGCACGACGATGTTGCACGTGACGCCGTCCGAGCCGACTTCCCGCGCCAGCGTCTTGGACCAGCCGAGCAATGCGGCACGAAGACTGTTCGACAGGCCCAGGTTGGGGATCGGAGCGAGGACCCCCGAGCTGGTGCTGGTGATGACGCGGCCCCATCCGCGCGTCCGCATACCCGGGACGATCGCGTCGCTGATGGCGATCACGGACAGCACCATGGAACGGAAATGATCCAGCCACACCGCAGAAGGCCGCCCCAGAATCGGCGAGGGCGGCGGCCCGCCGGTATTGTTGACCAGAATATCGACCGGACCGAGGCTTTGCTCGATCAGAGCGACATTGCCTTCGATAGCATCGAGGTCGGCGATATCCCATGTCACCGGCACGGCCCGGCCGCCGGTCGCGACGATCGTGTCGCTGCGTGATTCGGCGGCTCCGCGATGGATATCGGCAACGGCCACTCGGGCGCCCTCGGCCGCCAATTTTTCCGCGATGGCGCCACCGAGGCCACCGCCCGCGCCAAGGACCAGTGCGGTTCGACCGGCAATCTCGAGATCCAAAGTCCACTCCTCGACCGAACGCCAATAATTCCGGCATTTCCAGATGTTTCGAACCGTAACACCGCACCGAAGAGTGTGCCCAATACGAATATTCGCGACACGCTATAGGCTGCACTTATACGTGCAGTACAGCGTAGCGTTAGCGAGGGCTACCCGGCCATGACCGCCCGCGGGCCGTTGGACAGGAAAGAAATATCTCGCCTAGCCTCCTGGTGGATCATAAAAGGACAATGAGAGGCAATGTGATGTCCTTTCCGGAAACTATGCTCGCGGCGGTAATCGGCGAGCCGGGGATTATCAAGACCAAAACCATGCCGGTGCCCCGTCCGGGCCCGGACGACGTTCTCGTGCGGGTACACCGGGCGTCACTGTGCGGCACCGACGTCAAGATCCGCAGCCGTCGTTTCTTCCACGGGGCCGGTCCGGCGCCGGACACCTTCATTCCCGGCCACGAGTACGCGGGCGTCGTGATCGCGGTCGGCAGCGCCGTCGACGAGTTCTCCGTCGGCGATCGCGTCGTCACCGAGGCGCATCGGGGCTGCATGCGATGCGTCAACTGCCTGTCCGGCTCCTACACCGACTGTTTGAACTACGGCGACCAGGCCAAAGGCCATCGGGTACAGGGGATGACGGTCAACGGGGGCTTCGCCGAGTATGTCGTCAACCACGTCTCGACGCTGTACCGGCTTCCCGATGACATCGACTTCGACTCGGCCGTCGTGCTGACCACCGTCGGCACCGTGATGCACGCTTTCGACGTGCTCGACTCGCTGCTGGTGGGCGCCGGCGTCGCAGTGATCGGTCCCGGGCCCATCGGCTTGATGGCCGTCCAGGTCGCCCGCGAACTCGGAGCCGACCCGGTGATGCTCATCGGCACACGCAACAACCGGCTGGAGATCGGGAAGCAATTCGACGCCGACTACCTGCTGAACTCCCGCGAGCAGGACGCTGTCGCCTCGGTTCGGGAGATCACCGGCGGAGTCGGCCCCGACATCGTGGTGGAGTGCTCCGGGGCTCCCGCCGCGGTCGACGACGCGATCCACATGGTCAAGCGCGGCGGCAGAATCGTTTTGGCGGGGTTCTTCGGACAACCGGTGACGGCTGACCTCAATCACGCTGTCATGAACGGGATCTCGATCAACACCGTCCGCGGCGAAGGCGCAGGCTCGGTGGCGAGGGCCTTGTCGCTGGCATCGCGGGGACGACTGCGCACCGGCGCCCTGGTGACCCATCACTTCCCGCTGGAAGACATCGCCGAAGCATTCGACACCTACGTCGAACGGCGAGACAACGCGATCAAGGTCATGCTCGATGTCGCCGGATGAGACCGCGCTTGCTCCGGTCCGCGAACTGGTCGCCACCGACATGGCCGCCTGCGCGGCAGCATGGCTGGAATCACTCGCCCCCGACCAACGAACACAGGCGCAATTCGACTCCCCCCTGACTCCGGACGCGGAGGCCGAGCGGCTCCGCTGGTTCTACACCCCGACCGACCACGGCGGACTTGCCCTGCGCGACCAGACCGCACGCCAGCAGGGCTTGGCGATGCGACTGGTCGCCTCGGGACTGTCCGAGGCCGGATACGCGACTGTCGCAACTGTGATGGGCCTGGAGAACGTCCTCGATCAGGTCGAAGGATGGCACGTCCGCTGGGGACGGCAACGGGGCCGGGACCCGGGCCTGTACTGGCTCAGGTTGTTCGGCCGACCGGCCGACTCGGTCTGGGCATGGCGCTTCGGCGGCCACCACATCTCGCTGAACAACCTCATCATCGGCGGGCGCATCGTCTCGACGACGCCGTGCTTCATCGGCGCCGATCCAGCCAGTGCCGCCTTGCTCGGTGGAACGCTACGACCGCTGGGCGGGCCGGAGGAGGCGGCGCGGCACCTGGCGCGATCGCTGGACTCCGACAGGTTCCACGCGGCGTTGCTGCACACCAATGCCATATCCGACATCGTCTCCGGCAACCGGCCGACCATCGCCCACGGGGACGCGATGATGCACATGCAGGATCTCTGGCGCGGCACGTTCACCGATCCGGCGCTGCGAAAGCTGGTCGACGACATCGACCTACGCGCCGAAAGCGGTAGCCGATACACCGAAGCCGACCATGCGGCCATGGCGATCTCCATGCCACCCAAAGGTTTGGCCGCGCGCGACCTCGACCCGCAGCACCGGCACGGATTACGGCAGCTGATCAGCCTGTACACCGGTCGTGCGCCGAGCGCGCTCGCCGATGCTCACGCTGCGTACTACGAGGCCGACGACGTACTCGATGAGGTCTACTTCGGATGGGCGGGCAGCCTCCAGGTGGGCGAACCGCACTATTACCGGATCCAGGGACCCGACCTGCTCATCGAGTACGACAACACCCAACGCTACGCCAACCACGCACATTCGGTCTGGCGCAACCCGGGTTCGGATTTCGGGCTCGACAGCCTGGCCGAACACCGCCGACGCTCCGCGCATTGAGCAGCGCTCCCGAGGATACGGGCGCAACGGGGGGCGACGACCTCGTCACCCGATCGGAATCAGCGGGTGCGAGCGCATCCTCGAGCGCTGGGCGGTGCCGCTCATTGGAACTCGGTGCAGAATGATCCGGTGTGTCTGTTGGCTTGCCGCGCAGTGTCTTTGAGGCTCTCGCTGCGGTTGATGAGGGGGTGACCGATGCGTTGTCGGCAAGGGCGGATCCGTTGATCCCGGTGCGGAAGCGGCTGTTTCGGCATCCGGGGCGGCGGCGAGTCGCTGACCGTGCGATGTTGGAGGGGGTCTTGTTCGTGGCCTGTTCCGGTATCGGCTGGAACCAGTGGCCGACCCCGCTGTTCGGGGCCTGGGGCGCGACGTGCTGGCGGCGGTTGGCGGAATCACCCCGGTCATCGCCCGGCGCGGCGACGCCCACGGCTCTCGATTGGGTACCGTCCGCTGGCCGGTGGAACGCAGCTTCGCATGGCTGCACGCCTTCAACGCCTACGCATCCGCTACGAACGCCGCGCCGACATTCACCAAGCCCTACGCAGCCTCGCCTGCGCCGTCATATGCCTCCGCAACTCATTCTGAACTGAACCCTTAGCCGGGACGGACTGGCAGGGTGGAATAGCGCGCATCCTTCCTGATACCGATTGACCGGAGGGGTTCAACTCTGGCGGCCGAACACTGTTTCCCACGCGGCTTCCATGCCGCAGTCCGGATCGAGTTCGGCTGCCGAGCGAAACGCCGACGCCGCCATCTCTATCATCCAGTTGACCAGGGAGGGCACTTCGAACGGTTCGCCGTTCTCGAGCCAGAACACGGTGGCCTCGTCGATCGCGCTGACGACCGCACGCCCGGCCATACGCAGCGCGGGGTGCTGCATATCAACTCCGACCAACTCACCGATGTTGCCCAGCGCACTCCAGCGGCCGGCTTCGAATATCGCCCACGCCTGCGGATCCGCCCCGCGGCCGCTCAAGACAAGACGCAGGGCTAAGCCGCGGTGCTCGGCGAGGTAACGCAAGTGAGATGCCAAGGCTCCTCGGATTTGATCGAGAGGAGGCAAGCCCGGCTGAAACGCAAAGGCTTCGTTCATCTGCTCTGCCGCATAGCGAACGGCTTCCGAATAGATACCGCGCTTATTGCCGAAGTAGTGGAATAGCAAGCCGTGCGCAACGCCCGCTGCCTTGGCGATATCGGCGACTGCGACAGCTTCGTAGCTGCGGTCGGAGAACAGTTGGATTGCGGCGTCGACGAGACGTTGCCTGGTCTCGGCGGCCTGCGCTGCTCGGGTTGTGGTTCGGCCCGGTGCCGACGCGGCCATTGGCATCCTCTCCTCCCACACGCTGTATCGCTCCACTGATTGTGGGTTACGGACTCCGACTATACCTACTGATTGCAAGTCATTGACTGCCAGTCAGTCATGTGGTTATGGTGTGGGCCACACGCGACGCCGACCGGGTTCAGAGAACCTCGGTTCGCGAGGAGTTGGCGTTGACGGTGGCGTCGTCGCCCGGATCGAAGGAAGGAACTGCGATGGTGCACAGCGAGATGGCGGCCTCCAGCGCACAAGCCGCGGTGATGGGCGGAACGGGCGGCTTGAAGGTCTTCAGGCATCCGGCGATGCTGGCCAATGCCGAACACCTCGGCTACACCCCCCGCCAGTTCACATTGATCAGCGCGCTCGAGGGGGCTGGTGCAGCGAGTTCGATCGCCGGGCTGTGGCAGGCGCTGGGTACCGCGGTAGCGACGGGACGGGCACAGTTGTCGTTGCAGGCGGTTGTGGCGCACTCGCGGGAGGGGGCCTCGATCGTTAAGGCAGTAGCTGCTGGATTGTGCGGGCTCGGCTGTCGCCGCGATCGCCCTGACGGTGACGCGGTGACCGCGGTTGGAAAGCCGGCGGGCGCCCCGGTGGTGCAATGGTCTACCGCCGAGGATCCCACGCAGCTCAAACAAGCCTTCGGCCGTTTTCCCAGTGGCGTCGCGGCGGTCTGCGCCGACGTCGAACCACAGGCGACGGGGTTGCTGGTGAGCTCGTTCACCTCGGTATCGCTGGACCCGCCGCTGGTCTCGATCTGCATCCAACACGGTTCGCGCACGTGGGCCAGCCTGCGCACCGTCGAAAATCTCGGTGTCAGCCTTCTCGGGGACACCCACGAAGAACTGTGCCGACAGTTCAGCGCTCCACCCTCGCAGCGCTTGGCGGGTATCGAGATAACCCGAATGCCACGGGGCGCGGTGCTCCTACCGGAAGCGACCGCCTGGTTTGTGTGCTCAGTGTACGACGAACTCCCGGCAGGCGATCACACGATCGTGCTCCTACACATCGAAAAGCTCAGTACTCACATGGCATCCGCACCGCTGATCTTCCACGGCTCCCGGTTCCACCGACTGAGCGCTTAAGTCCCCTCTATCCCTATCCCTACCTCATCGAGTTCTGGAGACACGCCATGACATCGCTACAGACACCGCCCACCGACACCGCCGAAGCCGTACTCGACCGAGTGCGGGACTTGCTTCCGCTGATCCGACAGCACTCAGCAGACAACGATCGCGAGCGCCGAGTCGCTGCCGAGGTCATCGAAGCACTCACCCAAGCGGGAGCGTTTCGCATCGCGGCACCGCGCAGGCACGGTGGCCTAGAAGCCGGTCTGCGGACGATGCTCGATCTGTCCGCGATCATCGCGGAGGCCGACGGCGGAACCTCCTGGGTGACGACGCTGTCCAATGTCAACGCGTGGGCCATGGGTCTATATCCTCGCAAGGCCGCCGATGAAATCTACGCCAACGGCCCGGACGTCATACTCGGCGGCGTCGTCTCGCCCGGTGGCACCGCCAAAAAAGTAACCGGCGGCTATCGAATCACCGGCGAATGGCCCTACGCCTCGGCGAGCTTGCACGCTCATTGGACCAGCGGTGGCGTGTGGGTGCTGGATGAGGACGGCGAAGAAGAAGACCAGGCTATGGCACTCATGCCGAGCGCGGACGTCCAGATCAAAGACACCTGGTATGTCGCGGGAATGCGGGCATCAGGCAGCAACACCATTGTCGCCGAGGACGTTTTCGTGCCCGATCACCGGCTGATATCGATGCTGCCGGTGACTTCGGGCACCTACATGGCTGAACACCCAGATTCCGCGTTCTACCGGTCCGCGTTCGGGCCCATGCTGGTACTGGTGCTGGTCGGCCCTCAACTCGGCCTGGGGCGGGCCGCATTGAATCTGACGATCAACAAGGCCGCGGGTAAAGCTCTCGCCTACACCAACATCGAGCGGCAAGCCGAGTCCGTCGCGTTCCAACTGTTGGTCGCCGAGGCCGCGGCGAAGATCGACACCGCACACCTGCACGCCTACCGCGCCGCTGACGACGTTCGCCGGTACGCCGAGGAGGGGGTGCTACCAGACTTCGAAGCCCGCGCCAGGATGCGCGCCGATTCCGCCGTTGCCCTGCGCAGCATCAACGAGGCGATCAACACGCTACTCAATGCCGCCGGCGCGGGAAGTTTCGCGGAAGTCAATCCGATGCAACGCATTTGGCGTGACTCCAACGTCGGTGCGCGGCACGCGGTGATGCTGCCCCAGGTCTCGATGGAAACCTACGGTAAGGCACTACTCGGCCAGCGCGATCACATCACCGCAATCCTCTGACCCAACCGGCCCGAGGCCGCGTCCGGAAACGCCGCCGCAATGCAAATGCCCAGCGCCCCAGACGCATATCCGACCTGTAACAGCATTCGCTCAGGAAGATTACTATGCCCGAGATCACCACCTCACGAGACATCGACACGTCCCAGGACAAAGTGTGGGCGACGATCTCAGACCCCAGTCGATTCCAGGATTGGAACACCCTGCACACCCGTTGGGCGGACGGACCGCCGACCACACTGGCAGCCGGCGTGCGCATGACCGAAGTCGTCACGATCAAGGGCATCGTCGACACCATCGATTTCGTGACCGACGACTACCAACCCCCACGACTGATATCGCTGTCCGGTTCGGGCAGCACGGGGTCGAGCGTGAAACTCCACTTCACTGTCGAGCCCCGCGGAATCGACGGCTGCACCGTCACCTTGCACATCTCGTTCAACAGCTCGATGCTGTTCGGCCCGATGGGCAAGCTCATCGGACGCGCATTCGGCAAGCAACTCGATGCCTCACTGGCCAAACTATCCGCCATCGTCAGTTAACAGCGCCCCACTCGGGTCCGATTCCAGAACCACCACGCGGCCTACCAGCTCAGCATTCACTGGCCTGCGGCGTCGATCCTCACGGGTTGGGGCCACTTTGAGCCATCCCGAAGCCGGGGTTTCGGGCGTCTGTGCGGAGAACAGGCGCCCGACCTCATGAGAAGCGCGCCTGGCGCTCTCTACCCGGTTCAGTCTTGACTGTGGATGGTGGAGACAACACCGCCTGCCGAGGATTGAGTCGGCCGTCGGCGCTGGAGTCCAGATAATGCACATCCGCTACTCACGATACCGATCTGACCGGGAACGACGTCATCGCGTAAGGCACCTTCGGCGGCACCGGCTGGCCCACCTGACGGTTTGTACGGTTCGGGGACTCCGTGCTCGTCGAGGATGAAAGGAACGGGCGAGCGGGAAGCAATGTTGCGGTTGCCGGGCGCGTTTGATCTCGTGCTAGGGCGGGAGGGCACTGGGGCCGCTAGTCAGTCCGGGACCGGCAGTCCGCCGAAGTCCAGGCTCGTCACCAGAAGGCACAACGGCGCACCTACCGCAACAGCGTTGACTAGGTAGATTAGGCTTGGTCGCTGCGGCTGACCGTTCCCGGCCCTCAACAACGGCAACTGCGGCCCGTTGTCGCGGTCGCACTCCTGGCCACCGCCATCTCCCTGCCCACGCCGGACGCCGCCGAACTTCTCGGCGGCGTCGCCGACAATTACCAGATCACCCGGATCCTGCGCCTTCTCGCCGACAGCGGTCACTGGGAAGCCATCCGCGCGGCCCTGACCATCGCCTTCGACTACCTCGCCGCGGTCGACACCGCGGTCGACTACCAGCGCCGCCGCGGCCTTGACTACACCGGCCTGCTGCCCGATCACGACTGGCAACGCATCTGCCGCGCCCACGGCACACCCACAATCGGGGTCAGCGGCACCGCCATACGAGTCCGCTGCTGGCTGTTCGAGCGACTCAGTGGCCTGCCCGCGGACACCTTCACCCAGGGGAGTGTCGGAATAGAGGTTGGGGATGGAAGGGTTGTGAGTCGCGATCGCGTGCTCATGCCTGGTGAGCAGGGGCCGCTTATGAGGGGAACTGGCATTGCAATTGGTTTCCGTGGAGTCTTGTTGCAGGAGGCCGACGCCGCGTCGGCCTGGTTGGTGTTCACCACGAGCTGTCGGGCCACACGAGAGCAGCAGCACTCCAGCTACCAGTCAATTCACAGGAGTCCTGCATCATCGTGTCGACACTGCAACCTACGCTTTCGCCGACACCGGTCCTGTGCTCGCTCGCCGTGGTGGTCTCGGTCATCGCCGCTGGCAACGTCTCCGTGCTGATGATGACCGTCGTTCTCCACACGGCCATCGTCGGCGGGGCTGCCGCAGGGCCGCGCGCACCTGGCGAGTTATACGGCGGTTACGGTAGTGAGCATGGCAAACTACCCGCACCAGAGTATTCGCGGTGTCCGAGGCGCGCCCGGTAGGCGCGGGCTAGACGGTGCGCTGGTGCGGCGGACCCCGGTCGATGTCGGGGCGCAGGGGTGTCAGCTCGACGCGGTGGCGCTCCCGCGCGTCGAGTGCACTACTGTGTTCCGCGCTCGGCGCGGTCACCGAACTGAAAGAGCATCCGGGGCGAAACGTGTTTGCGCCCCTCGGCCGGTGCGGTCGAGGCGGTGTTGACGTGATCGGTCGTGGCCGGGAGCTCGACCGGCTCGAACAGCTCGCACAGACGGTGGCGACCGGCGGTGCGGTCGTGGTGATCACCGGTGATCCCGGGATCGGCAAGACGCGGCTGGTGGATGAGTTCGCGGTGTGGGCCCGCGGGAACGGGTTCGGTGAGTTGCGGTGCACGGGACTGGACACCGAGTCGCATGTCGGGTTCGCGGCCCTGCATGAGCTCATCTACCCGGTGCTCGACCAGGTCGCCTCGTTGCCGGTGCGCCAGCGCGAGGCGTTGCTGACCGCGTTCGGTATGGCCGAGCAGCCCGCGGCCGAGGGGTTGTTGATCAGTCTGGCCGTGCTCGGGCTGCTGGAGGAGGTGGCCTCGCGGCAGCCGCTGCTGGTGGTGGTCGAGGACATGCATTGGCTGGACCGCTCGACCGCGGAGGTGGTCCGGTTCCTGGCCCGGCGCCTGAGCGCGGCGCCGATCATGGTGGTGGTCACCGCGCGCACCGACGAGGCCGATGAGGAGCCGCTGCGGTCGCTGCCGGGTGTGTGGATGGAGTTGGGGCCGCTGTCGGAGGCGGAGGCGACAGCGGTCCTCGACGAGGTGGCCGGTGACCTGCCTCAGGCGGCGCGGATACGGATCCTGCAGGAGGCCGCCGGTAATCCGTTGGCGTTGCAGGAGATTCCGGTCGCGGTGCGTGCGCGGGAGATGGCCGCCGAACTTCCGTTGGCGCCGCTGGTGCCCACGACTCGGCGATTGGAACAGGCGTTCCTCGCTCAGGCGCGTGCGTTGCCGGCGGCCAGTCAGCAGTTGCTGCTGCTGGCTGCCGGGGGTGGGGAGCTGACGTTGGCGGATCTGCTGACCGCCGCGCGGCGGATGGGGTTGAGCCCGGCGGATCTGGATCCGCTCGAGCAGCGCGGGTTGGTGCGGGTGCGCGGTGACAGGGTGCGGTTGCGTCATCCGCTGCTGCGTTCGGCGTTGGGTGGGGTGGTGTCGTCGACCCAACGCTCGCAGGTACACAGTGTGCTCGCCTCGGTGGCTCAGGATCCGATCCGGGCGGCCTGGCATCGCGCCATCGCCGCCTACGAACGTGACGAGACCGTCGCCAGCGAGTTGGAAGCCGCGGGCCTGGCCGCGGCGCAGCGCGGAGCGCTGGCCGAGGCGGCGCGGGTGCTGCGGCGCGCCGCGGCGTTGACGCCGGAAGCGGCGCCGCGCGCGCAGAGGTTGTCGACGGCGGCCGAGCTGGCCCGGCAGGCGGGCATGACCACCGAAGCCGTCGATGCGCTGCGCGAGGCCAAACCCCTTGCGACACAACCGAAGGTGCTGGTCGAGCTGGCCAGCACCGAGATCGTCAACAGCCTCATGTCGGGATCGGCGCCGCCGAGCGAAGCCGCCTTGGTGTCCTTGTCGCGTCGGCTCGCCGGGCCCGGAGGCACCGACAACCGCAGCGAGCGGATCGCGCTGCTGTGGGCGACAGCGGTGCGGATCACGTTGCGTCCAGGTAGCCACACTCACGCCCAGGCGGCTGTCGCCGAGCTGGCCGGGATCGATCCGGACCTGACCGACCCGATGCAGGTGATCGGGCTCGCCGTGCTGGACCCTCTCGGCTACGCCGCACAGTTGCGGTCACGGTTGCAGGCGCTGCTGCCCCCGACCCTGACCGATCCGCGCGTGCTGCTGAGCCTCGGCCTGGCCGCCGAAGCGATGCAGGATCTGCCCACCGCGCACGCGGCGCTGGCGGCTGGGCGCGCCCATCTCGACCGCACCGGCGCTGCGGGCGACGAAAGCCATCTGCTGGCATGGCTGGCCTGCCAGCGCGTGCTGGCCGGGTCGCTGGCCGAAGGGGTCGCCGACGCGGCGATGGCCGAACGCATGGCGGTCGATCTCGGGTTGCCTGCGGTCGCGGCGGCAGCCGCCGCCTCCGGCGCGCTCGGGCTGGCCTGGCGCGGGCAACACGACGAAGTCACCGAGGTGCTCACCCGGATCCGACACAACACCGACGACGCGTTGTGGGCCTCGACCACCGCGCGCGCGGCCTGGGCCGGCGGGCACGTCGCCCTGCAGAAACGCAGCTACCGGCAGGCGTGGCTCGAGCTCGGCGGCGTTCACGCCGACCGGACCACCGCATTGTGGGCGCTGGGCGACTTCGTCGAAGCGGCACTGCGGTCGGGCAAACGCGACCTCGCCCGCCAAGCCCTCGACGACGCCGCGCGCGACGCCGCGGTGCTGGGCTCACCGGACCTGGACATGCTCGTGCAGCGCGGCTGGGCTTTGCTGGCCGACGACGACAAGGCCGACGCGTACTTCCACGCCGCGCTCGACCGTGGCCGCGCCGCGGTGACGCTACTGGAAATTGCCCGCACCCAACTGGACTACGGCCGCTGGCTGCGCCGCGAACGTCGGGTGGCCGCCGCTCGCGAACAGCTCGCTGCGGCGCTGCACACCTTCGAAGAACTCGGCGCCGCAGCGTGGGCCGACCACGCCGCCATCGAGCTGCGCGCCGCCGGTGTCGCGCCCACGCGTCGGAGGCCCGCATCCTCGTTGTCGGACGCGAACGCATTGACCCCACAGGAACTGCAGATCACCCGGCTCGCCGCGCAAGGACTGACCAACAAGGAGATCGCCGACCGGCTCTACCTGTCTCACCGAACAGTCGGCGCGCACCTGTACAGGGTGTTCCCCAAGCTGGGCATTACCGGCCGAGCGCAGTTGCGTGACGCCATTGCCGAGTTGGGGCCGGAGCCGGGCCCCTAACCTCGCCTGAAGGACGGCGCCGTTCAGGCGAGGCTCGAAGCGCGGGTACCAGGCAACCGACACGAGGCGGCCCCGGGCGCAAATGTGGAGGGTTGCGGCGCGCCGCCGACTGATCGCGGTCGACCTGCTGCGATACGGCACGGGCCGCCCCGGGCACCTCAGCGAGCGGCCTGATATGTCGGCGGCTCCGGTCGGTGAGCCACCTGTCGGTGGGTCAGGCGGTGCCGAGGACTCCGGAGAGGAATCCGATGCCCTGGGTGATGGCGGCTTGGGCAGCGCGGGTGCCGCGCAGGGGGTTGAGCCCGACGAAGTCGTGCACGATGCCCTGGTAGCGGACCGCGGTGACCGGGACGCCGGCTTCGCGCAGTTTGGCCGCGTAGGCTTCGCCCTCGTCGCGCAGGACGTCGGCCTCACCGACGATTACCAGCGCTTCGGGCAGACCGGCGAGGTCTTCGAGCGTCGCGCGCAGTGGCGAGGCGGTGATTTCCGCGCGCTGGGCGGGGTCGGTCGTGTACTGGTCCCAGAACCATTGCATCCCCTCGCGGGCCAGGAAGTAGCCCGTAGCGAACTGCTTGTAGGAGCCGGTGTCGAAATTCGCGTCCGTGACCGGATAGAACAGCAGCTGTCCGGCGAAGGTGATACCGCGGCGCTGTTTGGCCAGGAGGGTGGTGACCGCGGCCATGTTGCCGCCGACGGAGTCACCGGCCACCGCGACACGGCTGGTGTCGAGGCTCTGCTCGGCGCCGTGGGTGCGGATCCATTCGGCCACCGTGTAGATCTGTTCGATCGCGGTTGGGTACTTGGCCTCCGGCGCCAGGCTGTAGTCGGGGAACACCACGGCGGCGCCGGTGCCCGCGGCGAGTTCGCGGACGAGGCGGTCGTGGGTTCGGGGTCCGCCGAAGACCCAGCCCAGTCCATGAATGTAGAGGATGACCGGCAGGTCACCTGTCGCGCCGGTCGGTCGCACGATGCGCACGGGCACGGTACCGGTCGGGCCGCCGGGAATGGTCAGGTCGGAGATGTCGGCGTCGGCGACCGGCCCGGGATCGGCCTGAACACTGTCGACGATCTTGCGGCCCTCTTCGGGAGAGAGCTGGAACAGGAACGGTGGCGTGGAGTTGGCGGCGGCGAACGCCTGAGCGGCCGGTTCCAGGACAGGCTTGATGTCGGTCATCGGTGGTCTCTTTCTCGGTGCATGGCAACCCGCTGTGGGCTCGAAACAACCCTGTAGCACCGGGGTCACGCGAGCATCTGTCATGTGGCTGTGTTTTCGACCCGGTACTCAGCCGCCACGAGGGCCACCGGTGACCAGGGCCGCCGAACCTGGAGCCGCCCGGTGCCAACGATGGTTTCTCGCTTTATCGACGTCGGTTCGGGGCGTGGTCCGCGCTCTGACGCGCCAGATCTTCCGATCGCGCAGAGCGCGGTCGGCGTAGTCCCACAGGCGCTCGGCGGCGTCGGGGTCCACCGCGTGGGCAGCGACGCCGACGTTGTGACCCTCCGTTTCCTGGATCGTTTCGGCTTCCTGGTTGTCCTCGAAGTAGCGACCGGACACTCCAGCGACCAGAGGGGAGGCGACCAACAGCACCGATGTCGCGGCACCCTGCTCGGGGGTCTTGAAGAAGTCCTGCTCGATCCGGTTGCCGGTCTCATCCATCGCGCCCATGGCCCGCAGCGTGGCGTCGTCCAAGTGACGCTGGAGATTCGTCGTGATCCAGCCGGGCATGAGCGCATTGGCTGTGATGCCGTCGTCCGCCCACCGCCGGGATGCGGCGACGGCGAGAAGGACGTCCGCGGTCTTGGATTGCGCGTAGGCCGCCCAGCGGTCGTACGGCCGCACCTCGAAGTGCGGGTCGTCGAACACGAACGGCGACCGCAGGTGCGCAGTCGAGCTGACCACAGCGATCCGGGCCTGGGCGGCGGACGCGAGCGCGTCGTGCAGCCCGGAGGCCAGGGCGAAGTGACCCAGGAAGTTGGTCGCCAGCTGCAGCTCCCAGCCCCCGGGGGTCAGCTCGCGTGTGGGGATCGCCATGATCCCGGCGTTCGCGACCAAGCCGTCGAGCGGACCTTCCCACCCGGACGAAAAGCTTTGCACCGAGGCCAGGTCGGCCAGGTCGAGCGACACCGCGGTGACGGTGCCTCGCGCGTCGCGACTCGAGACCTCATCCACGAACGCTTGGGCTCGGGAGGTGTCACGGACCCCGATGACTACATCGGCGCCGGCGCCGGCCAAAGCGCGGACGGTCTCCGCGCCAATGCCGGAGCCCCCTCCGGTCACCACGTAACGTCGACCACCGAGGTCGACGCCGTCGACCACGTCCCGGGCGGTGGCCCGTGCGCCGAACGGCGTCGTGACGAGGGCGCTCATGAACGATCTCCAGCCGACTCGAGGTTGAGGCGCTCGAAGATGCGGCGCATCTCCAGCGGCATGTCGCCAGGCTTGCGGGACGTGATGAACTGACCGTCCTCCACGACCGGCTCGTCCTGGTACACGCCGCCGGCGGCGCGGACCTCGTCGGCCACCTCGCGCCACGAGGTCATGCACCGTCCGCTCACGAGGCCGGCAGTCACAAGGACCTGCGGGCCGTGGCACACCGCGCCTATCAGGCGACCGGTGTCGGCGAACTCATTGACGAACGCGATCGCGTCGGCGTCCTGTCGCACCTCAGCGGGGGCGAGGCCGCCGGGGATGAACAGCGCGTCGTAGTCCTGCGCGTCTGCGTCCTTTACGGGGGTCACGCCGGTTGAAAGGGCAAGACCCTTGTAGCCGGTGATTTTCTCACCGCTGGGGGTCAGCACGTCGACCTCGTAGCCCTCTTCGACGAACCGGTAGTACGGGTAGAAGAACTCGACGTCCTCGACCTGGTCGGCCGTCAGAATCGCCACTCGACCGCGGGATGTCGTCTCGCTCCCAATGGCTGCTCTGTTGTCCGCCACGTGCGGATCACGGGTGATGGGCACCTGCCACTTCCTTTCGTTCCTCATCTACAACGTTTGATACTCATCAAACAATTCCAGCGGTCACAGGGCTTGCGCCGCGAGCATCTGTCGCGCCAGCCTCGTGCCGCGCCAAGCACTACACTCAGCCGCAACCCCCCGGCATACGCCCCTCTGCGATTCGCGCTTCGACGATCTCGGGATCCGCGTCGGGACGAGCCCAGTACTGCGGCACGTCGAGCGCGTTGGTCCAGGAGATGCGGTGCGCCGTGAAAATCTCCATCATCGGCGACGCGATTCGTTCGGGCTGGTCCACGGTGCCGAGCATCACGAACATCTTGCCCGGGAATCCCGAGAGCTTCTCGTTGAAGAGTCGGGCACCGCAATCAGGACAAAAGGACCGCTCGAGGGTGTTTCCGCTGTCGGCCACGTAGGCGTAGGAACGCGGGCTGCCGCCGAGGAGGGTGAAGTCGTCCACGGCGATCCTGAAGTAGGAGGCCATGACGGCACCCGAGGACCTCTGACAGTCCTTGCAGTAGCAATTCGCGATGAAGTCGGGTGCGTCGTTAAATTCGTATGTGATGGCGCCGCACTCGCAGCGTCCGGTGAACTTGTCTGACATGTCCTGCTCCTTCGAGTTGATATCGATGCCACACCGAGGCGCACCAGAGCCGGCCTAAGCTCACTGCGAGCAAGACGCGGGCGTCCCCCGATGGGACCTGTCCAGCGTGACGGTGCAGCAGGGACCGGGCATCCGGCATTTGACTGCGCCTTTCTGCGAAGGGTTTCTTCCCGTGGACGCGTGGCGTGGCGGCGGTGGAGGTAAGAGCGACCAAGGATTGGTCGTGGCCGACTTCAAAGCGCACGGTCCACTTGGCCGCACTCGTGTCAGCAGGCGCGGGCGGTTGAGTACGCCACCACGTCAGCCTGATCACCACACCGGTCGACCGGCGATCACCACACCTAGGCGTTCATGCGCGCCAGCCCGGCTACGGTGTCACGCTCGCCGGTGATCCCGGTCTCGGGGACGGCTCGATCGAGTGCCTCGAAGTCGTCGGCGGTGAGTTCGAGGCCGGTCGCGGCGGCGTTCTCGTCGAGACGGGCGCGGCGGCGTGTACCCGGGATGGGGACGACGCCTTGGGCTTGAACCCATGCCAGCGCGATCTGGGCGGGGGTGGCGCCCTGCGCGGTGGCCAGGCGGCGGACTCGACGATGCGCAGGTTGGCCGCGATCACCTCGACCTGGTCCGCGGTCAGGATGGAGATGCGGCCCTTGTGTGGATGTCCGACCGGATCGCGGCGCGGTTGTCCTATACAGGACGATCAATAGTTTGACTCATGTAAAACGATATTCGCTATAGTTTTATACATGTCAAACAGTGAGTGGAGTGGGTGGGGTGACAAGTCCCCGGCCTTCCCCGAACCGGCCCCCGAGCAGATCGAGCTGGTCGCGGTGCTGAAGGCGCTGGCCGATCCGGTGCGGCTGCAGATGCTGCGGGTGCTCGCCGACGGTCGCTATCACTCGTGCGCGGTGGCGGAGTACGGCCTCGACATCCACAAGTCCACGCTGTCGTATCACTTCAAGACGCTGCGAGAAGCCGGGATCACCGCCACCCGGGTGCGGGGGCGAGAGCACGCGGTGCAGCTGCGCCGTGCCGATCTCGACATCCGCTACGCGGGTCTGCTCGACACCGTGCTCGCCGCTGCGACTGCCGACCATCGTTGAGGCCCTACTGGTGCAGGTGCGCGGGCCAATCGGTGGGCACCCGACCAGCCGGGCCCGGCGCACTCTGCTCGACAGGACGGTGCTCGGGCGGGGCCAGCGTGGGCCCGCTCTCGTAAAGGACGTCCTGGCTGTAGTCGTAGAACCATTCCTCGCCCGGCTCGAAACTGCGCGCCAGTTGGTGCCCGGTGGCGGCGGCGTGGGCGCTGGCGTGCTGGTGGGGAGAGGAGTCGCAGCAGCCGACGTGGCCGCAGGCCGCGCAGCGGCGCAGATGAAACCACCAGCCTTTGGGGTCGATGGCCTCGCAGTCGGCGCACCCGGTGCCGCTGGGCACCACGGTCGGGTCGATTCCTTGCATCCGATAACTCCTTCAGTGTGCTCGCCACTGTCCGGCGCGAGCAGGTCAACCCTCGGCACGCGCCGCTACCAGGGCCTGCGTGATCCGGCCCAGCCTGTCGGCGCGCTCGAGCCCAGGGCGCGGTGTCGGTGGGTCGTTACTGCGGGGTCAGCCGCAGCAGGTCCTGCCCGATCAGGGGGCCTGCCGGGACCTGGTAGAGGCGACCGCCCTCGGCCAGCCCGCCCAGGTCGATCGGCGCGAACCCGAGATCGGCGAGCAGCGCGGTGAACATCTTTTTGGCCTCGGCGTCGTTCCCGGACACGAACAACACGCGGTTGCCGTCCGCGCGCCGAGGATCTTGCGCCAGAGTCGCGGCGTAGAAGTGGTTGAACGCCTTGATCACGCGCGCGCCCGGGGCGCGGCGCGCCACGGCCTCGCTGGAGGTTTCCGCGTCCGGCGCCGGCGGTGTGGTGGTGTACAGGTTGGTTGCGTCCACCAGCACCCGGCCATCCCAGTCGCCCACCCCGTCGAGGGCCTCAGCGGTCCGGTCACCCGGCACGGCGAGAACGACGAGTTCGGCAGCGGTCGCTGCGTCCCGGGTGCCCGCCCGTGCCCCGGTGCCGAGCTCGGCGACGGTCTCGGTCAGTGTTTCCGCGCCCCGACTATTGCTCAGCACTACCTCGTGCCCGCCGGCGAGCAGTCGCGTGGCCACTGCCGTGCCGATCGCCCCGGCACCCACAATTCCGATCAACATCTCATGCTCTCCTTCGTCTCTGTGGATGTCGAGCATCGTGACTGAACCCGCAGACAGGACACATCGGTCACCTGACTTAACTGCACATCCGCACCACGAGCGGCGCCTGCGCACGGCCGCGCCGCAGAGCCCGCCGCGTGCCACCCTGGGTCCGCACAAGCCGGGGAAGGCGCTGCATGAAAGCATGCTTCCGCGCTGCGCCCGAATCGCCGCTCACACAGCTGCACTCACGTAACCGATGCGCACACCCCATATGAGCCACATGCTGGTTGCAAACCCTCCGCGATGAGGCGAGAAGAATTCATCGATCGGCGGATCGGAAAGAACACAACCACATGACAGTCTTGGTGACCGGAGCCTCCGGCACACTGGGCCAGCCACTGCTCACGCGGCTCTCGCAAGACGGCACCTCTACCCGAGCCGTGGTACATCGCCCGCAAAGCGCCGCCGCCGTGAAAGAACTTGCCCTCCCAGGCGTGGACGTCATCGCCACTGATCTAACCGACGAAGCCGCCACCGCGAAGCTGCTCGACGGTATCGACGCGGTGTTTCTGGTGACCGCCAACGTCGACAACCAGCTCGCTCAAGAGAAGTCGGTCATCCGGGCAGCAGCCGCGCAGGACGTGCGGCGGTTGGTCAAAATCAGTGTCGGCGGAGCTGCCCCGGACGCGCCGCTGACAATTGCGCGCGTTCACTACGCCGCCGAGCAAGAACTGGCCGCCAGCGGCCTGACCCACACCATCCTGCGCCCCGCATTCTTCATGAACAACTTGTTGCAATACATCCCCTGGATCGAGCCGTCCGGACAGCTTCGCCTCCCCTGGGCCAAGGCGCCATGGCCATGATCGACGCCCGCGACATCGCCGACGTCGTCGCCGCCGAACTCCGAAATACCACACCAGCCGACCACGACCTGACACTCACCGGACCGGAAGACCTCACCGTCGCCCAAGCACTGAGCCGCATCGCCGCTATCACCGGCACGCCACTGCACTACACCGACGGCACCAAAGAGCAATTCCTGCACCGCTACCTCACCGACGGCAACCCACCGCAATACGCCGACGACATCGCCACCCTCTACGACACCGTCCTACGCGCCGGCTACGGCGCGGGCACCACCAACATCGTCCAGGAAATAACCGGACGACCTGACCAGTCCCCGATGACGAGACCACTCGGGATTAGAGTCCGGGTTGTTTCGTCCAGATTCAGTTGGTCCCGCAGGCCAGCGGGTGGTGGGTGTGGGTGCAGGCCGCAGCGTACTCGGCCGGTGTCAGGTAGCCCAGCGCCGAATGACGGTGGCGTCGGTTGTGGTCGGTTTTGAAGTCGCCGATGACCACGCGGGCCTCGAGCAGGCTGGTCCAGTGGTTGCGGTTGAGGCACTCGGTCCGCAATCGGCGGTTGAAGGATTCGATGAAGCCGTTGTTCCAGGGCGTGCCCGGCGGGATGTAGCAGATCCCGACCCGGTCCGCGCAGAACCGTCGCAGGGCAGTCGAAATCATTTCCGGTCCGTTGTCCATTCGCAGCACTCGTGGTGGGCCGTCGGCCGCGGCAAACGCCTTCTCCGACTCGGTGACGAGCCGGTCGGCGGTGATTGATCGTTCCACGATGTGCAGCAGCGATACGCGGGTGTGCTCGTCGATCATCGACGCGATCTTCACCGCTCGACCGTCCACCCTCGAGTCGAACTGGAAGTCCAACGCCCACACCACTTTCGGCGCATCGGCCTCCACTTGCAGTGTCGAGGACACCCCGGCCCGCCCACTCTTGCGCGTCGAACAGCACCTCGCCTGGAAGTCCCGTCGCTTCCTCGAGCGCGCCCGGGTAGACGCGGTCGTAGGCGCGGTTGACACCGGTCTTAGCGCCCAAAGTTGTGAGAAGGACGGGATATTTGCAGCTAAGAACGTGGAGGACGTGTTCGCGACGTTGAGCTGAGCCGGGTCGATGCCTCACCCGTAGGGTTGTTGGCATGGATGAGCCGGATTGGTATTGCGCTGAGGTGATTCCGCGTCTGATCGATGTGGAAGTCCTGGCCGAGACGGCGCATGTGCTGGCATTCCGCCCGCCGATTCCTGGGTTCGGAACCGATCATGTGATCGTTGTGCCGAAGCAACATGTGCGGTCGCTGCTGGAGCTGGATCCAGTTCTGGGGGCTCATTTGTTGGAGGTGGTCCAGGACGTGGCGCGGCGCATCGTCGACGAGCATGGCGGCTGTCAGGTTCTAACCACTCTGGGCAACGAACAACACAATCGCCATCTCCATGTGCATATCGCCGTCGGAGCCGGTGTCGCGCGGTTCGTCCCTCGCGATGTGGCTTCCTAGTCGCGGTGCAAACTGATCACAGTGACGTTGCGTTCTCGTTCGCGTTTGACGTTGGCGCGTGAAACGTCGAGCGGTCGTCGCAGCGACATCTTCTCCGTTGTCGCCCGGGTCAGATTCACGTTCAGCGTGGCGAGGAGATCGCGGAGTTGTGAGGTTGC
This sequence comes from Nocardia sp. NPDC005745, assembly GCF_040630775.1. Classification (NCBI taxonomy): domain Bacteria; kingdom Bacillati; phylum Actinomycetota; class Actinomycetes; order Mycobacteriales; family Nocardiaceae; genus Nocardia; species Nocardia sp. NPDC005745. The sequence continues at coordinate 36,504 of NZ_JBEXYF010000051.1, forward strand.
CCCGGTCTTCCGGACACCAATGGTGAGGCGAGATACTCGCCTCCGAAAGGAGTCTGGATGCCACCAGCACACCCGCCGGAGTTCCGTCTGCGCGATCGAGTTGGCCCGCAGTAGCGACCGGCCGATCGGTCAGGTCGCGAAGGGCTTGGGGATCTCGGAGTCATGTCTACGGAGCTGGCTCCGAAGAGCCGGCATCGATGAAGGCGCACGCGACGGTGTGACCAGCTCCGAGCGCAAGGAGCTCGTCGAGTTGCGGCGAAGGACTCGACAACTCGAACTGGAGAACGAGGTGCTGCGTAAGGCGGCGGCCTACTTCGCGCGGGAGAACGTCCTCCCAAAATAGTGTTCCCGGTGGTCGCGCAACTGACCGAAGCCGGCATCGCGGTCACGGTGTCACGGGCGTGTGCTGCGGTTGTCGACCTCCGGGTACTACGAATGGAAACACCGTGGTGAGTCCGCGCGGGCTTGCGCTGATCGTGAACTCACCACCCCGATCATCGACATCTACACCGCGTCACGCGGTACCTACGTGCTCCGCGGGTGCATGCCGAACTACGGCTCGGTCAGCGGATGCGAGTGGGTCGCAAACGTGTGGCCCGGCAGATGCGCAGCGTTGGGCTGGCACCGCAACTGCGGGCGGTACTCGGTACCGAGGCCGCCGACCGGGTGCTGGCCGACCCGGCATGGCCGAAAGTCGTGGCCGCCATCGACCGCGCCGCCGAATCCGGGTGGACACCTCGCGAATTGCTCGAAGTCGCCAGCGAACTGCTCCGTCGGCGGCCGCACCGACCACGACCACGACCGGCTGCGGCCCGACCAGTTCGCCACCGCATTGGCCTGGCGCATCGACGCCCTCACCCGCGCCGTCCCCGCCTACCCCGACCCGCCACTGCCCACCGAACCGCCCGACCTCGACGAGCACCCGGCCACCGAACCCGACATCCCCCTGGTCCCCGACCACATCGCCGCAACCCTGTCCGTGCCCTCGGAGGCCACCATGGACGACAACCCACCACCCCGGCCAGCGACCGACCCCACCGCCGCGCATCCCCAGACAGCCCACCACCAGGTACGGCCTCCCCCGCCCCTGTGCCGCTGGCCGGGCAGATCCGCGCGGACGCGAGCCTGTTCAAGGCCGGACACGTCAGCTCCGCGGCCGAAGCCATCGCCCGGCTCACCGAAGCCGCCAGCCCGCTGGAACGCGACACCCTCCAACGGGTCGAGGAAACCCTGCGCCGCTACGCCTTCCGTAGCCCGACCGATCGAGGTGACACTCGTCGCTGATTGAGACTCCGAGGCGTTCGGCGTTTCGGGTTTGGGTCAGTGATTCGAAGAACCGCACGATTAGCACCTGCCGTTGCTGGTCAGGAAGCGCCGCGATCAGCGGCTGCACCGCAAGGGCGTCTTCGGTCAACCGATCTGTCAGTCCGGGTTGTGACAGCCGTTTCCGATCGACTCGGAGCCGTCGCCGCAGGCAGGCGTGTTACCGACCGATAGGTGTGGGTAGTCGGGGGTGGTGCACGTTGCGCCGACCCGATGCTGTCACACGCCGAGGGGACGAGATGCGCATGAGCACGCCGGATACCTCTACTTTGCTGGCGCAGCTGCGCGCTGTGCTGTGTGCGTCGGCGGTCATGCCCATAGCTTTGCTTGCCGCGCATCGCTCGGGCGGTGGCCGTCCTCATGCGGGTCCCGGGCGAGGAGAAGTGCCCGAGACCGCGCAGATAGTAGACGTCGCGGCTCCTCCACACCCACCTCTACCGAAGTTCCGGCATGAGGAACACCTCACCAGCGGAGAAAAAGCTTCACTCCAGGATGTAGACATCCTGTGAAGTCCGGTATACAGTCGCTCGCGTTGGAGATGAAGAGTCTGGTTGGCCGGGCAGGTGAAC
>NZ_JBEXYF010000052.1:0-31432 GCF_040630775.1 Nocardia sp. NPDC005745
CGAGCAACACGCGCTCGCACATCACGCCGCCGGATGCCGGCGACAATGACGACGACGTGGACGTGCCGTCGTTCATGCGGAGGGGCTGAGCGCTGGAGTGTGGTTCCGGCGCAGGCCGGGACCGACCGCGCCCGCACCATCGCGGTGCGGCGTCGCCGGTTCTGCTGAAGTTGTCAGGCTACGGGCGAGCTATTCTTGCTCGAACCGCCGCCGGAAGCGATCCTCCATGCGCTCGGAGAAACCGCCCGATTTCCGCTGCCGGCCCCGCCCGCCCGAACCGGAGGGCGCTTGACCGCCGGACCGATCGTTCTTGGCGGTGTTCTTCGAGGTGCCGAGCAACAGGAGTACACCGGCGCCGAACATCACGATGAATCCGATCAGGCTGATGATCGGGAAGCCGCCGGGCTTCACGGGCGCGGCGATGCCCGCGACGAGGAGAAAGAGGCCGAGGACGAACAACGCCGCGGCCTGGAGTCTGCGACGACTCGAGGTCGAACGTAGCCGTCCGCCGCGGACGGATGAGGCGAACTTGGGATCCTCAGCATAGAGAGCGCTCTCGATCTGTTCGAGCATGCGCTGCTCGTGCTCGGAGAGTGGCACGGTACCTCCCCCGGCACTAGGACGTGGCTGTCGCCTCCGGGTAGGCGACAGATAGCCGACCTTGGCGGCCATCTGTCACCAATGATACGAGTTCGATCAGGGCCAGACCACCTTATGGCTCAGTCGGACGCAGTCCGTCTTCAGAACGCGCACGGCCGGAGCGAAGGCGGAGGTACGCCTTATGGGCGCAGTCGGACGGAGTCCGTCTTCAGAACGCGCACGGCCGGAGCGAAGGCGAAGGTACGCCTTATGGGCGCAGTCGGACGGAGTCCGTCCTCAGAACGCGCACGGCCGCAGCGAAGGCGAAGGTACGCCTTATGGGCGCAGTCGGACGGAGTCCGTCCTCAGGCCGATAATCAAGCGGTCATGCCGCCGGTCACTCCCGGGGCGGGCCGCAACCGGGCCGACGCCGCGAGGAGGTCTTCCACGTCATGGAGGAATGCCGCCACCCGCGAAGAGAACTCGTCCGCCTCGTGTTCGTCGACATTCCGGTCCAGCCCCGCCTCCAGCGCCGCCCGGATCTCCGAGCGGGCGCTGAAGTAGTCGGCCCACATCACGAATTCCGGCGCGGCGCGCTGCATCAGCACCCAGGCGTTGCGCGAGCGCGCCCGGGGGGCCGCGTCGGCGCCCGTGAGCGCGATCACCGCGCCCGCGCCGCGCAGCGCGGCGAGGTAGGCGGTGCGGAACCGCTCCCGCGGATCCCGCTCCCCCGCCGCCTGCATGAGCAACCCGTCCGCGCGCTCCAGCAATTTGCCGGCCCGGCCGGGCCGGCCCGGATGTTCCACTCGACCAGACATCGCCGTCCCTCCACCATCGCGTACCTTGGCCGGTATCCCGTACTGGAGGCGAGGTGCCCCACCGCTTTCCAGCACCACCCGGACCGAACAGGTATTCGAACGTTTGAATTGAGCTTCAATATAGAGACGCCCACCGACAAACTTCCGCGTCCGCGCGACCGACGAGAGCCATGACCGCCGTCAAGCCCAATCACACTCCCGCACCCGCCGTCATCGATCTCTCGGTGGCGGCTCTGCGCTCCCGGCTGCACGACGCGCTGGCGGTCTACGTGGCCGCGATGGACTATCCGCGCGGGACCGAGAACCATCGCGCGCCGATGTGGACCGAGCACACCACCCGGCCCGGCTGGCAGGCGGTCGCCGCAGTGCTGCCCGACGACTCCGGCCGGATCGATCTGCGCCACGCGCCGATCGTGGCGATCGCCTACGGCTATCGCGGCGCCGCCCACCAGTGGTGGCACCAGCAGGTGCACAGCGGGATGCGGCGTTCGGGCTGGCCGGAACACTCCGCGCGCGAATTGCTGTCGGACTACTTCGAGCTCACCGAGCTGCATGTGCATCCCGCCGCGCAGGGTCGCGGCATCGGCGGCACACTGCTGGAACGGCTGCTGCGCGACCGCACCGAGCGCGCCGTGCTGCTGTCGACGCCCGAGGTCACCGGCGAGGACAATCGCGCATGGCGGCTGTACCGCAGGCAGGGATTCACCGACGTGGTCCGCAATTTCGTGTTCGCGGGCGACAACCGTCCGTTCGCGATCCTCGGCAGGCGGCTGCCGCTGTGAGGGTCACGTGACGGTGGTCGTCGTCGGCTCGGGCCACAACGCCTTGGTCGCCGCGTGCTATCTCGCCCGCGCCGGACACGAGGTGGAGGTGCTCGAACGCGACGACGTCCTCGGCGGCGCGGTGTCGACGGTCGAGCGGTTCCCCGGCCATCGGGTCGATCGCGGCTCGTCGGCGCACATCATGATCCGCCACACCGGCATCGTCGAGGAACTCGAACTCGACCGCTTCGGTCTGCGATACATCGACTGCGACCCATGGGGTTTCACGCCCGCGCACGCGGGCCGCTCCGCGATCGTGTTCCATCGCGACCTGGAAGCGACCTGCGCGTCGATCGCGGCGGCTTGCGGCTCGCGGGACGCGGCCGCCTACCGCCGGTTCGTGCGGACGTGGGGCCCGCGCAGCGCCCGGGTGATGCGGGCCTTCGGCGGCGGACCGACGCCGGGACGGCTGGTGCGGTCGTTCTGGGGACTGGACGCGAAGGACGGCGGCAGCGCTCTGTCGCGGGAATTCCTGCAATCCGGTGACGCGCTGCTGGACGCCTGCTTCGAGGACGAACGGTTGAAGGCGTCGCTGGCGTGGTTCGGCGCCCAGTCCGGGCCGCCGATGTCCGAGCCGGGCACCGCGCCGATGGTGGGCTTCGCCGCGCTCATGCACACCCTGCCGCCGGGGCGCGCGGTCGGCGGCAGCGGGGCGCTGACCACGGCCCTGGTGGCGCGGTTGCGATCCGACGGCGGGGTGGTGACCGCGGGCGACGCGGCGTCCGCGCTGCGCCGCGACGGCGACCGCTGGCGGGTGCGCACCGCCTCGGGCCGAGACCTGCGCGCGGACATCGTGATCGCGGGCTGCCATGTGCTGACGACGCTGGAGCTGCTGCGCGACGGCGGCTTCGACGGCGCGGTGCTCGACGACTGGCGCAGGCGCATCCGCGTCGGTCCCGGCATCGGGATGGTGGTGCGCGCCGCCACGTCGGCGCTTCCCCGCTATCCCGGCAGCCCGATCGAGCATTCCGCCCACGGCCTGCAATTCCTGGTGTCCGACCGCGCGCAGTTGCGCCGTGCGCACGGTGCGGCGCTCGCCGGGGACCTGCCGCCGCGACCGGTCGTCCTGGCGATGAGCTTCAGCGCACTGGACCCGACCATCGCGCCGCCCGGTGAACATCAGTTGTCGCTGTGGGCGCAGTGGCACCCGTACCGCCTGGCCTCCGGCGCCGACTGGTCCGATCTCGCGCGGCAGGAAGGCGACCGGATCATCGCCGAAGTGGAGTCCTACGCACCCGGTTTCGCGGAGACGGTGCTGCGCGGGCATGTGCAGACGCCGGTGGATCTGGAGCGCGAACTCGGGCTCGTCGGCGGCAACGTCATGCACGTGGAGATGTCGCTGGACCAGATGATGCTGTGGCGACCGCTGCCCGAGCTGGCGGGGCAGCGGGTGCCCGGCGCGCGGGGGCTGTATCTGACGGGCGCGTCCACACACCCCGGCGGCGGTGTCTCCGGCGCGAGCGGCCGCACGGCCGCCGCCCTCGCACTGCGCGACCTGCACCGGCGCGGGCTGTCCCGGTGGCTTCGACGATGACGGACTCGGGCGACCCGCCGCCTGCCCCGGCGGAACCCACCGCGACCGAGCACTCCGAGGGGCTGCTGTCCGGCTATCGCTCGGCGAGCTTTCTGCTGCCCCTCGTCCTCGTGGCGCTGACGATCGTCGCGCAGATCGCGTATCCGCTGACCACGGGCGGTGGGCGCGACCGCATCACCGTCGCGGTCGTGCTGCTGTCCACCGGCGCCGCGCTGGCGCACGCGACGGCGACCAGAGGATTGCGCTACGGCGTCGGCTTTCTGACCATCGTCTCCGGCATCGGGCTCACAGCGGAGGTGATCGGCACCGCGACCGGCATCCCGTTCGGCTGCTACGAGTACGCGACCGACCGGCTCGGACCGGCCTTGCTAGAGGTGCCGTTGATCGTCCCGCTGGCGTGGACCGGCGGGATGTACCCGGTGTGGGTGGTGGCCGGGATGCTGTCGCGGCGCACGATCGCCCGGATCGGGTGGACGGCGGTCGGCGCGGTGGGCTGGGACCTGTTCCTCGATCCGCAGATGGTGGCCGACGGGCAGTGGACCTGGTGTGACATCCATTCCGGACTACCCGGCCTCGACTGGATTCCGCTGACGAATTACCTGGGCTGGTTCGGTGTCGCGCTCCTGATGGCCGCGGTGCTCGCGGTCTGGGAGCGGGCGGCGCCGGATCCGGTGCGGACGCCGCGATCGCACGGCCGCCTGGTCGCGCTCACCGTTCCGGTGGCCTTGTTCCTGTGGACCTGGCTCGGATCGGCGCTGGCCCACGCGGTGTTCCTCGACCTTCCCTCCTCGGCGGGGTACGGCTTCGCCGGTATGGGTCTGCCGGGCGTTCCCCTGCTGGTCGCCCTGGCTCGCGCGCGCCGCTGACCCGCCGCCGCGTCCCGCGCCCGGCGCGCCGACGCGCGCTGCGACTGGCGCGTTTCATTCCGGGCGGCAGGCCTGGCACGATGTCACCCGTGCAGCCGAGTCCCGTCATCACGAAGCCCGATGCCCCGGACCTCCCGCAGCGGCGGGCCCCACGCCGCGGCGTGCGCGTCGCGTCGGTGGTCCTGCTCGCGGCGTTGCTGGTGCCGATGCTCGCGGGCTGCCTGCGGGTGCAGGTCTCGATGGGGGTCTCGTCCAACGACCGGGTGTCCGGCCGGATCGTCGCCGCCGTGGTGCCCGCCGACGCCGGGGACAAGGGCCCGCAGCTGAAGGCGCCCGAGACGCTGGCGGCCAAGTTGCGAGTGGAGCCGTACGCCCAGGACGGCTACACCGGCAGCCAGGTGTTCTTCGAGGACCTGTCCTTCGGTGATGTGCAGCAACTCGGCCAGCTGTCCGAGCAGACGCAGGGCATGTTCCAGTTGCAGTTCCAGCGCACCGGCGACCTGGTCAGCCTGAGCGGGCGGGTCGATCTGAAATCGCTGCCGCCGCACGGCTCGGACGTGCAGTTGACCATCGCGTTCCCGGCCCGCGTCGCCAAGACCAACGGCAGCCGCGAGGGCGACAACGTCGTCTCCTGGAAACTGCCGCCCGGTGAAGTGTCCAGGCCGCAGGCCGAGGTCAGCTACGCCGACCCGAATACCCGCTCGTTCGCGGGCTGGGCGGGCATCGCGGGCGGCATCACGCTCGCGGTGGCCGCCATCGTCGCGGCGATGGCGTACATGGACCGCAACCCCGCCGCGCCCGGCGCGCCGGAAGTCGGCTTCTCCCTGAGCCGCTGGTGGCGCTCGGTGACGCAGAATCGCTGAGCGGCAGGTCGGTGCGCCGGGATAGCGTGGCCCACATGGTGAGAGCCGACCTGCCGAAGACGTTGCGCGCGAACTCGATCCTGCCGACCTTCGCCACCGCGGTGGCGGCGCTCGGCGCGGGCATCGCGCTATACAACCGCATCACCGTGCCGAGGTTGACGAACGCCCCGACGACGGTGATCGAACCCGTCACCGTCTGCGTTCCCGCGCGCAACGAGGCCGACCGGCTGCCCGCCCTGATCGGTGACCTGCGCGCGCAGGTGGGCGTACCGCGTCTCGCGGTGCGCATCCTCGATGACGCGTCCACCGACGACACCGGCGCCGCCGCCCTGGCGGCGATCGGCGACGACCCGCGTTTCACCCTGCTGCGCACCGAGTCCGATCCGGTCGCAGGCTGGACCGGAAAGGCCGCCGCCTGTGTCCGGCTTGCGGAGGAGGTGTCGACGCCGGTGCTGATCTTCCTGGACGCCGACGTGCGGCTGGCCCCTACGGCGCTCGCCGCGGCGGTCGGCGCGCTGCGCACGCGCGCAGCCGCGCTGGTCTCGCCCTGGCCCCTGCAAGTGGCCGATTCCGTGGCGGAAGCCGTGGTGCAGCCTCTGCTGTGCTGGTCGTGGGCCTCGACGCTGCCGATCGCCGTGGCCGACCGGAGCCTGCGACCCGCCACGGCGGTGGCCTGCGGCCAGTTCCTGGTGTTCGACAACGCCGCCTACCGCGCGGTCGGCGGCCACACGGCCGTGGCCGGGAGCGTCACCGAGGACCTCGACATCGCCCGTACGCTGCGGCGAGCCGGTCACGCCACCGCTCTGGTCGCCGCCGGAGAGTTGGCCCGCACCAGGATGTATCGCGGCGCCGCCGACCTGGACGCGGGCTACACCCGCTGGCTCTGGTCGGCCTACGACGGCACGATCACGGGTGGAGCGGCGGTGGGACTCGTTGCGGCCCTCGCCTATTGGGTACCGCCCGCGGCCGCCGTGCTCGGCAGGGGCGCGGTCCGCCGGGCGGGCGCGATCGGCTGGCTCGCCGCCGTCGCCGGGCGCCTGCTGGCCCGCTCGACCGAGACCGGCGGCCCGCTGGGACGCGCGGACGTGCCCGCCGCCCTCGCGCATCCGGTGTCGGTGGCGGCGTATCTGCTGCTGTGGGCGCGTTCGCACCGGGCCCGCCGTCGCGGCACGGCGCACTGGAAGGGGCGTTCGCTCCCAGGAGCGGCGCCGCGCCGCGACAGCTGAATCTCACGGGACCGCGGTGATTCCGACCGTCGGCAGGAAGAAGCAGGACTTGGCGCCGTTCTGCACCGTGCCGAACACCGCGGCGAGAACGGTGCCCTTGCCGGTGTCCACCGGGACCGCCCGCACCCCGCCCATGGGGAGGGCCGCGAAGAGGAAGTCCCGGATCGCCTGCTCGGCCACCGGCCGCTGATCCGCGGGAACGGCAGCGGGGATCATCGCGCGGGCGATGTCGGCCAGCGGCCCCATGGCGGCCGTTCCGCTGCGTCCGTTGCTCAGATTGAGCCAGGCCACCTGCATTCCCGCGGTGTTCGCGCCGTCCGGCCCGAGGCCGTAGGGCACGAAGGTGAACATGGCTTGCCCGGCCTTGACGGCGCTGAGGTCCAGTCCGGGAAGCTGCACGGTGTTCTTCGGCCACGGCCCGGGTATGGCTCCCGCCACCGCGGGCGCCAGCCCGGCCGTGGTGTTGTCGAGGCAGAACGCCGACGCGCTCGGGTACGCGAACGGCTGGATACCGAGCGCGCGCAGCGCGTCGAGCGCGGCTTGATAGGCGCCGAACAGGTCACCGGGGGCGGCGATCGGCGCGGAGAGATCGGAGAACGCGGGAATCGTGGCATCCGGAGCCGCGAACGCGGCACCCGGCCCGGCAAACGCGAGGGCGACCGAACAGGTCGCGACAGCGGACAATTGGGTCAGACGACGCAAAGTGATCACGAAACCTCCTCATCGGCGGAACGATCGAGGGGCACAGTACTCCGGCAAACGGCTCCAACAGCACGGATTGCGTACAGCAATTTCGCGGCGAGTCTCGTTTGCCCGAAACAGGCTTCCGCGTGGCCGACCCGCGTTCCCCAGTCCTGGCGATACCCGTATGCTGCATCGGACCGCTGTCGTCCGGCGCTGGGCGCCCGTCCGCGAGGACGTGACAGCTCGCACCGCCCCTCGGCGAAGCAGCGCACGCCTGGTTACTACAAAGACCCGATCAACTGGCGTGGACAAGGTCTACGCTCACGCTGATTACTTCTCTTGTTCCAGCCTTCCCTTGCTGGGCATCATGATTCGGCTCGCCCCTCACATCGGTTGACAGGGGGTCGGCGCCAACCATCCAGAGCGACCGAGAGACCTGGCTCGTCGACGTCGCAGCAACCCCCCGGTCACCGGGTGCGGGTGCTTCCGCCGGGACCGATGGAGGAACCGAAGTGATCGTCGAGGACCCGTCATGAGTGCGTCCACCGCACCCGCGACCGCCCCGAATCGCGAATCAACCCACCCGGCCTGCCGAAGAAACGCTGAGCAGATGACGCAGCGCCGCTGTATGCCCGGCCGGCCGTCGGCGACCGGTGTCGCCGACGCCTTTCCCCAGCCGGGCGAGCAGCTCGCCCGCATCGAAGTATCTGGAGTCGCCTCGTGATCCGAACCCGTCACCGAATCGCCGCGCTGGCCGGCGCGCTCGCCGCGGCCACCACCATTGCCGCCTGCGGCAGTGATTCGGCCGCACCCGGCGGCGACGCGGGCCCGCCCCGGCCGGGCGGCACCCTGCGCTACGGCCTGTCCCAGGCGCCGACCTGCTCGGACCCGGCCCAGGCGGGCACCAACCAGACGCTGTACGTCGCCCGGCAGATCGTGGATTCGCTGACCGACCAGGATCCGGCCACCGGCGAGCTGAAGCCGTGGCTGGCGCAGAGCTGGGAAGCGAGCCCCGACGCGAAGGTCTTCACCTTCCACCTCACCGACGGGGTCACCTTCAGCGACGGCACGCCGCTCACCGCCGATTCGGTGCGCAACACGTTCGATTCGGTCGTGCGGCTCGGCTCGGGCAAGGCGCCGCTGGGCAGCAGCTACCTCACCGGCTACGTGGGCACCACGGCCGTCGACCGGCTCACCGCCCGAGTCGAGTTCAGCAAGCCCAACGCCCAATTCCTGCAGGCGGTCTCGACCGCCCAGCTCGGCATTCTCGCCGACGTGACCACGGCGAAGCCTGCCGAGCAGCGCTGCCTCGGCGACAACGTCGGCAGCGGGCCGTTCACCTACGCGGCCTACCGCCAGGACGCCGCAGTGACGCTGGCCAAGCGCAGCGGCTACCACTGGGGTTCGGCGGTGTTCGCCCATCGCGGCGAGGCATACCTGGACAAGATCGAGTTCACCGTGGTGCCCGAATCCGGCGTGCGCACCGGCAGTCTCGCCTCCGGGCAGCTGGACGCGATCAGCGACGCGTTGCCGCAGGACGCGCCGCAGATCGAGGCGGCGGGCGGCCGGGTGCTCAGCACCGCCAACCCGGGCGTGCCGTTCGGGCTGCAGCCCAATGTCACACGCGGACCGCTGCGCGATCCGGCGGTGCGCCAGGCGCTGCTGCCCGCGATCGATCGCAAGCAATTGGTGGACACCGTGCTCGGCCCGCAGTTCAAGCCCGCGACCAGCCCGCTGGCGAGCACCACACCCGGCTACACCGACCTCTCGGCACGGCTGGCCTTCGACCCGGCGAAGGCGCGCACCATCCTCGACCAGGCCGGGTGGGTGCCCGGCGCGGACGGCATCCGGACGAGGAACGGTGAGCGGTTGACGTTCTCGGTGCTCTTCAGCCAGGTGTTCGCGGGCAACCAGGCGATCCTCGAACTGGTGCAGCAGCAACTGCGGCAGGTCGGCGTCGAACTGAAGCTGGACCTGGTGTCGGTGGCGGAGACCACGGCGCGGCAGAACAGCAAGGACTTCGACACCTTCTACGGCAACACCACCCGCGCCGATGGCGACATCCTGCGCACCTCCTTCGGTCTCGACGGGCGCAATCTCAATGCGCGCGGCGCCATCCCGTCGCTGGACGACGCGCTGAACGGGCAGGTCGCCACCGTGGACACCACGGTGCGCAACGGGCTCATCCACACCGCGCAGCAGCAGGTGCTCGAGGCGGGCCTGCTGATCCCGACAGTCGAGCTGTCCCAGGCGATCGGAGCGGCGGCGAGCACGCAGGACCTGAAGTTCGAAGCCTCGGCGCGATTGCAGTTCTTCGACACCTGGCTGAGCGGGCGATAGTCATGGCGCGTTATCTGGCCCTGCGGGTGTTGCAGGCGATCTGGGTGCTGTGGGCGGCGTTCACGCTGTCGTTCGTGGTGTTGTACCTGCTGCCCGCCGACCCGGTCTCGATCGCGGCCGATGGAGGCGGGTCGGGCACCCCGGTGGACAAGGCCGCCATCGCCGAGTTGCAGGCCCGCTACGGGCTGGATCGGCCGCTGTGGGAACAGTATTGGACCGCGCTCGGGCACGCCGTGACCGGCGATCTCGGGCATTCCATCGCCACCGGGCAGCCGGTCACCGGCGCGATCGGTGACGCGCTGCCCGCCACGCTCGCGTTGACCGGCACCGCTCTGCTCTTCGCGGTCATCGGTGGCGTCGCGCTGGCGTTCGCGGCGACTCAGACCCGTCGGCCGTGGCTGCGCAACGCCTTGGCCGCGCTGCCGTCGCTGGGCGTCTCGGTGCCGACCTTCTGGACCGGGCTGCTCCTGCTGCAGGTGTTCTCGTTCCAGTTGCGGCTGGCACCCGCGTTCGGCGGGCACGGGTTCGCGGGCACGGTGCTGCCCGCGCTCACCCTGGCGCTGCCGATCGGCGCGGTCATCGCGCAGGTGCTCACCGCCGGGCTGGAGACGACCTGGCGTCAGCCGTTCGTCGATGTGGCCCTGGCCAGGGGCGGATCGCGCTGGTGGGTGCGGCGCACGCACGTGCTGCGTCCGGCCAGTGTGCCCGCGTTCACCATCGCGGGGGTGCTGGTGGGCAACATGCTCGCCGGATCGGTGGTGGTGGAGACGGTCTTCGCCCGTCAGGGCGTCGGGCGGCTGACCCAGACCGCGGTGCTGGCGCAGGACATCCCTGTGGTGCAGGGCATCGTGCTGCTCACCTCGGCGGTGTTCGTGGCCGTGAATCTCGCGGTGGATCTGCTGTATCCGCTGCTCGACCCGCGCATCGCCACCCGCTCCCGCGCCGCGGGCGGCGAGTCCGAGCGGACCGCCGTCGACGCCGCCGAGGAGGCGATCATCCGTGCCTGACGCCGCTTACGTCATTCGTACCGCCGCCGGACTCGCGCTCGGCGCGCCGCCGGCCGAGGAGGTGAGGACTCGTGGTTGACGTCATCGAGGAACGGCGCACAGCGGTGCTGCCCGGTCTGCGGCGCCCGGCCGTGCGCTGGAAGAGGCTGCGCGGCAATGCCGGACTGCTGATCGCGGGCGCTGTCGCGCTGCTCGCCGTGGGATGGGCGCTGGTGCCGTCGGTCTTCGCGGGCGGCGACCCGCTGACCGGCGTGCCCGCGCAGAAGTTCCAGGGCCCCAGCGCCGAACACTGGTTCGGCACCGACAATCTCGGACGCGACCTCTACACCCGGATGGTGCACGGCGCCGGGCTCTCGTTGACCGCCACGCTGGCCGCCGTCGGCATCGCGCTCGTCACCGGGTCGCTGCTCGGGCTGCTGTCGGGCGCGATCGGCGGCGTGGTCGACGCCGTGGTCATGCGGTCGGTCGATGTGCTGCTGTCGGTGCCCGCGCTGCTGCTGTCGCTCGCATTGGTCACCGCGCTCGGCTTCGGCACCGGCAATGTGGCGATCGCGGTGGGCGTTTCGCTGGTGGCCAATTTCGCGCGCGTGATGCGCTCGGAAGTGCTGCGGGTCCGGCAAGCGGTGTACGTGGAGGCGGCCCACGCCGCGGGGGTGCGCTGGTACACGGTGCTGGCCAGGCATGTGCTGCCCAATGCCTACCAGCCCGTACTCGCCTTGGCCGCGGTCGAATTCGGCATGGCGGTGCTGGCGGTGTCGGCGCTGAGCTTCCTCGGTTACGGCGCGAAGCCGCCCACCCCCGAGTGGGGAACGCTGATCTCGGAGGGCCGCAACTATCTCGCGACCGCGTGGTGGATGACCACCCTGCCCGGGTTCGTCATCATCGCCGTCGTGCTCGCCGCACAGCGCCTCGGACGCGCGATCGGGAACGGAGAACACCCGTGAACGCCTCGGAATCTCCGCTGCTGCAGGTCCAGGACCTGCGGGTTCGGTACCGGTCGGGAACCGGCGCGGCCACCGCGCTGAACGGGGTTTCGCTCACGGTGGCCCGCGGCGAGGTGGTGGCGCTGGTCGGCGAATCCGGCTCCGGCAAATCCACGCTCGCCCACGCCGTGATCGGCCTGCTCGGGTCGAACGCCGAGACCATCGGGGGGACCGTGACCTTCGACGGCGCCGTGGTCGACACCGGCTCCGAACGCGCGCTGCGGCGGCTGCGCGGAGCTCGCATCGGGTTCGTCCCCCAGGACCCCGGGCTGTCGCTGAACCCCGTCCGGCGCGTGGGTGATCAGGTGGCCGAAGCACTGCTGGTGCACGGGCTGGCCGACCGAAAGGCGGCGCGGACGCGGGCGATCGAACTGCTGGCCGACGCGGGACTGGATCGGCCGGAACTGCGGGCCGCTCAATACCCGCACGAGCTGTCCGGCGGGCAGCGCCAGCGGGTGCTGATCGCCGCGGCGCTGGCCTGCGCGCCGGACCTGGTCATCGCCGACGAGCCGACCAGCGCGCTCGACGTGACCGTCGCGCGCCGGGTGCTGGACCGGCTCGCCGAGCAGATCGCCGCGCGCGGCACGGCGGTGCTGCTGATCACCCACGATCTGGCCGTCGCCGCCGAACGCGCCGATCGGCTCGTCGTGCTCAACGGCGGCGAGGTGGTGGAGAGCGGCCCGACCGCCGAATTGCTGGCCACACCGCGCCACCCGTACACCAAGCGCCTACTCGCCGCCTCGCCCAGCCTCGCTCCGGCGGGCGGCTACCGCGAGCCCAAGCCACGCGACGGTAAGCCGCTGCTGGTCTTGCGCGAAGTGCACAAGACCTTCCGGGCGCACGGGGGCGACAGCGTGACCGCGGTGGCCGGGGTCGGCTTCGAACTGGGCCGCGGCGAGACCCTCTCGCTGGTCGGCGAATCCGGGTCGGGCAAGTCCACCACCGCGCGGATCGCGTTGCGGCTCACCGAACCCGATCGGGGCGAGGTCAGCTTCGACGGACAACCGCTGTCGAAGGCACGCGGGTCGCGGCTGCGCGCGCTGCGCAAACGCTTCCAGGTGGTGTATCAGAACCCCTACGCCTCGTTGGATCCGCGCTGGCGGGTGGGCTCGATCATCGAAGAACCGTTGCGCGCGTTCGGAGTCGGCAGTCGTGCGCAGCGGCGCGACCGGGTGGCGGAATTGCTGACGCAAGTCGCGCTGCCGTCCGGGTTCGCCCAGCGCAAGCCCGCCGAGCTGTCGGGCGGGCAGCGTCAGCGCGTCGCCATCGCCAGGGCGCTGGCGCTGCATCCCGAGCTGCTGGTGCTCGACGAACCGGTCTCCGCACTAGACGCCTCGGTGCAGGCGCAGATCCTCGAACTGCTGGACGGCCTGCAGGCCGAACTGGCGCTGAGCTACCTGTTCATCTCGCACGATCTGGCGGTGGTCCGCCGCATCAGCGACTACGTCGCGGTGTTGCGGCGCGGCCGCATCGTCGAATCCGGCCGCACCGCGGAGATCTTCGGCAACCCGCGGCACGAATACACCCGCGAACTCTTGTCGGCCATCCCGGCGCCCGCAATCCCGAAAGGCGTGTCGTAATGCCCCGTCCGACCTACCGCCACAGTCGGGTGCTGGACCGGCAGCAGCGCTGAGCCCCGTGCCGCAGCCGCCCGGAACCCGCCGTCGCGTCCTGCGCGATCACCCCTCCCCCCGCACCGGAGCCCACCATCGGCCACAAGCCGTGGTGGCACCGACCGAAAAGGATCGCCCTGATGGTGTACTCCGCCTTCAACCGGAAACCGGCCGCCACCGACGCCGAACCGTCTCCCGCGCCGGACGTCCCGTCCGCCCCCGCCGTCTTCGCACCCGATCCCGCGCGCTGGTGGCGCACCCGTCTGCGCGCCCCGCGTGCCGCCGACACCTCCGGCAACCCGCGCGTGCACGCGGTCGCCCCGGTCCGCGCCGAGCGCGACCGCCGCGCGGTCCGGTCCGCGCGCGGCATGCGCGCCGCACTATGGCAGCAGGCGCTGCTGCTGGGACCCGATGTCGCCGGATCCGGGACCCATCCGGCGCTGCGGCAGCAGATCGAAGCGGAGGGCACGGCCTGATGGCGCACTCCGGCTTCTTCCTCGCCGTCGAAGCGGCGGGCACCGGCGCGCACCCCGCGTCCTGGCGGCGTGCCGACTCGCGCGCGGAGGACCTGTTCACCGGACGGTACTGGACCGAGGTGATCGTCGCGGCCGAGCAAGCGGGCATCGACGCGGTGTTCCTGCCCGACTCGTTCGGCGTGCAGCCCGGCGGCCCCGGCGCCACCCGCGGCAGGCTCGACGCGGTCGCGATCGCCGCCCGCGTAGCCGCCGCCACCCACCGCGTCGGTCTGATTCCCCAGGCGCCGGTCACCCACACCGAACCGTTCCATCTGGCGAAGGCGATCCAGAGCTTGGACTTCGCCACGCTCGGCCGGGCGGGCTGGGAGGTCACCGTCTCCGAAGGAGACGAGCAGGCGCGGGCGTTCGGGCGCAAACCGGCGCAGGACGCGGCCGCGCTGTGGCACGAGGCCGACGAGGCGATCGAGGTCGCCACCCGGCTGTGGGACAGCTGGGAGGACGACGCGGAGATCCGCGACGCCTCGACCGGCCGCTTCGTCGACCGGGACAAGCTGCACTACATCGACTTCACCGGCGACAACTTCGCCGTGAAGGGACCCTCCATCACACCGCGCTCGCCGCAGGGCCAACCGATCGTCGCGGTGCGCGCCGACGGCGCGGCCGCCACCGCGGTCGCGCTGCGCCGCGCCGACCTGACCGGATCGGCGCGGACGATCTCGACGCGGCGCGGGCCCGGCGCACTGCCTTGCGCGCGGCGCTCGCGGACGCGGGACGCGACCCCGACAGCGTGCACGTGCTGCTGGATCTCGACATCCACTTGGCCGGCTCCGCGGACGCGGCACGGGCGGAAGCGCGCACCTTGGACGGCTGGGCCGGCCCGGTCCGCGCCGCAGCGTTCAGCACCCTGCGCCATCTCGGGACCGCCGAGACACTGCGCGAAGTGCTCGCGGCGGTGGACAGCGCCGAGGCCGCCGACGGCGTCGTCCTGCGGCCGCTCGCGCTTCCGGCCGCAGTGCGCCTGCTGCCCGGCCTCGACCGGAAGGCGCTGTCGGACAGCACATTACGTGCGCGCCTCGAACTGCCCCGTCCGGCGAGCCGCTACGCGATCAGCACGAAAGGCACCCCATCGTGACCGACAAGCCCCGCAAGCCGGTCCACCTCGCCGCCCACTTCCCCGGCGTGAACAACACCACCGTCTGGAGCGACCCCGAGTCGGGCAGCCAGATCGACTTCGCGTCGTTCGAGCATCTGGCGCGTACCGCCGAGCGCGGCCTGTTCGACTTCTTCTTCCTCGCCGAAGGGCTGCGGCTGCGCGAACATCGCGGCCGCATCCACGACCTCGACGTCGTGGGCAGGCCGGACACCTTCACCGTGCTCAACGCGCTGGCAGGGGTCACCGAGAAGCTGGGATTGGCCGGCACCATCAACAGCACCTACAACGAGCCGTTCGAGCTGGCCAAGCAATTCGCCTCGCTCGACCATCTCTCCGGCGGCCGCGCGGCCTGGAACGTCGTGACCTCCTCCGACGCGTTCACCGGCGAGAACTTCCGGCGCGGCGGCTATCTCGAGCACGGCGAGCGCTACCACCGCGCGGCCGAGACCGTCGAGGTGACCCGCGCGCTGTGGGACAGCTGGGCCGCGGACGCACTGGTCGTCGACCGGCAGGCCGGGGTGTTCGCCCGGGACATCCCCCAAATCCGCCATCGCGGAGCACAGTTCGACATCACCGCCCGATTCGTGCTGCCGCCGAGCCCGCAGGGGCATCCAGTGCTGTTGCAGGCGGGCGACTCCGAGGACGGCCGGGAATTCGGCGCTGCCACGGCCGACGCGATCTTCACCGGCCACGGCACTCTCGAGGACGGGCAGCGCTTCTACGCCGACCTGAAAGGCCGCCTGGCCAAGTACGGGCGCACCCCCGACGAGCTGAAGATCTTCCCCGCAGCCACTTTCGTCCTCGGCGACACCGAGGCCGAGGCGCAGGAACGCGCCAGGCACATCCGCCTCCAACAGGTCGGCCCGCAGACCGCGATCGCCTTCCTCGAACAGGTCTGGGGCCGGGATCTGTCCGGATACGACCCGGACGGACCGCTACCCGACGTCGAGCCCGTCGACGACGTGAACATCACCCGCGGCCGCGTGCGGCACGCCAAAGATCCCCGCGCGGTCGCCGAATCCTGGCGGGCCAGAGCCGAAGCCGAAGGACTCAGCATCCGGGAGCTGATCATCGAGGTCACCGCACGCCAGCAGTTCGTCGGCACGCCCGCGGCGGTCGCCGAGCGGATCGACGCCTACGTGCAGTCCGACGCCGCGGACGGTTTCATCCTCGTCCCGCACCTCACCCCGCACGGGCTGGACGAATTCGTCGACCGGGTCGTCCCGGAACTACAGGAGCGCGGCAGCTTCCGCACCGAGTACGCCGGAACCACCTTGCGCGACCACCTCGGCCTGCGCCATCCCCACCGTCGCACCACCGCCCACGAAGGAGCCGAAGCGTCATGACCACGAGCATCACCACCGTTTTCGAGACCGAGTGGGCGCGCTGGCACCACACGCGGGAAGACGAACTGCGCGACCCGCTCGGCTTCCTCGGCCTGACCGCGCTGCACTGGCTCACCGACCGCCCCGAACGCCTGCCGGACCTGCCCGGTACCTGGTGGGTCACCGACGAAAAGGTGTTCATCACCGCCCAGCCCGCCGACCGGCTCGAATACGACGGGCTCGGCATCGCGGGCGTACAGATCGTCACCCCTGCCGAAGGGGCGCCCGGGCTGCACGTCCGGCAGGAGCGCCGGGTGCTCGAGGTGATCCGCCGCACGGGCCGCTACGCCGTCCGGGTGCACGACCCCGCTTCGCCCGCCCTGCTGACCTTCGACGGCATCCCGGCCTACCGGCCCGACCCGCGCTGGGTGGTCCCGGGGCGCTTCACGCCGTTCGCGCAGCAGCGAACCGTGGTCACCGGCGCCGTGGTCGAGGGGCTCGAGCACCACCACAGCGCCGCGGGCACCATCGAATTCCGCATCGGCGAGGTGACCGAACGCGTCGTCGCGTTCGGCGACCAGGACAACCTGCGGGTGTTGTTCACCGACGCCACGAGCGGTGTGACGACCTACCCTGCGGCGCGATCGCTGACCGTGGGTACGCCGGAAGCGGACGGCACGGTGCTGCTGGACTTCAACCGCGCCGCGAATCTGCCGTGCGCCTTCACCGATTTCGCGACCTGCCCGGTGGCGCCCGCGCAGAACCGGCTGCGCGTGGCCATCGAAGCGGGCGAGCAGGACCCGCGGCCGGGACGTGCCGCATGAGCGGCCGGTTCGTTCCCCTCTCGATCCTGGACCTGTCCCCGATCAGCGCGGGCTCGACCGCGCAGCAGGCCCTGCGCAACACCGTCGATCTGGCCCAGCACGCCGAACAGTGGGGCTATCACCGGTACTGGCTGGCCGAACACCACTTCGTCTCGGTGGCCAGTTCCTCCTCGATCACCCTGATCGGGTTGGTCGCGGCGGCCACCGAGCGCATCCGGGTGGGTTCGGCCGCGGTGCAGGTGGGTCATCACACCTCGGCCTCGATCGTGGAAGCGTTCGGCACGATCGACGCGCTGTACCCGGGCCGGCTCGACCTGGGCCTCGGCCGGTCGGGGCATCGACGCGGCCAGTTCGGGGCGGAGGCCGCGCGGCCCGCGCGCGGCAAGCCCGTGATCGGCACGGTGACCGGACGCACCGAGATCCGTGACGGCGTTGTCGTTCCGCCGCCGTTCGACCCGGGCCGCATCCTGGACCGGTCCAAGTTCATCGCCTCGGTGGGCGCCCTCCAGCAGCGCGGCGCGCAGCCGCTGGAGTTCGCCGAGCAGGTCGGCGAGGTGCGCGCTCTGCTGGCGGGCACCTTCGTCAGCCCGGAAGGCGTTGCGTTGCACGCGGTCCCCGGTGAGGGCGCGCAGGTGCGATTGTGGCTGTTCGGCAGCACCGCGGGCGAGAGCGCGGAGCTGGCCGGGCGGCTGGGGCTGCCGTTCGCCGCGGCCTATCACGTCTCGCCGGGCACCGCGCTGGACGCGATCGAGGCGTATCGCGCGGCGTTCCGGCCGTCCGCCGAGCTGGCCGAGCCGTACGTGGTGATCTCCGCCGACGTGGTCGTGGCCGAGGACGACGCCACCGCGCGGCGGCTGGCCGCGAGCTACGGCCACTGGGTGCACAGCATCCGCAGCGGCGCGGGCGCGGCCGACTACCCCGATCCGGCGACCGTCGCCCCACTCACCGCGGAGCAGCGGCGATTGGTCGACGATCGCCTCGCCACCCAGTTCGTGGGGTCGCCGGGCACCGTCGTGGAGCGGCTTTCCGCGCTGCAACGCGTCAGCGGAGCGGACGAACTGCTGGTTACCACGATCACCCACCGGCACGCCGATCGGCTGCAATCGCATCGGCTGCTCGCCGAGGCATGGGGGCTGCGCGCGGCCCGCGCGGCCTGACGCGGCGCCGGTCGGCGCCCTCGAGCGCGCCGGCCGGTCACCGAGGCCGCCACAGTGGCTCGAATGCGCCGTCCTGGGGACGAGCGGCCGCCGGGCACGGCGTCGAAGCGGCCGGCGACGCCCACGTAGCGCCCACCCGAGGCGGGAGCCTCAGACGCTGACCGGGGCGGCCGTGACGCCGTAACCGAGGTTGGTCAGCACCTCGCTGGTCGCCTTGGCGAAATTGAGCGTGATGAAGTGCAGGCACGGCGCGCCCTCGTCGATCAGCCGCTGGGCGATCTCGGTGGCGATCTCGATGCCCGCCGCGCGCACCGCCGCGGCGTTCTCCTCCCCGCCGTCGCCCGCCGCCGTGCGCAGCCGCCGCATGACCGAGTCCGGCAGCGGCCTGCCGCACAGCTCCTCGGCGCGCTGCACCGTGCGCAGCGACGTGATCGGCATCAGCTCCGGAATGATCGGCTTGGCGCCCTCGATCGGGTCCAGCGCCACCAGCCGATCGCGCAAGCGCAGGTAGTGCTCGACGTCGAAGAACATCTGGGTGATCGAATACTCCGCTCCCGCACGCAGTTTCGCGGCCAGGAACGCGGTGTCGGTCGCCAGGTCCGGCGAGCGGTGGTGGCCCTGCGGGAACGAGGCCACGCCGACGTGGAAGTCACCGAGGTCGCGCACGATGCGCACCAGCTCCTCGGCGTAGGAGACGCCCTGCGGATGCTTGTGCCACTCCCCCAGCGGGTCGCCCGGCGGGTCGCCGCGCAGCACCAGGATGTTGCGGATACCGGAGTCGGCGTACGCGCCGACCAGCGAGCGCAGCTCCGCGACGCTGTGCTCCACCGCGGTCAGGTGCGCGACCGGCAGCAGCGTCGTCTGCTGCGCCAGTTCCCCGGTCACCCGGACGGTGCGGTCGCGAGTGGAACCACCCGCGCCGTAGGTCATCGACACGAACGCGGGATGCATGCACTCGAACTGCCGCACGGCGCGCCACAGCCGCGCCTCGGCGGCGGCGTCGCGGGGCGGATTGAACTCCACGGAGAACGGCACCGCGTGCCCCGCGTGAGCCCGCAGACTCTGTACGACCGAAGGTGTTCCAGAGACGTTCGGGTGCGTCCGGGACGGCCGGCCAGGGGTCGAGCTTCCCCGCACGTTGTCGAAAGTCACCGGTTCAGTGTAGAGGTGGCCGGTGGCGGCCCCGTCGGGTCGCTCGGACGTCCCGCGTATTCTTCGCTTCGAGCGACATGTTCGCCACGCCGAGCGACACGCGCGACCGCCCCCCGCTCGGCCCCGAATCACCCGCAGCGCCCGGGCACCCTCCGCGACCCCGTGCGTCCACCATCCGCACGACCTTGGAGGCTCCTCTGTCCGCCGCAACCGGTACTCAGACGCCACGTCCCGCGGTGCCGCAGCCGGGCACCCCCGCCTTCGTCACCGCCGTGGAAGACGCCCTGACCAGTTTCTTCGCCACCCGCCGCCCGACGACCGAGCGCCTCGGCCCGGTCTTCGTCGAGGCCACCGACGCGCTCGAGCAGTTCGTGCTGCGCGGCGGGAAACGCACCAGGCCCGCGTTCGCGTGGACCGGGTGGCTCGGCGCGGGCGGCGATCCGCACGCCCCCGAGGCCACCGCGGTGCTCACCGCCTGCTCCGCACTCGAACTCGTCCAGGCCTGCGCGCTGATCCACGACGACATCATCGATTCCTCCCGCACCCGCCGCCGCTTCCCCACCGTGCACGTCGACTTCGAGCAGCGCCACCGCGACCGCGACTGGGCGGGCGACTCGGCGCACTTCGGCGCCAGCGTGGCCATCCTGGTCGGCGACCTGGCGCTGTCCTGGGCCGACGACATGGTGCACGCGTCCGGACTGGCGCCCGCGGCCATCGCCCGGTTCGCCCCCGTGTGGGCCGACATGCGCACCGAGGTGCTCGGCGGTCAACTGCTCGACATCAACGGCGAGGCGGGCGGCGACGAATCGGTCGAGGCCGCGCTGCGGATCAATCGCTACAAGACCGCCGCCTACACCGTCGAACGCCCGCTGCACCTCGGCGCCGCCATCGCCGCCGCCGATCAGCAGCTGATCGAGGCCTACCGCCGGTTCGGCACCGCGATCGGGATCGCCTTCCAGCTGCGCGACGACCTGCTCGGCGTATTCGGCGATCCGGCCGTCACCGGCAAGCCCTCCGGCGACGACCTGCGCGAAGGCAAGCGCACCGTGCTGCTGGCCGAGGCGCTGCGCCGCGCGGACGAGATCGACGCCGCCGCGGCCGCGCTGCTGCGTTCGAGTATCGGCACCGACCTGAGCGCCGAGCAGGTGCAGCGGCTGCGCGTGCTGCTCGCCGAACTGGGGGCGGTCGACGAGGTGGAACGCCGGATCGCCGAACTCACCGACAGCGGTCTGGCCGCGATCGAGGCCAGTTCGGCGACGCCGGTGGCCAAGGAACGGCTGCGCGCGATGGCGCTGGCCGCGACCGAGCGCGCGGCGTGAGCCGGGTACCGGGCGCCACGGCAAGGAGACGAACCGGATGAGAACCGTTGCGGGACCGACCGATCGCGTCGTGGTGGTCGGCGCGGGCCTGGCCGGCCTGTCGGCCGCCCTCTACCTGACCGGCGCGGGTCACACGGTCACGCTGCTCGAGCGGGCCGACCACCCCGGCGGCCGGGTGGGGCGGTACCAGGGCGCCGATTACGAGATCGATTCCGGCGCCACCGTCCTCACGCTGCCCGAACTGATCACCGACGCGCTCGCCGCCGTGGGCCGCGCCCCGGAGACCTGCGAGCCCCCGCTGCGCATCCACCGGCTGGCGCCGGGCTATCACGCCCGGTTCGCCGACGGCGCGCAGATCAGGGTCTTCGCCGACCCGGACGCCATGGCCGCGGAGGTCGAGCGGGCCTGCGGCCCGGCCGAGGCACGCGGATACCGGCGCCTGCGCGCATGGCTGGCGCGGGTCTACGCGGCGGAGTTCACCGAGTTCATGGACACCAACTTCGACTCGCCGCTGGATATGGTGCGCCTCCCCGAAAAGCGCCGCGCGCTGGTCGAATTGGCACGTCTCGGCGGGTTCGGCAGGCTCGGCCCGCAGGTGCGCCGGTTCCTGCGGGATCCGCGCCTGGCGCGCCTGTTCACCTTCCAAGCCCTCTACGCGGGCATGCCGCCCGCGCAGGCGCTCGCCGTCTACGGCGCGATCCCGCACATGGACACCTCGCTGGGCGTCTACTTCCCCGAGGGCGGTATGCGCGCGATCGCCGCGGCGCTGGCGCAGGCGTTCGCCGAGGCAGGCGGCACGCTGGAACTGAACGCCGAGGTGGTCGGCATCGACTACGCGGGCAGGCGAGCCCGGCGAGCCCGCACCGCCGATGGGCGCTCGTTCGACTGCGACGCGCTCGTGCTCACCGCCGACCTCGGCTCGCTGGATCGTTTCGGTGTGCGACCACGGCGCGGGCTGCGCGCCTCGCCGTCGGCGCTCGTCGCGCACGGCACCGTCCCCGCCGCGGTCGCGGCGCGATGGCCGGTGCAGGCGCACCACACCATCGAGTTCGGGCAGGCCTGGGACCGCACGTTCACCGAGATCACCGCTCGCCGCGGCCGCGGCAAGCTGATGAGCGACCCCTCGCTGCTGCTGACCCGGCCCGCTCTGACCGATCCGAGCCTGTTCGTCGAACGCGGCGACGGACGCCACGAGCCGTTCTCCTTGCTCGCGCCGTGCCCGAATCTCGCGGCGGCGCCGCTGGACTGGCCGCGCCTTGGCCCCGCCTACCTCCGCGAGTTGCTCACCGTGCTGGAAGCGCGCGGCTACCGGGGCATCGCCGAGCACTTCGCCGTCGACCGGCTCGACACACCTCGGACGTGGCTCGACTACGGCATGCTCGCGGGCACGCCGTTCTCCGCCGCACACCTCTTCCGGCAGACCGGCCCCTTCAGGCCGCGCAATTTCCCGCGCTCCAGCGACAACGTGGTTATCGCCGGTTGCGGCACCACTCCGGGCGTGGGCGTGCCGACCGCCCTATTATCCGGAAAACTGGCGGCAAACCGCATCGCGGGCGAGGTCGGGCGCACTTCGCGTGCGACCCCGCGCACCAGCCGGATAGTGTTCGAGACGACGCCGTAAACTAAGCGCCGACCTATTCGCTCGCGGTTGCGACCGCCGACCACTCGGGGGGACCGACACCAGATGGCATCCCCCGAAACGCGCACCGCAGAGGCCGCCTCCGCCGGTGACATCCGTCCCTCGTCGCCCGCCTCCGCACGTCGTGAATCGGCCACCGATCGCGGTTTCCTGTGGTGGATGCGCACCTGCGCCGACTTCGCCAGAAGCCCGGAGGGCCATGCCGCCCTGCTCGGTTTCTTCGGCGCGATCATGATCATGTTCGGCGGTTTCGGCGCGGGCAGCGTGCGCAAGCGCGACCCGCTACTCGAGGCCGTGCACCTGTCCTGGCTGCGGTTCGGGCACGGTTACGCGCTGTCGACCATCTGCATCTGGATCGGCGTGCTGCTCATGATCACCGCCTGGGTCCGCCTCGGGCGCGCCACGATCGGCACCGGCGACCGGACCGGCGCCGAGGTGACGCTCAACGAGCTGCGCGCCATCGTCGGCATCTGGATCGCGCCGCTGCTGTTCGCCGTGCCGATGTTCAGCCGCGACGCCTACTCCTACCTCGCCCAGGGCGCGCTGCTGCGCGACGGCTTCGACCCCTACCAGGTCGGCCCGGTCGCGAATCCCGGTGTGCTGCTGGACAACGTCAGTCCGGTGTGGACCACGACCACCGCGCCCTACGGCCCGGTCTTCCTGCTGCTCGGTCGCGCGATCACCGCCGTGACCGGCGACAACGTGGTGGCGGGCACCATCGCGATGCGGCTGGTCATGCTGCCCGGCCTGGCGCTGATGATGTGGGCGGTGCCGTATCTGACCAAGCACCTCGGCGGCAAACCGACCGTCGCGCTGTGGCTGGCTGTGCTCAACCCGCTGGTGCTGATCCACCTGATCGGCGGCGTGCACAACGAGATGCTGATGGTCGGGCTGATGTGCGCGGGCATCGCACTGGTGCTGGAGCGTCACCACGTGGCGGGCATCGTTGTCGTCGCGATCGGCGTGGCCATCAAGGCGACCGCGGGCGTCGCGCTGCCGTTCCTGGTCTGGATCTGGATGCTGCACGAACGCGAACGCCGCGCCGCCCAGCGGGTCGGGCGCGATCCGGCGCACCTGCCCGCCAGCGAGCAACCCGGCGACGCCGCGGAGCCGACGGAGGACATGCCGCATCCCGCGCTGATGTTCGGCAAGATCGCCGGGCTCGGGCTGAGCGTGTTCGCGGTCGTGTTCGTCGCCGCCTCGGCCATCGCCGGCGTCGGCATCGGCTGGCTGACCGCGTTGTCCGGGTCGAAGAAGATCATCAACTGGCTCTCGCTGCCGACCGTGATGGCGCACGCGATCACCTGGATAACCCCGCTGCGGCTGGAATCGGTGCTCGAGGTGACCCGCGCGATGTGCGCGCTGGCCTTGGTCGCCGTGCTCGCCCTGACCTGGTGGCGCTTCCGGCACAGCGAGCGCGAGGCGGTGCTGGGCATCTTGATCGCGTTCGTCGCGATCGTCATCCTCTCGCCCGCCGCGCTGCCCTGGTACTACTCGTGGCCGCTGGCGCTGGCCGCCGGGTTCGCGCTGTCCACCACGACGCTGATGGCGCTGGTCGGCGTATGCACCTGGTTGATGCTGGTCTTCCAGCCGGACGGTTCGATCGGCCTGTACAACTTCTGGCACGTCGTCGCCGCCACCTTCGCCGCGAGCGTCGCGGCGCTGTCGCTGCGCACGGTGGACCCGCTGCGCCTGCGCACCACGCCGCCGAGCACGGTCACGGCCACGCCCGGCGAGGCCACCGCTTCGCCCGCCGCCCGATGACCGAAGGCCGGCTACCCAGTTCCGCCCTGCTCCCGCTCGCCTACCGCGAGTGCAGGCAGATCGCCGCCACGCACGGCCGCACCTATTTCCTGGCCACCCGGCTGCTCTCGGCCGAGCGACGGCCCGCCGTGCACGCGCTGTACGCGTTCGCGCGCATGGTGGACGACGTCGTCGACCGCACGGGCCATCCCACCGCCGCGAACGACAGCGACCCGGTCACCGAACTCGACCGAATCGAGCGGGACCTGCGGGCCGCGCTGGGATCGCACACCGGCGAGGCCCGCGGCGACGCGCTGCTGCCTTCCGGCCAGAACCCGGAGCCCGAACGAAGCGGGGAAGCGGGCCTACGGCCGCGCGCCCTCGTGCTCGCCGCCGTCACCCACACCATCCACCGCTACGGCATCGCGGCACAGCACTTCTGGACGTTCCTGGACTCCATGCGCATGGACGCGCCCGGCACCCCGTCCTTCCGTAACCGCTACGCCACCATGGCCGAGTTGCGCGACTACATGCGCGGCTCCGCGGCCGCGATCGGATTGCAGCTGCTGCCCGTGCTCGGCACGGTCGTCCCGGTGCCGCAGGCCGAACCCGCCGCCGCTGCTCTGGGCGAGGCGTTCCAGCTCACCAACTTCCTGCGCGACGTCGCGGAGGATCTCGACCGCGACCGGGTCTACCTGCCCGCCGATGCCCTCACCGCGTTCGGTGTCGACGACGATCTGCTGTTCGAATGCCGGCGCACCGGCCGCACCGATCCGCGCGTCCGCCGTGCCCTCGCCCACCTCATCGCGGTCAACCGGGATCTCTATCGCCGCGCCGAAACCGGCATCGACCTGCTCGAACCCCGCGTACGCCCCGCCATCCGCACCGCGGCCACCCTCTACTCCGACATCCTGCACCAAATCGAACGCAGCGACTACGCCGTCTTCGACCACCGTGCAGCGGTGCCCCGCCACCACCGCCTGCGCGTAGCCGCCGCCGAATTCACCACCGCCACCCTCCGCAGCCGCCTGGACCGCTGAGCACCCTCCCGGCACCGCGCATCCATAGGAATCTCGGCAGCCGACATCTCGGCAGCGCGAACCGCCGAATTTTCACTCCGCGCCACAGACGCCGAGCAGCACGGCGCACCCGCATCCATGCGCCCCGAACAGCCGCCACTCGCGACGAAGGTCATGAGTAGGCCGAGACCTCCGACCACCCCACAACGGCGAACTTCGAGGCAGCACCCTCCCTGCTACCGCAACCACACCAGTTCAACCACCGGTTTCGAGCGAAGCGAGACCGAGCATGCGCCGTTCGCGAGCCATGAAGGGGCCGCGAACACCCAGCGCCGCAGGCGCTGGAAAAACAACTCAGAACGGGTCCGCGGCCGCCCGGCGCAGGACTTCGCGGGCCAGGGAGCCGTGCAGGGCGTCGATCGGTTTGCCGGGCAGGCTCTCGTCTTCGGTGAAGATCCACTCCAGGATCTCCTCGTCGGTGTACTTGGCGTCGCGCATCACGGTGATCAGGCCGGGCAGCGGCTTCACGACCGCGCCGGTGTCGTCGAAGAACCGTTCGGGGACGCCCGCGACGCCGTTTCTGCGGAGGGCGAGCAACTGGTGATCGCGCAGCATCTGGTGCACCCGGGTCACCACCAGCCCGAGTCGGTCGGCCACCTCCGGCAGCGGCACGAGGGCCACCGACTGCGGAAGGACGTCGTCACTGCAGGGAAATGCACTCACCCGGATAACGGTAGACGGTGACCTGCCGCACGTCGTGAGACACCCGGGGTGGTGGGAGTCGATACCATCGTGGGGGCCGCACGGAGCGGCAAACTTTGTGAAAGCCGGAGGACTTCTCTTGATCGGCCAGATGCTGGAAGGGCGCTATCGGATCGATGCGCCGATCGCCCGCGGCGGAATGTCGATGGTCTTCCGCGGGGTCGACACCCGCCTGGACCGGCCGGTCGCCATCAAGGTGATGGATCCGAAGTTCGCGGGCGACCCGCAGTTCCTGTCCCGATTCGAGTTCGAGGCGCGCGCGGTCGCCAAACTCAAGCATCCATCGCTGGTCGCGGTGTACGACCAGGGCATCGACGGCGACCATCCCTTCTTGATCATGGAGCTGGTCGAGGGCGGCACGCTGCGCGAGCTGCTGCGCGAACGCGGCCCGATGCCGCCGCACGCCGTGCGCGCCGTCGCCGAACCGGTCCTGGCGGCGATCGGCGTCGCACACTCCGCGGGGCTGGTGCACCGCGACATCAAGCCGGAGAACGTGCTGATCTCCGACGCGGGCGAGGTGAAGATCGCCGACTTCGGCTTGGTGCGGGCGGTGGCCGCGGCGAACACCACGTCGGCCAGCGTCATCCTCGGCACCGCCGCTTACCTGTCGCCCGAGCAGGTAACCAGCGGCTCCGCCGACTCCCGCAGCGACGTCTACTCCTTCGGCGTGCTGATCTTCGAAATGCTCACCGGCCGTGTGCCGTTCACCGGCGACACCTCGATCTCGGTGGCCTATCAGCGCATCGAGAACGATGTGCCGAGCCCGAGCGGATTCATCTCCGGGGTGCCGCCGGAGTTCGACGAGCTGGTGGCCAAGGCCACCGCGCGCGACCCAGCGCACCGGTTCGCCGACGCGAACGAGATGGCGGCCGCGCTGCGGCAGATCGGCACCGCGCTGCGCCTGCCTCCCTATCGGGTGCCCGCACCCCAGGAGTCCGCCGAGCATCTCAGTGCCGGCTACCGCGCCGTCGCGCCGGATCACGACGACCGGCCGGATTTCGCGGGCGCGTCGGCCCACGACCCCCATGCGCCGCAACCGGTGCAGCACACCAAAGTGGTCACCGCCCAGCGGCCCCGCGTCGACTACAGCCCCCCTGCGGACTACGACCGGCCCCAACCGGCGCGTCAAGCCCACCCCGCGCCGCCGTACGCGCCGCCCTACGCCGACGAGCTCAACCGCTCCCGGCGCACCGTGTGGATATGGGTGGCCATCGTCGCGACACTCACGCTGCTGGTCGGCATCGGGGGCTGGTGGCTGGGTGTCGGCCGGTATTCGGCGGTGCCGCCGATCGCCGGGCTGGACACCGACAAGGCGGTCGCCACGCTGCAGAACGCCGGGTTCGAGACCGAGATCCGACAGAGGGCGTCGGACACGATTCCGGTCGGCGGCGTGGTCGGCAGTGACCCGTCGGCCGGTTCCAAGCTCACCAAGGGTTCCACGGTCGCCGTCCTGGTCTCCAACGGCAAGCCCAAGGTGCCCGACGTCAAAGCGGGTGACCAGGTGTCGAAGGTCAATCAGTTGATCCGCGACTACGGGCTGCAACCGGTCGACGCGGGCGAAGAGTCCAACGCCGCCCCTAAGGGAACAGTCGCCCGGGTGGAACCGCGGCCCGGCACCGTGCTGCCCTTGGGCGCGCAGGTGAAGGTCTACCGCAGCAAGGGATCGCAGCCGGTCAAGGTCCCCGACGTCCGCGGCAAGCCGACCGACGAGGCCACCAAGATCCTCAGTGCCGCCGGAATCGCGATCCGCGAGACCAAACCCCAGTTCGACCGCGGCATCGAGGCGGACAAGGCCATCGGCACCCAGCCGGGGGCGGGCGCCACCATTCAATCCGGCGACGGCGTCGTCCTGCTGATCTCCAATGCCCTGAAGATGCCCGACGTCCGCGGATGGACCGTGGCCAACGCCCGCGCCAAGCTGGAAAGCCTCGGCTTGCAGGTCGAGGTCAAACAATTGGCCCGAGCCGATAGTTCTCTGGTGGTCTCGCAAACTCCGGCCATCGGAGTCAACCTCGAGGCGGGCGACACCGTCACCATCGTGGCGCTTCCCTGACCGGAAGCGAGCGAGCGTGCGAAATCCGGCCGCTGACGCGGCTCGGATCTCAGCGCAGCATCTCGGCGACGAGGAACGCCAGCTCCAGCGACTGCTGGGTGTTCAGCCGGGGGTCGCAGGCGGTCTCGTAGCGGCCGGACAGATCGAGGTCGGAGATGTCCTGGGCGCCGCCGAGGCATTCGGTGACGTCCTCGCCGGTGAGTTCGATATGCATGCCGCCGGGGTGCGTGCCGAGCGCATGGTGCACTTCGAAGAAGCCCTGCACCTCGTCGACGATGCGGTCGAAGTGACGGGTCTTGAAGCCGGTGGACGCCTCGTGCGTGTTGCCGTGCATCGGGTCGCACTGCCAGATCACCTGGTGGCCGGTGGCCTGGACCTTTTCGATGATGGGCGGCAGCACGTCACGGACCTTGCTGTGGCCCATGCGCGAGACGATGGTCAGGCGGCCCGGCTCGTTGTTCGGGTCCAGCCGCTCCACGTATTCCACGGCCTGCTCGGGCGTGGTGGACGGGCCGATCTTCAGGCCGATCGGGTTGGCGACCAGTTCCGCGAACGCGATGTGCGCGCCGTCGAGCTGGCGGGTGCGCTCACCGATCCAGAGGAAGTGCGCCGACAGGTCGTAGAGCACCGGCTCGCCGATCGCGTTGTGACTCAGGCGCAGCATCGCGCGCTCGTAGTCCAGCACGAGCGCCTCGTGGCTGGCGTAGATGCGGGCCGCTTTCAGGCTCGGATCGGTGACCCGGCACGCGGTCATGAACGCCAGGCCGCGATCGATCTCCTCGGCCAGTGCCTCGTAACGCGCACCGGCGGGCGACTTGGCCACGAAGTCGCGGTTCCAGTCGTGCACCTTGTGCAGATCGGCCATGCCCGCGCCGGTGAGCGCGCGCACGAGGTTCATCGCCGCGCTGGCGTTGGCGTAGGCCCGGACCAGGCGGGAGGGGTCGTGCTCGCGCAGCGCCGCGTCGGCGGCCAGCGCGTTCACCATGTCGCCACGGTAGGACTTGAGGCCGAGCGCATCGGTGTCCGACGAGCGCGGTTTGGCGTATTGGCCCGCGATCCGCGCGACCTTCACCACCGGCAGGCTCGCACCGTAGGTGAGCACGACCGCCATCTGCAGCAGGGTGCGGATGTTGCCGCGGATATGCGGCTCGGTGTTGTCGGCGAACGTCTCCGCGCAGTCGCCGCCCTGCATGAGGAACGCCTCACCGCGGGCGACTTCGGCCAGCTGAGCGCGCAGCTCCTCCACCTCGGCGGGCACGCAGATCGGCGGCACGCTCTCGAGTACGGTGCGCATCTGAGCCGCCTGCTCCGGATCCCAGGACGGCTGCTGCAGCGCAGGTCGCGCCAGCGCGTCGTCCAGCCGCCTGCGCAGCTCGGCGGGCAGCGGCGGCAGTTCCGGCAGGCGATCGATGGGTACGTCGACGGTCCAGTTCACCAGTCCAGAATACGGACCGCCGCCCCCGCGCAGGAACCCAGTCCCAGGGCTGGAATCGCCCCACCTGAGGTGAATGGCTTGTACCCGGTGGGTGCCGGCCGCCGGGGGAACCCCTTGGATGCAGCTCGAATTCACTACCGATTGGATGCCGCGTCTACGGCCTCGTCGCATTATCGTCTTCGGCAGCACCGCAGAGTTCGAGGATTTCTTTCGCCCAGGCGACCAGATCTCGCACTTTCTGCCCTGTCGGCTGACGCCTGAGCCACAACTCCAGGTTCTCCGGCCGGTTGTCCAACTTATCACCGTTGATATGGTGAACATTCTCTCCCGGACGGAGCTTTCTGCCCAGTTCAGCCTCCATAACAAGCCGGTGCTCCAATTCCCAGCCCCCTTCCGGAAGACGGATCATCAAATATCCATACGAAGATATCCGCCGCCCATCGTGTGAGCTTTTGCGACGCCGTCCGGGCGACCCCCGTCCCGGGGCGGCATCGACACTCCCCCAACGCCGAACCTTATGGATGTGCGCTCGACAGATTCCATGCTTCATAACACCTGGCCTAGAACAGCTTTCGATGCCACAGCGCGGAAGCACCCGCACGGGTCCTGCTCATAATGTTTGCCACACACGCCTCGTGCTCGTACCTGACGCGTGCAACCTTCTACACTGCATACGAGAACGCTGGCCATTCCACCCCCGTGTTGCCGAATTACTGCCAGCGAAGATATCAGAGAGGCTTGGTGCTTGAAGTATTTTTATGACTGCGAATTCATCGAGGACGGTGTGACCATCGATTTGGTCTCCATCGGCGTCGTCTGCGAGGACGGCAGGGAGTACTACGCGGTGTCCACCGAATTCGATGCCGGACGTGCGGGTCCCTGGGTGCGCAAATTCGTTTTGCCCCAGCTGCCGTCGCCTTCCTCTCCGTTGTGGCGCAGTCGCGCCCGGATCCGGGACGAGCTGTACGCGTTCCTGGTGCCGCGGCCGACGGTGCAACCGGAGCTGTGGGCCTGGGTGTCCGCCTACGACCACGTCGCCCTGTGCCAGCTGTGGGGCTCCATGGTCGACCTGCCCAACACGCTGCCGCGCTATACCAACGAATTGCGCCAGCACTGGGAGTCGCACGGCCGTCCCGAACTCCCGCCGATCCCGCCGGACGCGCACGACGCGCTGGCCGACGCCCGGCACAACCTCGCCAAGTTCGAAGCCATCGAGGCCGCACGCCGCGCGGCGCCACACCTGTGACACCGGCGGTATGACGCAGAACGGCCCCCGAGTCGCATTCGACTCGGGGGCCGTCCGGTGGGGCGGGCGTCAGTGGCCGTGCTTGCCGTTCGCCGCCTCCTGAGCGCGCTGCAGCACCTTCAGCTGCCTGTGCTCTTCCTCGTGCTCGATCTCGAAGTTCCGAGCGCTCTCCTCCTGCGGATCGGGCCGCAGGAAGCTGCCGGTGCCCGGCTTGCCCGCCGAACCCAGCTTGCTCATCTTCTTCGGGACCGGCGCGCCCTGGTACTCCAGCGGAATCGGGTGACCGTGTCCGTCGACCGGGCCGAGCGGCTGATGCACCTCGATGTACTCGCCGTGCGGCAGACGCTTGATCACACCGGTCTCGATGCCGTGCTCGAGCACCGCGCGGTCGCTGCGCTGCAAGCCGAGGCAGAACCGGTACGCGATGTAGTACGCCGCAGGCGGGGCGACGAGCAGGCCGATGCGGCCGATCCACGTGGTCGCGTTCAGCGAGATGTCGAACTTCAGGGCGATGATGTCGTTGACGCACGACAGCGTCAGCACCACGTAGAACGCGATCGCCATCGCGCCGATCGCCGTCCGGACCGGAACGTCACGCGGACGCTGCAGCAGGTTGTGATGGGCACTCTTGTCGCCGGTGAGCCGCTTCTCGATCCAGGGATAGGCGATCAGCACGGTGAACACCAGACCCATGATCAGCGCGACCCAGAACACCGCGGGCACGGTGTAGCGGCCCAGATACAGCTCCCACGGCGGCATCAACCGGGCCATGCCGTCGGTCCACATCATGTAGAA
>NZ_JBEXYF010000053.1:0-30206 GCF_040630775.1 Nocardia sp. NPDC005745
CCTGGCCACCATCCACATCGCCGCAATCAACCAATGGCTCCGAAACGGGTGAAGGCGGGCCACCGAACCCGCCCCCACTTCGACACAGGCCCTAGCCCTTCAACGCAGGCCATTGGAGTTCTTCGCCGAACTGCACCGGACGCCGGAACCGTTGGCGCGAATCCGATTGGGCAGCAGAGACGCATACCTGGTGACCGCCCCGGAGCTGATCGATTCGGTACTGCGCGGCAAGGCGGCGCACAGCGTCGAGAAGGGTGCGTTCTTCGAAGCCATGCGGGTGCTGCTGGGCGATGGTCTGTCGGTGTCGGCCGAGCCCAAGCATCTGCGGCACCGCCGCCTGATGGCACCGGCTTTTCATTACGAGAAGATCGCCGGCTACGTGCGAATCATGCAGCAGGAAGCCGATGCCATGGTCGACAGCTGGAGTGACGGCGCCCGATTGGAACTCGACGACCGGTTGCGGGTGCTGGCCATGCGAATCGTCGCAAAGGCGTTGTTCGCCAGTGAACTCGGTGCAGAGGTCGTCGCCGAGTCGCTGCGTTCGTTCCCGATCATCGTCGACGAGCTACCGAAACGCACCATGATGCCTTGGCTGGCGCACATACCGCTGCGCAACCGCACGTTCGACGCCGCGGTGCGCAGGCTCTCCGACGCGGTCGACCGCATCATCGCCGAATACCGGTCGAGCGACACCGATTACGGCGACCTGGTGTCTATGCTGCTCGCGGCGCGCTTCGACGACGGCACCGGCCTCACCGACCGCGAACTCCACGACGAGGTGATGACGCTCTATGCCGCAGGGTTCGCAACCACAGCCAACAGCCTGGCTTTCGCCTTCTACGAGCTGGCGCGGCGCGCGGATGTGCGGGAGCGCGTCGAGCAGGAAGTCGCCGAGGTGTTACGCGGCGGCCCGGTCACCGCCGACAACATCCAGCGTCTCGAGTACACCGAGCGAGTGATGGCGGAAACACTGCGCCGGTACGCTCCCACCTGGCTCGGTACGCGCGAGACGATCGAGGAGATCGACCTCGCCGGAGTCACGCTACCCCCGGGCACCACGCTCTTCTACTCGCCGTACACACTGCACAACAACCCGAAGCACTTCGCCGATCCGGCACGGTTCGACCCGGACCGATGGACGCCGGAATACCGCAAGACCGTAACCCGATCCGGGATATATCAGCCATTCGGCATCGGCAACCGAAACTGCATCGGCGAGCCATTCGCGTGGTACGAAGCGGTCACGATCCTGGCTACGGTCGTCGCACGGGCGCGTTTGGAGCTGGCTCCGGGAGCTAGGGTGCACGAGGTCGCGCGGGCCACACTGGAGGTGAACCACCTACCGGTGACGGTGCGGCTGCGCGGCTCGGCGCAGAACGCACCGTCAGCCTGACCACCAACCTATCGTTGCGGAGATTCCATCCTCATCGCTACCGAGCCACGGCGGCGAGGTCCACTCCCAACCACATCACGAAGCGATGGTCGGCAGTGCCGCACACACCCTGACCGCGCCGCCGGTTGGACACCTGGGTCGTCCGCCCAATCAGCGGAAGGCGACCATTGGATAAGCAGCGCCATACGCGAAAAGCCGCGCACTATCATGAATATAACGTCTACCAGGTGGGGAGGTAGGAATTTGTCCAGCCCAGAACACACTGACCGGCGAGTAGTGCCGACAGGTCGGCGAATGCGTTCTGTGGAACTCTGCGCAGGTGCCGGTGGACTCGCTCTCGGTCTTGAGCAGGCGGGATTCGATCCCATCCTGCTCCTCGACAATCGTGACGTCGCGTGCGCGACGCTACGGACGAATCGGCCTCACTGGAAAGTGCTCAACACAGACCTACTGAAGTTCGAACCGCGGTGGGATCTACCACAGTCGATCGATATCGATCTGTTAGCCGCAGGCCTCCCGAGAGTGAAGTCTGCGGCAACGGCATCGAGACAGCGTGGCAGCGGCTGGGAGTTGGAGTTGCTCGAGACCACAGGCCGGTTGGCGTCGGAACTGCGACCCCGTGCCTTGCTGATCGAGAACGTGCCCGACATGGTCACTCGACCCGAGTACGGTGACAGCCGGTCCCGGGTCGAGAAGTACCTCGATAGTGCTGGTTACGAGTACCGATGGCTGGTGATCGATGCGCGCGACTTCGGGGTACCGCAGCATCGACTCCTGGGCATCCTGGTCGCCTTGCGCGGCGGCGATATCACACGCTTCGAGACGAACTTGACTGCTCTGCCGCCCAGCCTGACCCTGACAGTCGGCACGGTATTGCGGCCTTCCATGGGTGCACGCGGCTGGCCTCAGGCCGACGAGTGGGCGGCACAGGCGAACGAGATCGCGCCCACGATCGTCGGTGGTTCATGGGACCGCGGCGGTGGGGACCTCGGGCCGAAGGGTTCTGTCAAAGCTTGGGCGAGAATCGGCGTCAACGCTCGGTCGATCAACGACGAGCTACCAGCCGTCGACTTCGTGTGGAACCCCGCTCTCGGGCCGGAACACATGGTGAAACTCACCGTCGAACAGGTCGCCGTGTTGCAGGGGTTTCCTGCGCACTGGCGTATCGAAGGCCGCAAAACCGCGCGATATCGCCAGGTAGGAAATG
Organism: Nocardia sp. NPDC005745; assembly: GCF_040630775.1. Lineage (NCBI taxonomy): Bacteria > Bacillati > Actinomycetota > Actinomycetes > Mycobacteriales > Nocardiaceae > Nocardia > Nocardia sp. NPDC005745. The sequence goes on from NZ_JBEXYF010000053.1 coordinate 2,601, forward strand.
CGACCCCGCCACCCGCCGCGTGCGCGGTCGGCCTTGCCCTGCGGGCAGCGTTGACCGGCTGTTGAACGCGCTTCGGCGGCGCGGTGTCACGCCGCTAAGATCGCGAGTCATGCCCTCCGATCCACAAGAGCAACCGCGACCGCGCCAAGTCGACATGATCGACCTGTTCGCCGGCCCGGGTGGACTCGATGTGGCCGCGCGGTGGTTGGGCCTGAGCGTTTATGGATTCGAGTGGGACCGGAACGCATGCGCGACAAGGTCGGCTGCCGGCCTGAACGATCGCCCGCACGATGTACGTGATTTCGGACCTGGGAAAGCACCGAGCGCGTGGATACTAGCCGGTGGGCCACCCTGTCAGACTTTTACCGTCGCTGGTTCGGGAGCCGGCCGCAGGGCGCTCGATGAGGTTCTGCGGTACGTCGACCGGATGGGTCAGGGCGAGGACGTCTCTGCAGATCTTGCGACGCTGAAGGACGAGCGAACCGGTCTCGTTCTGGAGCCCCTGCGATGGGCGTTGGCCGCACACCGACGCGACGGCCCCTTCAAGGTGATTGTGCTGGAGCAGGTTCCAGCAGTTCTGCCTATCTGGCAAAAGATACGCACCGTCCTAGAGGAGATCGGGTATCACGTCCGCTGCGGCATCCTGCGTACCGAACAGTTCGGCGTCCCGCAAACTCGTCGCCGTGCGATCCTGATCGCTAGCCTCGATGGTGCGCGCGAACTCCCGACACCAACGCACCGCCCTTACCGCAAGGGCGTCGAACGCGCCGCGGGTGATTCCGATCTCCTTCCCTGGGAGACGATGGGCAGCGCGCTGAGTCGCGGCTACGACTTCCACGTCATCTCGAACTACGGCACCGGTGGCGATCCCAAACTACGAGGACGTCGCGGTTCTCGAGAACCGTCGGCGACTATCACCGGCAAAGTGTCGCGAAATAAGATCGTCGACGGCGCAGGGATCGAAAGTCCACGGTTCAGCTTGGCGGAGGCGGGCCGACTCCAGACATTCCCGCTCGACTATCCGTGGTCGGGCAACGACATCGCCCAGCAGATCGGCAACGCGATTCCGCCCGTACTGGCTCTGCACGTGCTGTCGGCTGCCCTCGGAAAGCAAGTGAGTCATGAGGATGCGCGAAAGGTTGTCGATCGTCCATGGATCGACACGCGTGACTCAGCCCCCCTTGACCACTTCGCGCGCATCGGCCAGCTGTTCGTCTGACCGTCTCGTAGCTGAACCAGGCCTCGACGCCGCACCTTCTGCGTCGAACCCCTCGGGTCCACCGGGCCCTGTAGCGAACCTGCGTCGGCGGCCGATACCTGACATCAGCGGGGTAACACTTCGTCCGCTTAGCCAAAAATCATCGGAACAAGCCGATACTGTTACCCGCAACGCGGGGGAGCCAAACCTCCCATCGTCGATGTAGGGGTAGCACGCAGTGGGAGATGCCGGTGAGCGATGTGATTGACGAGCAAGACGAACTGTTCGATGTATTCAGGTTGTTGCTCGATACGTACACGCCGGCCGAGGCGATCAAGAAGCTCCGACTGTTCTCCACGCCCGATGACGTCATCAAGCGGATCGTGGACCGTCACGAGCGAGAAGTCGTGCGCATCAAAGAGATGCGTGAGCCACCGTCTGTCGTGATCGACAACTACGAGACCTGGTACGCCGGGCCTCACCCCGATGACAAGCTGTGGCCGTCCATCAGCGCCGGGCTGGCCAAGGATGGCTGGCCGCAGACGTCCATCGATAGCTTGGACGGATCCTCGACGCGAGTCGTCTCACTCCTACAGCATCCGAGGCAGAGCTCCTTCTCGACGCGTGGTCTGGTCGTCGGTTACGTGCAGTCCGGCAAAACCACCAACTTCACGGCCGTGATGGCCAAGGCGGCCGACCGCGGCTACAAGCTGTTCATCGTGCTCGCGGGAATTCACAACGGCCTCCGCAGACAGACCCAAGCCCGCTTGGTTCAGCAGCTCGTAGAGCCGAATCCCACTCTGTGGTCCCAGATCACCGACCTGGATCATGATTTCCGACCGACCGCGAACCCTGCCAGCTTCTTCGGCAAGTCGAATAAGACCCACGTCCTTTGTGTCGTCAAGAAGAACGCCACCGTGCTGCGCAAACTGGTGAAGTGGCTCGGGGACGCTTCGGAGTATCTGGCAGATTGCCCGGCGCTGATCATCGATGACGAGGCCGACCAAGCGACTGTCGCGACGAAGTCGATCAACCCGTTGATCCGCCAGATCCTCAACACACTGCCGAAGTCGGCCTATGTCGGCTACACGGCGTCCCCGTTCGCCAACTTGCTGATCAATCCTGCCGCTGAGGATCTGTATCCAGAACACTTCATCGTGAATCTTCCTCAGCCGCAAGGTCATTTCGGTACAGAGGTGCTGTTCGGCCGGTACGCGTTGGATGGCGAAGATCCCAATGACGTCGACGACGGTTACGACATGATCCGCACTGTGCCCGACGACGATGTAGAACTCGTTCGACCGAAGACAAGGGCGGACGCCGAAGGCTTCTACCCGACTATTACGGACACCCTGCGTCGGGCGGTGCTGTATTTCTGGCTGACGACTGCTGCGCGGCGCGTGCGCGGCGGGGGAAATCCGCACTGCACGATGCTTATCCACACCAGCGTTCGCACCGCCGTGCACAACAGTTTCCGGGACCCTCTGCTGTCTTTACGAGCCAAGGTCGGACGCAACCTGGGGGATATCGCGCTACGAAGCGAGTTGCGTGCGCTCTGGGACGAGGAGACCTCTCGCGTGCCTGCTGCCGATTTCCATGAGGAGTTCGTCTCCTTCCAGGAACTCGAGGCAGAACTGCCCGGTGTACTGCGTGATTGCCGTGTGGTGATGGACAATTCGGAAAGCACCGACCGCCTCGACTACGAGAATGGCCCTGTCGTCGCGATCGCGGTGGGTGGCAACACACTGTCGCGCGGTCTGACGCTCGAAGGTCTGTCCGTCAGTTACTTCGTGCGTTCGGTCTCTACGTATGACACGTTGCTGCAGATGGGCCGCTGGTTCGGCTATCGCAAGGGCTACGCGGACCTGCCGCGCATCTGGATGACCAAGGAACTCGAGGACTGGTTCCGCCACCTGGCGACGGTCGAGACCGAGATGCGGCGCGACATCGATGTCTATATGACCGAAGGTAAGACACCGATGAACTTCGCGGTACGCCTTCGGACACACCCCGCGCTGCGCGTGACGGCAGCCGCAAAAATGAAGGATGCGGTGTCGGCGTCGTCGTCCTATGGTGGACAACGCGTCCAAACCAGATATTTCCGGCTGGAATCCGAGTGGCTGCGGCAGAATCAGTCGGCAGCACGCAAGCTCGTGAACGAGGCTGTCCGGATCGGTAGTGTCGAGGGAAGTCCTACAGATGGACGCTTCCTCGTTCGAGATGTCCTTAGTGATGCCGTACTGGAGTTTCTGCGAAGCTACCAGTTTCACGAGCGGTCGCAGGAGTGCGATGCGAAACTGATGGCGGGATACATCGAGAAGCGAATCCGAAACGCCGGGACACTGCGGCGTTGGAACGTCGCGGTGGTCGGGAAACCAGCCGATAACAGTCCGGAGCAGTTCGACTTCGCGCCGGGGATTCGCGTCGGAACAATCGTTCGATCGCAGTTTTCTTCTGGATCAGATTATTCCGACATCAAGACGCTTATGAGCCGTCGTGACGCAGGTTTGGACCTCGAGGGCATCACGACCAGCACGACCGAGGGAGATATTCAGACGGCTCGTGCTGCACAACAAGCCGACGCCGGACTGTTGGTGCTGTACCCGATCGACAAGGTTTCGGAGCCAGAGCCTTCGAAAGACAAGCGTCAACCGCTGAACGCACCGGAGCATGTCATCGGCGTAGGCCTGGTGTTCCCAAAGCCCAAGGACGACGACAGCACCGTCGCATGGGAAGCCAACTACATCTCGGCAGACCTGTCCGGCGTCGAGATAGAGGAGGAGGACTTCAGCGCCCTCGAAGCAGAGGACGTCTGATGTCAACAGAGATCAGGGATGTTCTTGACGATCATTGGCGACGCCTCGAACATCGTCCACCGTCGATGTCGTCGGTCGTTGCCGTCTCCGAGCTACCCGTGCCTACACCGAATGGATCGCTGGCAGCCGCGATCGACAGCGGGCGGAATCGGCACCTATTGGTGCCGGTCGGCGCGCATCAGAATGTACGCAAGGGGCTCAACGGTCCGGTCCTGATGTTGAACAAGCGGACCCTCGATGACGACAGGACCAGGCACGACTACGCCGATCTCGCCTGTCTTCGATCCGATCTCAGCGATATCTTCACGACCTTGTGCGCTGATGTCCTCATCGCAACCGAGGCGGCCCCCGAAAATCCGCTGAAGGTTCTCAACCGAGTACTCGATCGGTGGAAGTCGCTGTTTCAAAATCCGGGTCCGCCGCTGAGCCCGGAGCAACGAGCCGGACTGTTCGGTGAACTGATCGTGTTGGCGCGGCTACTCGAGCAGGACAGCAGTGCTCACCTGTTGTGGCGAGGGCCGTCAGGCTATCGTCATGATTTCGCGACCGACGCGGGAGCTCTCGAGGTGAAAACCTCGACAAGTCCTAACGGTCGCCGGATTCGCATCCACGGCCTCGATCAGTTGGAGCCGCCGATCAACGGTGTATTGGGGCTGGTCTGGCTTCGGCTAGAACCGACCGTGCGTGAGGGCATCGGCTTCCTCGACCTGATCGATCGCGTACTCGAACTTTCCGACGACGAGACGGCCGTCCTCAACAAGCTGGCATCGATCGGCTACCGCAAAGCCGACGACGACCATTACCGCCACGCCCGGTACGCAGTCGACGAACAACGCTGGTACAACGTCGATGTCGCGTTTCCGCGACTGACCACCGTCGACCTGGCAGCGGCCGCGATCTCCTCGAACGTGCGTGATGTCGACTACACAATCGACCTGTCGGGGGACACGCCAGGCCCGATGGAGGACAGCCAAGTGGAGCGACATATCCGGATGATGATCGAGGAGCATGTGTGACTGTGCCTGCTTGGGTTTCCCAGCCCTTTCCTCCGGAAGGCGCCAGCGCTGCGGAGGGAATAAGAAATCAACTCGGCAAGCCCGAACTCGATCATTTGACCATCCTGGTCCGCGAATCGGCGCAGAACAGCTGGGATGCTCGTAGCAGTGACGGCGTTTCGGTGGACTACCGCATCGATCTGCAGACAGTCAGCGCCGCCGACGCACCGGCATGGAGGGACAACCTGCTGCGTCGGGCTCCTGCCAAGCAGGTCCTTCCGCTCCGCGACTCATTGGTGCAGCCCACTCTCCGGGTGTTGTCGATCTCGGATCGGGGCACGCGGGGGCTGGGCGGACCGACCCGTGCCGATGCGGTCACCGAGAATCGCCGCGACTTCGTTGCTTTCCTTCGCAATATCGGTGAACCCCGTGACCAAGCGTTGGGCGGAGGCACCTACGGTTTCGGCAAAGGCATTCTCTATCTCGTCTCGAGACCGGGAACAATTCTGGTGCACACCCGATGCCAGTACGAGGGGCGCTACGAGACCCGATTGATGGGAGCGGCGCTGTGGAAGAGCTATGACGCGAGAGAGTCCGACCGCGATCGCCGCTATACCGGCAGGCACTGGTGGGGAGACACTTCCGGGGAAGTAATCGAGCCGCTCGTCGGCGCCGAGGCCGATGCGATGGCGCGGAAGCTCGGACTGCGACCGTTCGAAGACACCGAAACAGGGACGACGATCGTCATCCTCGACCCCGATTTGGAAGGGGCAGAGCCTGCCGCTGTAGCCCGATATCTCGCCGAGACCATCACATGCCAGTTGTGGCCGAAGATGATGCCCGATGTCAATGGCGTTGTTCCGATGCGATTCTCCGTAACCTGCGACGGTATCGAATACAAGGTGCCGCAACCCGCCGAGATGAAGTCTCTGCGCTTGTTCGTCTCTGCCTACCGTAAAATGGCGGGCAGCGAGGCACAAGAACTGCTCTGCCGCAGGCCGAAGAAGCTACTCGGGCGGTTTGCCGTGCACCAGTCGATGGCGCAGCGGTTCGAGCCTACCGACGCCGAGCGGATGGCCGGGTTCGAACATGGAATGGTGCATCATGTCTGCCTGATGCGCCCGGCCGAACTTGTGGTGACGTATTGGCCCGGACCAAAGCCCGCGAGCGAGTACTCCGCGTATGCAGGTGTCTTCCGAGCCGATACTGCGATGGACGAAGCCTATGCGGCGGCCGAGCCGCCGACCCACGACAATTGGAACTACCAGTCGCTGGACTATCCTGACTACTCTTTCGTCAAGATGACCTTCGTACGCATGAAGGAGGCCATCGAGCAGATGTTCGGCCCGCGTGGCAGCAGTGGGGTCGAGGTTGCACAAGTGTCGCTCGGGGCAGCCAGCGAACGCCTTTCGCCTCTCGTGGGCGGCGCGTGGGGTATCGGTGCGGCCACAGACTACGGTAAGCCAGGCGACACAGCACCGCCCGCTCGGGCGACACCCGCACGTCGCCCGAGTGGTCGACGACAAGAGGTCGATGAAATAGAAGAGGTGGAAGTTCCCGACACTGCGGGCATAGCGGGGCACGAGCTTCCTGGATCACTCGAGTGTGGGCAGGATACGAACTCGACCGACACCGATCCGTATGCCGAGGTCGTGAAGTCGGTCAAACAGCGACGGCGACGACCGAAGATCGAATACATCGGGGATCCGGAGCCAGAGGAGTTGTGGGGGAATGCCGTGGTGGTGCAGCGCTTCCGTGTGCCGGTCGGCATTCCGCAACGAGTCACCGTCGATCTGGCCGTTGCCCTGAACAGTGACGGCGGCCTAGAGATGGATCCCCCCGCCGGTGCCGATATGCCTGGCCTCGTCGGTTGGCAGGATCCGCACGGCGAGATCCACCAGGTACCGTCGTATGTCATCGAAGGTGGCGACGGCCAGATCTGGAAGGCCGTGGTGAAGCCTGCCTCCGACACCATGACCGATATCGTGCTCTACACCGAGGCGGTCGGCTGATGGCCCATCGCGTTCTTCCCTACAAGAAGCCGTCGCCGGCCGCCATAAAGGCAGGTGAGTGGCTGTTGTCGGTCGACGGCAACGAAATGCCGCTGCCGGAGTCCTACCCCCATTGGGACTATCAGACGACACTGAGTCTGCACCGCACTATCAAGGTCGATCTGCGCCGCGCCCTTGCGGAATCGACACTGGACCCGGGTACCGAACTCACTCTGGCCGCGATCTGGACATCGACGGGATCGAAACTCAGGGGAACAGTGATGCGCGCGGTGGTTCCCGGCAGCGGCGAAGTCGAATTGCGCGCCGATCTTCCGGGTGCGGATCTCGGTGGTGTCGTGCTGTTGGACACCGCCCTGGTACTCGCGCGGCGCCGACACGGCAGTGGTCGTCCAGTAGCACCCCGCCGTGGTGGCTCGGTCCTGTGGAGTGATCGAAGGCAGATTCGCCTACAAGGTGACGCTCCGCAATTCCCGATTGCCATAGTCGATTTCGACCGAACCGACTATCCCGGTGACGCGGCGTGGCACCTGGAGATCGGCACGAACCTCGATGCGGCGACGATGGGCTCTCTCCTCCTGCTCGTCAATGAGAAGAAGACCGTCGTCACCGAAGCCCTCCAACGCGCAAGCAGTCCGCGTATAGAAGACAGGATCGCACTCTCGGCGCTCTACGCCGACGTAGCCCGCACTATGGTGGACCACGCCCTACGCCTGAGCGAGTTCGATGACGACTCGCACTACGTCGATGAAACCTTGGGTGCCACACTGCAGGAACTGTTCGGCCGACTCTTCCCGGGCCGGTCCATCACGGATATCCGACTGGCAGCACAGGAATCCCCGAACCTGTTCGCGTCCGAACTGCAGGCGGCCGTGAAAATCTTCGAGGGGGTCGCGTGACACTTCTGTACCCTCGGTTGCTGCGCCACCGGGCGAAACTACTGGCGGCCGAATACAAGGAGCTCAGCCCGCTCGACCTGCACAACCGTTGGGCCATCGCTGACGAATCCGCGGTGTTCGTCGCGACCGGCGGTACCCGTGTCGACCGTGACAAATTGCAGTTCCTTCGCGACGTGGTCATCGACCTGGCCAAGGAGTCCGGCTTTCCGGAGCCACCTGATGCGCGCCAGAAGGTTTCCTTCGACCTCAACCTCGCCGTTGCGTTGCACAAGGAGATGCGCATCGCCCCGGCGGAAGCTGCCGCTGGCGACGTCTGGGCCTTTTTCGCCTTGATCGTTCTCCCCGACGTCGCTCACTGGCGCTACCCGAAACCGCCGGCCGACCGCGTCGTCGGTTCCGATCTCACTCGTCATGTCTTCGGCCGGATGTGGTGGCGAGCGCATCTGGTGTATTCTCCGGCCGATTCCGACCCGTATGCGGCACTGCATGTCCTAGGTGAAGCGGCTTTCGATCAGATCTACGCGCGGCGCGCGGCCTTGGGTGGCAGTCCACACTTGATCAAGTCGATCCTGCGAGTGTGGCGACGCATGGATCTCCGAGGTATGACAGAGCGAGAAATATTGCGGGACTTTCTCAAGCGACTGCTGCGCTTGGCACCGTTCGTCGTCTTCGAGGCACTGGACGAAGCAGCGTTGGACGAGGAACTCGTAGAGATCGCGAAGGAAACCGTGATCGGTGTACTGTCCGCAGGCGGCCGGATGTCGGTCGAGGAAGCCGGTAGCCGCGCAGAGCGTGTATTCGGTGAGTAGAGATGAACCCTCATTCTCTCACGCCCTTTCACCGATGCGGTCACACCGACAGCAGCGCACCGCAGTTTGTGCTGGACCTCCACTGCAGGCCCAGCGCCACCGCTGCCTCAAGGCGGGGCCCGGTGGATGAGGAGTGCCGGTATCAGCAGGTCCAACGGTGATATCTCGTCCGCGATCGTGACACCTTCGATTATCGGATCAAGGATCGGTGCGGCGTATAACCGGCCCGCATCAGGGCCGGCGACGCTGCGCGCACTGACGATCAGCTCGTACAGCACCACGGCAAAAAGGCGCACACGGTCGGCGTCGCCTATTTTGGGGTGCGCGGTACCGGTAGTTGTGTCGAGTGCGGTCAGCACGTCCGTGAGGACGTCGATTTCCGCCTCGGCCCGTGCGTCGTAGTTCATGATCCGGACCGCCGGTCATCGAGGGTGCCCAGAAGCTCGGCGAGTTCTCCACAGGACGAGGGGCGGTCATCGATCACCCGGATGCCGATCCATGGGCAGCGACCGCGAGCCGATCCGGCTGGAGTGGCATGTGGCGCGATTCGGCCTGCTACGAGCGGCACAACGAGATCACAGCAGAACTTCGATGGGCAGCGGACCGCCAGCAGTTCACCGGTCACATGATCGAATTTCATCAGGCCGCAGTGCGTTGCGGTGATCCACGGCTCGCATTCCGGACCGCAGCCGTGCGCGCCATCAGACATAGTTCACCAGTCCCCTCCGCTTGCTCGTGTGCTGCACGACGCATCCCCGAATCGCATCGATCACGACGCGGCCGGATGGCCGGAACGAGTCGCGTGGCGGCTGCACCCACGCGCGGAACAGACCTGGTCGCTGCCCTGGACCGGGCAAGGCGATGAACCCTCCGCAGCGGATGATGGAAACCTGTACCCGCGACATCTCCGCGTACAACCCGATGTCATCCGGGAAGTCGGCACGCGTTAGGAATGTCCAGCGTTGCGAGCGCGGGTGCGTCAGAATCGGCCCCGCCTCCTGCCCCAGACTCCCCATTCGCGCTTTCACCTCGGAACCGATGAAGGCAGGCATCATCAACCCGCACACGACACCGGTGCGGATCACGATCCGTCCCATATGCGGCGGGTCGACCACAGCGGGCAGATCACAGACCTTGCGATAGAAGTGGCACACCGACAACGGCGTGTCCCCTGTGTCGTTCGATGAACTCATTTGGGTCCCCTCCGCCTGATCAACGTGGTGGGCGCCCGCCGCCGGGGACTCTGTGAAGATTCGATCTCAACCCGGCGGCGGGGCCTCATCCAGCTTCGCGGGGCCCGGCATGCGATCCCAGACACAGGACTCACATAGAAGTAATACGCTTGCGCCGCCATGCATTGCAGGGTCGATCAGGGGGTGCGGATGATTGTCAACAGATGGACGAAGGTAGAGGTCAAGGCGCTCCGCCTGGCAGCCCTCCGGCTGACGCAGGAACAGTTTGCAGAACGAATCGGTTTCCAGGTCGCGACAATTCGCAAATGGGAGCGCGCGACACCGGGAAGACCGGTGCGCAACGAGTCTGCGGAGGCGTTGGACACCGAACTCGCCAGACTCACCGACGAGCAGCGTGCCCGCTTCCGCGCAGAGATCGACGAGGTGCGCGAGGCTGCGATGTCGCTGGCTCGCCAACCCGCCGAAGCGGCAAGGGATAGCCTGGTTCTGGGCGACCAACATAGCGCGGCGGAAGTCGAGGTTGATGTGAAGCGACGCGAATTCGGAATGCTAGCGGGGGCCTTCGTTCTGGCGGCAGGCGGCGACACCAGCGCCGGCCCCATCCGTATCGGCATCGCCGACGCGCGGAGGCTCAACGAGTTCGTCGCTTACCTCGAACGCCGCGAACAAAACATCGGCGGTGTTTCACTGGTCGAATCCGCCGTTCAAGCCCTCGGAACTGCGAAGCACCTGCTTGACACATGCGCATTCTCCGAAGAGGCTGGCCGCGCATTCATCAGGGCCACTGGGGATCTCGCGACCATCGCCGGATGGCTCGCCTACGACTCCGACCTGTACCCACTCGCTCGCCGCTGCTACGCCGACGCTTTCAGCTTGGCGAACCAGGCAGGTGACGACCCGCTCACCGTGCATGTGTGCATGAACGCCGCATTGCTCGCGGTCTCACGCGTACGCAACGAGGATCCGAACCCCCATCGCGCGCTGAATCTCGCCGGCCGCGCACGACAGGTCGCACGCGGCCACGCCCACGGGCCTAGCCGTATCCATGCCCTCATCGCCACCCGCGAGGCGCAGGCGTACGGAGTACTCGGTGACCGGGCCGCGTACCGCAAAGCTATTGCGACCGCATGGCGAGAATTCGACTTCGCGGTGGACCACGAGTCACTCGATGATTGCCCGCCATGGCTGCGCTTCGTCAGCGCCACCGAAATCAGGTACCACGAAGCACAAGCCCACGGACGTTTGGGCGATCAAGCAAAGTCAGCTGATCTGTATGCCGGACTAGCTCTGGAACATGCTGGAGCCCGCAATTCCGCAGGTTATCGTGCAGGATCGGCCGCGGCGCTGGCGAAGGTCGGCGACGTCGATGCTGCGGTCGATCAGGGATTATCGGTCCTTGCAGACCTGGAAGGACCGGTGTCCTCTACTCGCATACTGCGGAGGCTCGAATCGGTGCGCGCCGCCGCCGAAGGGCGATCCGAAGAGTTCACGACCCGATTCGACGAACTGGAAAAACGGGTGGTTACCGCGTGAGTCCTGAGCAGTCCGGTTCGATAGAAGGCATCGACTTTCAGCACTACACCGCCGCACAGGCTCGCGGACTGCGCGACGAAGTCGAGCTGATCTTCCGAGACTCCTACGTCGACGCGATCGAGTCGGGTGAGGAATTCGAGTCGCCTGAGGCCTTCATGCACCGGTTCGACGCCTACACCCACCCCGCTCGCTCCGGCGCGTTCGAGGTGGTGATCGCTCGTCTCGACGGCGAACTCTGTGGGCAGGCGTGGGGATGGCCGCTCACCGCCGAGACAGCGTGGTGGGATGGGCTGCGGCTCGACGAAGGCGACCACGTGGCGTTCACCGCCGAGAACGGTTCGCGCACATTCGCCTTCAGCGAGATCATGGTGCGCAAGCAGTTCACCGGGAGGGGGATCGCGCGGGCCCTGCACGACGAATTGCTCGCGGGACGGCCCGAGCAGCGCGCGACATTGCTGGTCCGCCCGGATAATCACCGTGCGTATGACAACTATCGCCGGTGGGGGTGGTACCGCGTCGGCACCTTGCGACCGAGCTGGCCGGAGGCACCCCGATTCGATGTTCTGATGCGTGGTCTCGAGCGAGTTCGGAGGGACGCAACCGACTGATCGCCGACAAAGAGTAAGCCGTCTGACCGCATGGGTCGGGGTGGCGGTGAACACCGACCAGAGGAATTCGCGAAGTACGGTGCGAAGTCTGCGACTCTACGTCGGCCGCAACCGCGCGATGACCTCGGTCAACTGCGTAGCGTTCCGGCACGCGCGCATCGTCACGCACTTTGCCGTTGATGAGTTCTCCCGCTTGTTAGCGCGTACTTCGATATCGGAACGAATCCGGGACTCGAGGGGGGAAAACATTCTGGCAATTGGCATTTCGCGAACCGCGGATCGATGGTGCGCGCACTGGCGCGTTGCTAGCATCGGGCGGTTCGTGACAGTGGTTCGTATGGACCCGGGAGGGGATGCATGAGCGGCACGTCGGGCTGCGATCGTCGGCAGAAGCGGGTCATGGCGTCGCGCCGTGTCTCGTACACATTGCCCGCCCTGGTGGCCATGACGCTTGTGTCGAGTGGGTGCGGGGCTGGTGGCACCGCCGCTCCCCGCCCGATCGTCACCACGGTCTATACCACCACCTCGAAGCCTCCGGTTCGCACGACTCCGCCGGTGACCACCACTACCCCACCGATGACGACCACTTCTCGGATCCCCTCGACCACGCCGACCCCCGACACCGCGCAACCGATCTACGTCGGGATCTGTGTCGACCAGACAACGAATACCCGGTCGATCGATGACCTGTGCGACACCAGCGACAGCCGCTACGCCACCTTCTGGTACCGGCACGCCGACGCCCTCATATACCCGGCGGTCGGTGCCGCGGTGGCCCTGGCCGCCGGGACCTTCTTGCGTCCGAGCGGAACCGAAGTCCACGACCGAGGCGTGCCGACCACGGGCGGCACAATTCAGCGCGGCGTGCTCGGCCGAGGTCGACCCGACATCGGCGGCGTCGGCTCGTAGTCGACCTGCAGCCGGTCGCGACAGCGATTTCGATCAGGCTCGCGGCGGCGGATACAGAGTCGGCTCACCTCCGGTGCGCGTGGACGGACCTACCCTGCCGGAACCGCGGCGATGCGGCGATGGCGTATCCATCCGCGGGCGCCGATGGCCAGCGGCACCAGGACGGTGAGAAACCCGGACACCGGCTCGAATGCGATGCCGAAGGCGGTGAGCACAGCGATCGCGGCGAGGATCGGCGCTGGAACGTAGCCGCGCGTTCGCTCCGTCTCGATCACGGCGATACCGAAGCCGACGGCGGCGACTCCGAACGCGGTGAACCAGAAGGCGAGTTCGGTCTGCTCTCGGCCGGTCGCCCAGATGACGACGCCGAGTGCGGTATGCGCCGATCCGATGAACGCGAGCAGACTGCCCGTCACCGGGAGCGGAGTTTTTGAATCCATATTCCTAAACATTGCCCTAAGCTCTCCCCCATGGCAAGACCCCGGCGATTCACCGATGACCAGATCCTGGATGCCGCGCGCGACTTGCTCGCCGATCCGGCGACGACCAGGCCCACCATCGCCGCGATCAGCGCTGCCTCCGGCGTCCACACCGGATCGATCTACGTGCGCTTCGCCTCCCGCGAAGAGTTGCTCGCACGACTGTGGCTGCGCTCGATCCAGCGCTTCCAGACCGGATTCGTCGCCGCGCTGTCGGGAGCCGACCCGCTGCTCGCCGCCGCGATGCACCTGCCGCGATACTGCCGTGAGCATCCCACCGAAGCTCGTGCGATGAAGATGTTCCGGCGTGAGGAACTGCTCGAGGTGGGCTCTGCCGAGTTGCGCGCCGACATCGCCGCGGTCAACGACCGCATGAACGACGCGCTACGCGCCGCCGTCGCGACGGAGTTCGGCGAAGCCGACGAGCATCGCATGGCGATCGCGGTGGCTGCCGTCAAGGCTATTCCCTACGGGCTCGTGCGCGAATACATCGCGGGCGCGGCGCCCATTCCGGGCTGGGTCGATGACGTCATCGCCACCGCGACAGCCGCCGTGGTCCACAAGTTGCGCCCGGCGGGCAGTGAGCGGGCATCCCGATAAGGCGCCATCCCGGCGGCCCAGTCACGCAGGTAGCAGCCGCGCGATGACCTCGGTCAACTGCTTGACGTTCCGGCACTCGTGCATCGTTACGCACTCCGCGTACACGTGGGCGGCGGAATCCCCCGTCGACCAGGACCGCGACGGCTCCGGATTCAGCCAGTAGGTGTGTTTCGCGCGGTCGACGATGGTTTGCACCGCCGCGAGATTCGGGTCCGTGCGGTTGGTTCGCCCGTCACCCAGGATGAGTACGGATGTGCGCGGACCGAGGGCATCGGCGTAGTTGTCGAGGAATCCTTGGAACGCTTCGCCGTAATTGGAGCTGCCGAAGCGGGCGACCTTGGTGGAGCGAAGGATTCGGGCGGCGGTGCCGGGGGTCGGTGGTTCGCCGGGGGTGAAGAAGTGGGTGATCTCGTCGCAGGTGTCGACGAAGCCGAAGCTGCGGACCCTGCTGAACTGGTCTTGCAGGGCCTGGATCAGCTGCAACGTGAATTCGGCGAAGCCGGTGACCGAGCCGGAGATGTCGGCGAGGACGACCAGGTCGGGGCGGCCGTGTTTGCGGGCGCGCAGGACCGGGTCGATGGGGACGCCGCCGGTGGACATGGAGCGGCGCAGGGTGCGGCGGAGATCGATTCGGCCGCGCACGGCTTTGCGGCGGCGGACGGCCAGTCGGGTGGCGAGTTTGCGGGCCAAAGGGTGCACGAGGCGGCGCATTTCGGCCAGGTCTTGTTCGCGGGCACCGAGGAAATCGATCTGGTCGGTGCTGGATTCGACGCCGCGGCGGGCGATGTATTCGGTGCCGCGCAGTTGCGCCGAACGCAGCCGGGCCTCGGTCTGGACCGCCGCGCGGAAGGCGGCGAGGCGGCGATTGGCTTCGATGGTGTGGACGGTCGTGTCGAGTCGGGAGGAGCCGTTCATGCCCGCGACGATGCGATCGATGAGTTCTTCCGGGCGAAGGGCTTTCATGGCCGGGTAGGAGGACCAGCCCGCGCCGGATGCGGTGGTGACCGGCGCGGAGGACTGCCCGGTTCCCGCCCCGCCGTAGGCGCCGAGTTCGGTCAGCGCTTGGCGGGCCAGCTCGGCGACCGACTCCGAATCGTCCTGTGCCAGTGCGGAGGCGAGGCGATCACGCAGGGCTTCGATGGATTCGGGCGTCGACGGAGCAACGGGCTGTGGCTGCCGAGCGGTCAGGAAATAGAGGTCGAAGAGTTGATCGAACACGGCGCGTTGGCCATTGCGCCGCAGCAGGCAGGCGGCCATGCCGGAGCGCAGGCGACCGCGATCGTCGATACCGAGGGCGACCATCGCCTCAGCCGCATCGATGGTCTCGCTCGGCCCCGCGTTGATACCGTGATCGCGAAGCAGGCCGACGAATTCGACGAGCCGATCGGTCAGCGAGCCGGAGAGGTCGCTCCCCGCCTCACCCGCGCGATCTTCAGCGAGGCTCATGCCCGCTCCGCCTCGCAGTCGGCACGGTGATCGGCCCGAACGGTAGTCGAATGGCGGATGCCAGAAGCGACGGCGTGCGAGGGCGCGTAGTCCTGACGGTGCTGCCTGGCAGAGGCTTCGCAACGCCGGAGCAGCCGGTGCGCGCATGCGAGGCCGGATTGCGCGGCGGCGCTGCGGCATCCGCTGGAGGGCAGGCCGAACCTGCCGCACGGCCCGGTGGTGGGCACGAATGGAGTTGACCGAGTCCGAACTTCATCTCGCCGACCCCCCTTGCTCGGCATCCGGATCGAGTCCGAGCCGCTTTACCGCTAGGCGGTGGTCGGATTCATATTTCAACAGCACTCCCAGCGTCGAGCGGACGACGCTTCCGCTGAGGTTTCGCGCACCGAGCGCGACCAATGTCTTCGCCCAGTCGACGGTCTCGGCGATAGAAGGCGCCTTCCGCAACGACAGCTGACGCAACGCGCCGACCACGCGGACCACCGGCTCCCCCAGCTCCTCGTCCAGCTCCGGGACCCGCATCCGAATGATCGCCCGTTCCAGCTCCGCCGTCGGGTAATCGATGTGCAGATAGAGGCAGCGGCGCTTGAGCGCTTCGGACAATTCGCGGTGGGCGTTGGACGTCACGATGACGAACGGCTTGCGCACCGCGGTGACGGTGCCGAGTTCGGGGATGCTGACCTGGTAGTCACCGAGCACCTCCAGCAGCAGCCCTTCCAACTCGACGTCGGCCTTGTCGAGTTCGTCGATGAGCAGCACCGTGGGACGCGGGTTGCGGATGGCGGCCAGCAAGGGGCGGGCGAGCAGGAACTCTTCGGTGAAGACGTGGTCGCGGGTGCTGTCCCAGCCTTCGTCGTCCGTGGCGGTGATGCGGAGCAGTTGCTTGGCGTGATTCCACTCGTAGAGGGCGCGGGCCTCGTCGATGCCCTCGTAGCACTGCAAACGCACCAGGTCGGAGGTGGTCGCCGTGGCGACGGCCTTGGCCAGCTCGGTCTTGCCGACGCCCGCCGGCCCCTCGACCAGCAGGGGCTTGCCGAGGTGGCCGGCGAGGAACACGGCGGTGGCGATATCGAGGGACGGGAGATACCCGGCCTCGGTGAGGCGCTCGGTCACCTCGGCCACCGACGCGAAGAACTTACTCATCGGTAACTAGTCTAGCCGGGGTCAGCTCGGTGTCGGTATCCGGAAATGACTGGGCTCGGCGTCGGACGGCACGGCGCCGGCCGTGGTGAACGGTTCGACCAGCGATCGCAGCTCGATCAGGTGCCGGGCGTGCGCGTCGAGCACCCGATCCTCCTCGGAGACCGGCTCCCACTGCCGCACGGCTCGCGCCTTTCCGTCGTCGTCGATGGCGACGACCACGGCGAGGCCGTGCGCCGCCAGCGCGGGTTCGTCGGAATGGGTGTCGGTGGAGGTGACGTGCACGCTGACATGCATGCTGCGCGGGCCGGTGTGGATCAGTCGCGCGGTGACCTCGACGACGTGGCCGATCACGATCGGCCGATAGAAGCGGATCCCGCCGAAGTAGGAGGTGAGGACGCGCTGCCCGGCCCAGTCCGCCCCGCACACGTACGCAGCCTCGTCGATCCACCGCATGGTCCGGCCACCGTGGACCTTGCCGCCCCAGTTGATGTCCGAAGGCGCGGCGAGGAAACGCAGCGTGGCGCTCGGCGCGGTGCCCGCGGAGGTGTAGCGCTGCGCGGCCATCGCCTCCTCGATGTGCTTGCGCACCGAGACGCGGGCCCGGGCCTGCCGGTGCCGCTGCGATTCGAGCAGTGTTGTCGGATTCCATTGCGGGACTTCGACAGTGCGCCGATCGTCGTCCACCGCGACGAAAATCGTCAGGCATTGCGCCGATTGCACCGGCTTCACCCGGGTTGGATCGGTCGAATAGACCGTGACGAGGATGTGCATGCTGGTGCGGCCGGTGTGGACCAGATTGGCATGCAATTCGACCAGCTCACCGACCGCGATGGGCCGGTCGAGATGGATGTTCCCGACGTAGGCGGTGACGCAGTATCGACCGCTCCACTGGGCCGCCGCCGCGTAGGCGACCTTGTCGATCCACTCGAGGAGCTTGCCGCCGTCGACCGACCCCACGATGCCCGCGTCGGCGGGTTGAACGAGAAAGCGGTGGATCGCCTCGGGACGCCGACCGGCCGAGGCCGGATGCGTGACGGTCGGGCGAGGGTCGATATCGGTCGGGTTGGGCAAGGCTCACCATCCGTTCGGTCAGAGAATCTTCGGCTACCTGACCTCGTTGTCCGGGAGAACCTTAGGACCCGACATCGGTACGAGCGAGTAACGAATCACCAACCATGCGAAACGACCGCATCAGCCGATGCGCGAATCGTCTTCGGCGATCGATGAGCAACGCGCATAGGGGGTGCCCCTAATGCCGCGGTTCGATTTGGCCCGCAGGGGAGGCAACACCCGTGACCTTTCGCGGCAAGTGCGCAAGAGTGAAGTCGTGCAGTCGCTGCCTCGTCGGTAAGCGCGACCGTGAAAGCAGTGACCGTAGATCCAAGATCTGTCTGCGGGGGTAGGCCGTGGGCAGACCCGCAACGGGGGATGGTGGGCGGAAACGCTCACCGAAGAGTGAAAGGATTTACGTTGTTCTCCACAACCAGCGCACGCCGCACCCTGGCCCGCGTGGTCGTCGCCGGTGCGATCGCCGCAATCCCGTTGACCGCTATGGCGATGCCTGCCTCGGCTACCCCGAGTACACCCGGGGTATCTCAGGTCCGGTACGACCCCTATTACAACCGATGCGACTTCGGTCCGTTCCAGAACTGGAGTTGCAACAACAACCCGCTATTCGGTTGGGGCTACAACCAATACGGCGGCCCCTACGGGCAGGGTTACGGACAAGGGCTCGGGCCTGGCATGTTCGGCAGCAGTTAGGAAGACGCGAAGACGCGGGTGGCCCGCTCCGGAATCCGGAGCGGGCCACCCGTGAATCAGGAGATGGGTCAGGCGGTCTCGGTGATCGGACGATCGACCCAGCTCATCAGGCCGCGCAGCTTGGCGCCGGTGACCTCGATGGGGTGCTCGGCGTTCTGCTTGCGCAGCGCCTCGAGCTCCTTGTTGCCGCCCTCGACGTTGGCGACCAGACGCTTGACGAAGCTGCCGTCCTGGATGTCCTTGAGGATGTCCTGCATGCGCTTCTTGGTGTCGGCGTCGATGACCCGCGGGCCCGACAGGTAGCCACCGAACTCGGCGGTGTCGGACACCGAGTAGTTCATCCGCGCGATGCCGCCCTCGTACATCAGGTCGACGATCAGCTTCAGCTCGTGCAGCACCTCGAAGTAGGCCATCTCCGGCGCGTAACCGGCCTCGACCATGACCTCGAAACCGGTCTTGACCAGTTCCTCGGTGCCACCGCACAGCACGGCCTGCTCACCGAACAGGTCGGTCTCGGTCTCTTCCTTGAAGGTGGTCTTGATGACGCCCGCGCGGGTGCCGCCGATGCCCTTGGCGTAGGACAGCGCCAGCGCCTGGCCCTCGCCCTTCGGGTCCTGGTCGATCGCGATCAGAGCCGGAACGCCCTTGCCGTCGACGAACTGACGGCGCACCAGGTGACCGGGGCCCTTCGGCGCCACCATGCCGATGGTGACGTTGGCGGGCGGCTTGATCAGGCCGAAGTGGATGTTGAGGCCGTGGCCGAAGAACAGCGCGTCGCCGTCCTTCAGGTTCGGCTCGATGTCGTTGGTGAAGATCGACGCCTGCGCGGTGTCCGGCGCCAGCACCATGATGAGGTCCGCCCACTCCGAGACCTCCGCGGGCGTGCCGACGGTCAGGCCGGCCTCCTCGGCCTTCGGACGCGACTTCGAACCCTCGGCCAGACCGACGCGGACCTCGACACCCGAGTCGCGCAGGCTCAGCGAGTGCGCGTGACCCTGGCTGCCGTAGCCGATGACAGCGACCTTGCGGCCCTGGATGATCGACAGGTCGGCATCGTCGTCGTAGAACATCTCGACTGCCACTGTGGTTCCTTCCGGGATCATCCCCGCGCGAGGCGGGGCACACCGTGCTTGCGCCGGTGTTGATTTTCGTTGTTCTGGATCGGATCAACCCCCGCAGCAGCGGGAGGGGATCATTCCCGCGTGGGCGGGGAGGGCGGCACGCCAACCGTCGATCGCAGAAAGACTAGCGCGTGGCCGCCGTCGGCCGGTCGGCCCCATCGGTGTGCCGCTCGCTACCTCATCGAGTGGCGGTGATGGACTTCGGTCCACGTCCCACCGCGACGACACCGGACTGCACGATCTCCCGGATGCCATACGGTTCGAGCATCCGCAGCAGCGCGTCGAGCTTGGACCGGGTTCCGGTCGCCTCGACGGTGAGCGCGTCCGGCGACACGTCGATGACCTTCGCACGGAACAGCCCGACCGCCTCGATCACCTGGGTCCGCACACTGGCGTCGGCGCGCACCTTCACCAGGATCAGTTCGCGGGCCACCGAGCTGTCGGAGTCCTGCTCCACGATCTTGATGACGTTCACCAGCTTGTTGAGCTGCTTGGTGACCTGCTCGAGCGGCAGGTCCTCGACGGTGACCACGATGGTCATGCGCGAGATCTCGGGCAGTTCGGTGCCGCCGACCGCCAGGGATTCGATATTGAAGCCGCGGCGGGAGAACAGCGCCGCGACCCTGGCCAGCACGCCCGGTTTGTCCTCGACGAGAACGCTGAGGGTATGCGTGGTACTCATCCGTTGTTCACCCTGTTCTGTTCCTGCGACATCGCCGCGTGGATGACCGCCGGCTCGGCGGCCTGCTCGTCCTCGTCGAACAGCGGGCGGATGCCGCGCGCGGCCATGATCTCGTCGTTGCTGGTGCCCGCCGCGACCATCGGCCACACCTGGGCGTCCTTGCCGACGATGAAGTCGATCACCACGGGGCGGTCGGTGATGGACTGCGCCTCGCGGATGGCGGCCTCCACGTCCTCCTCGCGCTCCACCCGGATGCCGTGGCAGCCGAGGGCTTCGGCGAGCTTCACGAAGTCGGGGATGCGCAGCGAGTGCGTGCCCAGGTCGGTGTTGGAGTAGCGCTCCTGGTAGAAGAGCGTCTGCCACTGGCGCACCATGCCGAGGTTGCCGTTGTTGATCAGCGCGACCTTGATCGGGACGCCCTCGACGGCGCAGGTGGCCAGCTCCTGGTTGGTCATCTGGAAGCAGCCGTCACCGTCGACCGCCCACACCTCTTTGTCCGGCGCGCCCATCTTGGCGCCCATGGCCGCCGGGACGGCGTAGCCCATGGTGCCGAGGCCACCGGAGTTCAGCCAGGTGCGCGGCTTCTCGTACTTGATGAACTGGGCGGCCCACATCTGGTGCTGGCCGACGCCCGCGCAGTAGATCGCGTCGGGTCCGGCCAGACGGCCGAGCGCCTCGATGACGAACTCCGGCGACAGCGACCCGTCGGCGGGCGGGGTCCAGCCCAGCGGGTAGGAGTCGCGCACGCCGCCGAGGTAGGTCCACCAGTCGGTCAGCGCAAGCGGCAAAGCGTCACCCGCGGCGGGATCCGCCTTCAGCGTCTCGATGAGCTCGACGATCACCTCGCGGCAGTCGCCCACGATCGGGACGTCGGCGTGCCGGTTCTTGCCGATCTCGGCCGGGTCGATGTCGGCGTGGATGACCTTGGCGCCCGGCGCGAAGGAGTCCAGCTGGCCGGTGACGCGGTCGTCGAACCGCGCGCCGAGGGTGATCAGCAGGTCCGAGCGCTGCAACGCGGCGACGGCGCCGACGGTGCCGTGCATGCCGGGCATGCCCATGTTCAGTGTGTGGCTGTCGGGGAACGCGCCGCGCGCCATCAGGGTGGTGACCACGGGGATGCCGGTCAGCTCGGCCAGTTGCAGCAGCTCGGCCGAGGCGTCGGCCTTGATCACGCCGCCACCGACGTAGAGCACGGGGGCCTTGGCCTCCATGATCATCCGCGCGGCCTCGCGCACCTGCTTGCCGTGCGGCTTGGTGACCGGACGGTAGCCGGGCAGCCGCATCTCCGGCGGCCAGCTGAAGGTGGTCTGCGCCTGCAACACGTCCTTGGGGATGTCGACGAGCACGGCGCCCGGGCGGCCGGACGCGGCGAGGTAGAACGCCTCGGCGATGATGCGCGGGATGTCGATGCCCTCGGTGATCAGGAAGTTGTGCTTGGTGATCGGCATGGTGATGCCGGAGATGTCGGCTTCCTGGAACGCGTCGGTGCCGATCAGGCTCCGGCCGACCTGGCCGGTGATGGCCACGATCGGGACCGAGTCCATCTGCGCGTCGGCGATCGGGGTCACCAGGTTGGTGGCGCCGGGGCCGGATGTGGCCATACACACACCGACCTTGCCGGTCGCCTGCGCGTAACCGGTAGCCGCGTGACCCGCGCCCTGCTCGTGCCGGACCAGGACGTGGCGCACCTTGGTGGAATCGAACAGCGGGTCGTACACCGGGAGAATCGCGCCGCCCGGAATGCCGAATACGGTGTCGACGCCCAGCTCCTCGAGCGACCGGACGACCGACTGCGCGCCGGTGACCCGCTCGGGCGGGACCGGACGGCGGTTGGCCGCGGAGATCGCGTTGGCAGCGGGCGTGGCCTGCTGATTCGCCGAAGGCGCTGGCCTACGGGCGGAAGGCCCGGGCCGTGCGGTAGGTGCGCTCACCGTCTTCGTTCCTTACTGGTTGTCGTTCTGACCCCGGATTTTTGTGCCAGCGGTGTCTTGCGCTTCGCCATGCTGGAGGTTAGTCCGAACATAAAAAAGCCCCCGACAGCACAGGGCTGATCGAGGGTGGCGCGTCGCAACGCGAGCTGACGTATTCGACTCAGTGTGTCAGGCTCAACGCTGGACGCGCCGGCCGATTACGAGCAACTCGTTTCGATTCACGCGCACGACGTTAAGCGGGTGTGAACCGAAGAGTCAAACAGATGACCCCGTGCGTCCCATTATGTGGGACAGTGCGGTTGCTTGTGTCCGTTCACCAGGATGCGAGGATGGTGGTGTGTCATCACCGCATCAGTCCGTGCCACCTTCTGAATCGTCCCACACGCCCGCCGCGGCAACGGATACGGGTGGCGCCTCCGACGCCCGTGTGATCCGCATCCCACGGCTGGCCTTCCTGGGCGTGTTCATCCTGCTGATGTGCGTGTTCTTCCCGTTCGTCGGCTGGCCCGCCGGACTGTGGTGGCTGCTGCTCATCCCGGTCGTGGTGCTGGCGTGGGTGCTGCGCACGCAGACCGCCGTCTCGGACGCGGGGCTGGAGCTGCGGACGCTGTTCGGTTCGCGCCACCTCGACTGGGCGCAGGTGAAGGGCGTGCGGATCCCCAAGCGCGGATACGTGCGCGCCGACCTGGCCGATGGCACCGAGGTGAAGTTGCCCGCGGTGAGCTACGACCGGCTGCGCGATCTGGCGGCGTTCTCCGGCGGACGGATTCCGGACCCGTTCGCGGAGCCCGCGACCGAAGCGTCCCCCACCGAAACGACCGCGAACCCGAGCGGCGAGGACAGCGCGCCGACCGACGGGGTCGCCAGGTCCGGCGAAGACGCCACCGGCGAAGACACGCGCTAGAAGTCGGTCGTGCCCCCGACCGGCTCGAGCGATGCGCGGAACATCCACCGCGGTTAGGTTGTTGCGGCCGAGTGATGGGATGATTTCTCCGGAGCAGTGATCCTCCTTCGCGTCCCCACCCCTCGACGGTCCGGCACCTCCGGCGACCCGTCGTCGCCTGCGACACCACGCACAGCGACAAACCCGATCCGGCTGACAGCCATGGCCGCCGTGCCCGGCGCACCACCGACCGGTGGACACGCCCACCGGGAGTAACCTGGTGGACCGCCGAGCAGGCTCTGCGCCGTCGCACGTCAGCCCCCGCGACCCGAGGACCATCCACATGCCACCGCTTCGTTCACGAACCACGACCATCGGCCGCAATGCCGCAGGCGCACGCGCACTCTGGCGCGCCACCGGCATGACCGACACCGACTTCGGCAAGCCGATCGTCGCCATCGCGAACTCCTACACCCAGTTCGTGCCCGGTCACGTGCACCTGAAGAACGTCGGCGACATCGTGGCCGACGCGGTGCGCGCCGCAGGCGGCGTGCCGCGCGAATTCCACACCATCGCCGTCGACGACGGCATCGCCATGGGCCACGGCGGCATGCTCTACTCGCTGCCCTCGCGCGAGATCATCGCCGACTCCGTCGAATACATGGTGAACGCGCACACCGCCGACGCATTGGTCTGCATCTCCAACTGCGACAAGATCACCCCGGGCATGCTCAATGCGGCCATGCGGCTGAACATTCCGGCGGTGTTCGTCTCCGGCGGGCCGATGGAGGCGGGCAAGGCGGTGGTCGTCGGCGGCGTCGCACAGGCGCCCACCGACCTGATCACGGCGATCTCCGCGAGCGCGAACCAGGCCGTGTCGGAGGAGGGGCTGTCGGAGGTGGAGCGGTCGGCGTGCCCGACCTGCGGCTCGTGCTCGGGCATGTTCACCGCGAACTCGATGAACTGCCTCACCGAGGCGCTCGGTCTCGCGCTGCCCGGCAACGGCTCCACCCTCGCCACGCATGCCGCGCGCCGGGCGCTGTTCGAACGGGCAGGCACCGTCGTGGTCGACATCGCCAACCGCTGGTACCGCGAAGACGACGCGTCCGTGCTGCCGCGCAACGTCGCCAACGCCAAGGCTTTCCGCAACGCGATGGCGCTGGACGTCGCCATGGGCGGTTCGACCAACACCGTGCTGCACACCCTGGCCGCCGCGCAGGAAGGTGAGATCGACTTCGATCTGCACACCATCGAGGAGACCAGCCGCCGGGTGCCCACCCTGTCGAAGGTGTCGCCGAACTCCGACTACCACATGGAGGACGTGCACCGCGCGGGCGGCATCCCCGCCATCCTCGGCGAATTGCGCCGCGCGGGCCTGCTGGAGACCGACGTCACCACCGTGCACACCGCGAGCTTCGACGAGTGGCTCGACACCTGGGACATCCGTTCCGGCAAGGCTTCCCAGGAAGCCATCGAACTCTTCCACGCCGCCCCGGGCGGGGTGCGCACCACCGAGCCGTTCTCCACCGACAACCGCTGGTCGTCGCTGGACACCGACGCCGAGGGCGGCTGCATCCGCGACCTCGAGCACGCCTACACCACCGAAGGCGGCCTCGTCGTGCTGCGCGGCAACATCGCGCCCGACGGCGCGGTGCTCAAGACCGCGGGCATCGATGAGGAACTGTTCACCTTCCAGGGGCCCGCGGTGGTGGTGGACTCGCAGGAGGAGGCCGTGTCGGTCATCCTCGGCAAGAAGATCAAGCCGGGCGACGTGATCGTGGTCCGCTACGAAGGCCCCGCGGGCGGCCCGGGCATGCAGGAAATGCTGCACCCGACCGCGTTCCTGAAGGGTTCCGGGCTCGGCAAGCAGTGCGCGCTGATCACCGACGGCCGGTTCTCCGGCGGCACCTCGGGTCTGTCGATCGGGCACATCTCGCCCGAGGCGGCCAGCGGCGGTGTCATCGGCCTGGTGGAGAACGGTGACCAGATCCGCATCGACGTGGCCACCCGCACGCTCGAGGTCCTCGTCGACGACGCCGTCCTCGCCGAGCGCCGCGCGAAGATGGAAGCCTCCGAACGCCCCTGGCAGCCGGTCAACCGCGATCGTCCGGTGACGACCGCGCTGCGCGCCTACGCCGCCATGGCCACCTCGGCGGACAAGGGCGCCGTGCGGCACGTGCCGTAGCTTTCATTCCGCCGCTCCGGGCCTCGGCCGTACCGGTCGGCCGGTCTCAGGTCCTGCGCCGGTTCTGCGCACCCGGCGGTGCGTCCGCGAAATCAGGTGGCACTGCGCTGAACAGCAAGGCCCCTTCCTCCCGTCACGGGAGGGAGGGGCCTCGGTTCATCCGCAATCAGTCGAAGGGGCCGATGCCGGTGAGCGGGTTGCCGCCGTGCAGGTACCAGTAGGCGCCGACCGCGGCCGCCACGGCGAGGAGAAGGACGACGAAGGACCCCGCGGCGGGGCGAACGGCCCAACCCCGGTTGCGGTCGAAGGACAAGCGGCCCGGACCGGTCAGGATGATCGCGGCCGCGGCGCCCGCGAGGATGCTTTCCAACTCCACAGCGCCCGGCCCGGCTTTGTACTGGAACCCCGGGGCCATCCCCTGCTTCCAGGCCCAGGCGTCGAGGATCACCGCGAGCACCGCGCCCGCGGCCAGCGGGGTGGCCAGCCCGAGGATCAGCAGCGCGCCGCCGCCCACCTCGCCCGCCGTGACCAGCATGGCGGACACGCTCGGGTGATCCCAGCCGCCGCGCTCCATCATGTCGCGGGTGCCGTCCAAGCCGGGGCCGTGGAACCAACCGGTGAGCTTCTGCAGACCGTGGTAGAGGAAGGTGCCGCCGACCACCCAGCGCAGCAGCAACAAACCTAGATCGAGTGTGCCGCGCCTGGTCTCGCCGGTGCGCCTGCGCAGGCGGCCGGTGTCGTTCGGCGGAGTGGGGGCGGGCGGAATGCTGGCGTACTCGTAGGTGGACCCCTTGCCCCCGGCGGCTTTGCTCTCGGCGGTGGTCGGCACCTCCGGGTCGAGCCCGAGTTCGTCATCGGTGCGCGGGACGTCCTTGGACATCTGCGGACGCTGGGCCTGATCCACCCGCGCCAACTGCTCGGTCGGCGAGTCGTACGGGCTGGTCACCCCTCGACCGGTGGACGACACCGCCGACTGCTCGGCCGTAGCGGCAGTGGCCTCCCCGGCCTTGGATTCCGGCGTGTCTTTCGGCTTGTCGGTCACGGCCAATACCCTATGCCGCACCGTGCCACGGCGGGCAAGTACCGCGCGGCGTGTCAGTGCGCGCGCAACACGCACCCGGAGGGGGCGCGGGCAACGGTATTTCCGTAACGTCTGAGCTATGAGTTTGGTTGTCGTGGGCCGCGTCGCGGCGAGCTTGGCGCTCGGCTCCGTCCTGCTGGTCGGGTGCGCCCGGTTCGACGATTCGGCGTCCAGTCCGTTCACCCCGGAACCGACCCTGCGCGGAGCCAACATCGACCCGAAGAAACCGAGCCAGTCGCCCACCTCGACCACCCGTCCGAGCGGCCCGTGCATCGATCCGGATCCGGCGGTGGTCGCCACCTGCCTGGACACCACCGGCGGCCTGGTCGCGCTCGCCGACGGCGCGCTGGTGGCCGAGCGCAGGACCGGGCGGATCATGAAGGTGGCTCCGGAGCAGCCGCCGGTCGAGATCGCCAAGCTGGACGTGGACGGCTCCGGCGACGGCGGCCTCAGCGACATCGCGCTGTCGCCCACCTACCACGAAGACGGCCTGATGTACGCCTACATCACCACCGGCAGCGACAACCGGGTGGTCCGCATCGCCGAAGGCGGCTCCCCCAAGGACGTCCTCACCGGTATCCCGAAGGGCGCCACCGGGAATCACGGCGCGATCGACTTCGCCGCGCCCGATCAGATGCTGGTGCTGACCGGCGACGCGGGCAACCCCGGCGCGGCGGCCTCGGCGGGCTCGCTCGCGGGCAAACTGCTGCGCGTGAAGTCCCCGGTGCCCGGCCGCACGCCCGCGCCGGAAATCGCCGTCTCGGGCATCGGCACCGCGGGGGACGTGTGCCGGGACAGCAAGGACAGCATCTGGATCACCGACCGCACCCCCGCCGAGGACCGGCTGCAACGGCTCGGCGACGACGGCGTGGTCACCACCACGTGGACCTGGCCGGACCGGCCCGGCGTCGCGGGCTGCGCCGCGGCGACCGACGGCGTCGCGATCTCGCTGACCCGCGCGAAGGCCCTCGCCATCGCCGCCGCCGACCCCAACACCCACGCGGTCACCGCGGCGCCGACCCTGATGGCGCAGGACAAGTACGGGCAGCTCGGCGGCGCGGCGGTCGGCGCCGACGGCACCATCTGGGTGACCACGGTGAACAAGACCGACGGCCAGCCCGGCCCGTTCGACGACCGCGTCGTCCGCATCCCGCCACCGCAGGCCGGAGGCGGCGGCCCGGACTGAGTTATCGGCCGCGCGGGCGCGGCGTGTTCGCGGCCCCCTCATGGTTCGCGTCCGAGTGGCCGCCGCTGGCGACTTCGCCACCGCCGCCGCACCCAACCGCGTCGGGGCAGCGGAGTTGGACGAGATGCGCCACAAGTTC
>NZ_JBEXYF010000054.1:0-27346 GCF_040630775.1 Nocardia sp. NPDC005745
CCTCTCGAGCCTCACCAGAGGCAACAAACCATCAGCTACACCCCACCGTCCCGGGCATCCGGGGCACCAACCCCAGACACCCACAACCTTAGGGATGAACCATGACCGAGGGCTCGCTGTTCGACCTGACCGGCCACGTCGCCGTCGTCACCGGAGGCAACTCCGGCATCGGTCTCGGCTTCGCCCGCGGGCTCGCGCGGGCCGGAGCCGACGTCTGCGTAATCGGCCGCAACGCCGAGCGCAACGAGGCCGCCGCCGCCGAATTGCGCGCCTTCGGCGGCCGCGTGCTGGCGCTGAGCTGCGACGTGAGCGACGAGCAGCAGGTGATCGACGCCTTCGGGCGCGCGGCCGCCGAACTCGGCCGCGTCGACTCCTGCTTCGTGAACGCCGGTGTCAGTCAGGGTTTCATCCCGTTCGTGGAGACCGACCTCGCGGAATTCCGCCGGGTCACCTCCCTCAACCTCGACGCCGCGTTCGTGACGCTGCGCGAAGCGGCGAAAGTCATGCTCGCCAACGGCGAGGGCGGCAGCCTCGTCGCCACCGCGAGCCTCGCCGCCCAGCAAGGTGTTCCACGCGGGCAGTCCTACGCGGCAAGCAAGGCGGGGCTGATCGCCATGGTCAACTCGATCGCGGTGGAGCTGGCCAAGCACGGCATCCGCGCGAACTCGGTGCTGCCCGGCTGGGTCGAGACGCCGATGACCGAGGGGGCCTTCGCCTGGGACCGTTTCCGCGAACGCGTCCACCCGAGGATCCCGGTTCGCCGCTGGGGCCTGCCGAGCGATTTCGAATCCGTCGCCGTCTACCTCGCCGGCCCCGCCAGCGCCTACCACACCGGCGACACCCTGCTGATCGACGGCGGTTACAGCAAGTTCTGAGGTCGTCCGCGTAGCCGGCTTGCCCCGCCATGCGCGGAGGCTGATGGCGGCGCTTGTCCGGGCGGCCGGTCGGCCCTGGTCAGCCCTGACGAATCCGCCGCAGCCGACCGTGTCGCCCCGGTTGGCGGAGGCCATGCGCTCGCGCACCGAGAGGTAACCGGAGGCACTCGCCGGCACCGTCCATGCCGGAAGCGTCCGGGTTACCTGCCGGCGTCCGGCATGGCAACGTGGAGTGGTGACTTCCCCTCGCATTCGTACCGCCATCGGGGTGCTCACCGCGCTGCTGGTGGTGTGCGCCGCGGCCCTCACGGCGGGTGTGGTCGGGAGCGGCGGCCCCGGCAAGGTCGATCGCGGCATCGCCGACTGGGCGATCGCGCACCGCAGCGAGGCGCTCACCCCGGTCGCGGTGGTCGTCAGCGTGCTGGGTGGCACGCTCGCCATGACGGCCCTGGCCACCGCGACCTGCCTGGTGCTGTCCTGGCGGCGGCGGTGGACGTCGGCGGCGCTCGTCGCGACCACCGGGCTCGGCGGTGGGTTGCTGGTGCGCGGCGGCAAACGGCTGACCGACCGCGACCGCCCGCCCGTCGAGGAACACCTGATCAACGTGTCCAATCAGGCCTATCCGTCCGGGCACAGCCTGGGCTCGTTCGTCGTGGTCGGCATCGTTCTGGTGGTCGCGCTACCCGGCGTGCACGGACCCGCCCTCCGCGCGTGCGCAGCGATCGCCGCCGCCTTGTTCGTCGCAGCGGTCGGCCTGTCCCGCATCTACCTCGGCGTCCACTGGACCACCGACGTCCTCGGCGGCTGGTGCTTCGGCGCCCTCTGGCTCATCCTTTGCTTGACTGTCTACCGGCACTTGGTTTCCGGCGAGCCAGGCCCGACCCCGTCTCCGGACGGCTATCCCGGCAGAAATCCCGATAAGGCCGAGTCCGCTTCCGGCCGTCGAGCGAAATAGGTTGGCTTTCGGCGTCGGCGAAGTCCCCCGAGTCACCACCCTGCTGGCTGGACTTTTCCCACCCCACACGAGGCTTCTGCTACAGTCTCGATTGGCACATCTGCCTCTGCCGATGTAGTTCAATGGTAGAACTTCTGCTTCCCAAGCAGACAGCGCGGGTTCGATTCCCGTCATCGGCTCCACACGAAACCCGCCCTGGTCCAGGGCGGGTCTTTTTCGGTCCAGCGGTCTTTCAAACCGCTACACGAGCGCTCCCCCATCCACCTCTCGACGACCTGCGGCACCTCACCCGTCGAGTGGCACATGGCTGAGGCGAATCGCGAGTTGTCTCTCCGCCATGTGCCACTCAACGAAGCGCCGGGCGGTAGGCAGGTGTTGTGTGAACTAGCTCACTGACTTGTCACAGGGTTCGCTCGCGCGGTGTCTGGATGCCGACACACCAGAGACGGAGGAGTTTCCGATGAACATCGCACTGTGGATCGCTACGGCACTGTTGGCCGCGCTCGCCCTCTTCGGCGGCATCACCAAGGCGTTCATCCCTCGGGAGAAGCTCGCCGCGTCGCCCGGCGGGGAATGGACCGCCGCTGCCGGCGACGGCTTCGTCAAGGGCCTGGGGGTCCTGCAGATCCTGGCGGCGGCCGGTCTGATCCTGCCCGCCGTGCTCGACATCGCACCCGTGATGGTGCCGGTCACGGCCGTCTGCTGGGTCGGGCTCATGGTCGGCGCGATGATCACCCACGGCCGGCTCGGGGAGTACAAGTTCGTCGTGCTGAACTCGGTGTATCTCGCGGTGGCGGTATTCATCGCGTGGGGCCGGTTCGCCCTCGAGCCTTTCGCGAGCTGACGGCCCGGACCGGGTGCAGCCGACTCCCGAGGAGAAGGGTCGAGAAGATGAGCGACCATGCGACCGACACTTTCGTCGCCCACCGCGACCTGTTGTTCACCGTCGCCTACGAGATGCTCGGCTCGGCCGCCGACGCCGAGGACGTTCTGCAGGAAACCTGGCTGCGATGGGTGAAAGCCGACCTGGAGCAGGTGAGCGATGAACGTGCCTACCTGGTCCGGATCACTACCCGGCAGTCGCTCAACAGGCTACGCACGATGAAGCGCCGCAGAGAGTCATACGTCGGCCCCTGGCTGCCCGAGCCGATGCTCACCACACCCGACGTCGCCGAGCACGTCGAACTCGCCGAGAACATGTCGATGGCGATGATGCTCGTCCTCGAGACGCTCTCGCCCACCGAACGTGCCGTCTTCGTGTTGCGCGAGGTCTTCGACGTCGACTATGAGGAGATCGCGGCGGCGGTCGGCAAGACCCCGCCGACCGTCCGCCAGATCGCGCACCGCGCCCGACGCCACGTCGCGGCCCGCCGCCCACGTTCGGTGGTATCGCCGAGCCAGGCCCGTGCGTCGGTGGAAGCGTTCCAGCGTGCGCTCGAATCCGGCGATCCCCAAGGCCTGCTCGACGTGCTCGCCCCGCATGTCGTCCTCATGAGCGACGGCGGCGGCATCAAGCGAGCCGCACTACAGCCCGTCATCGGCGCCGAGAAGGTCGCCCGCTACATCACCGGCGGCACCGGCAAGGTCCAGGGCGATCTGAGTTGCGAAACCATCCTGATCAACGGACACCTCGCATTGGCGCTGAGCCTGGACGGCGCGCTCGACGGCATCATGGCCTTCCACGTCGAGGACGACCACATCACCGGCCTCTACTTCGTCCGCAACCCGGAAAAGCTGACCCGCGTCGCCTCCGAGACACCGCTCGCCCTGCGCTGAACACCGGCTGCGGCCGGAACTCCGTCGAGTGGCACACGATGGAGGGAAATCCCGAGTGACCTCTCCGTCATGTGCCGCTCAACGAGGTGTCAGGCGGTAGAGGGAGGTGGTTTCTCGGGCGCGGGCGTGGTGGAGGGGGGAGGTGGGATTGTGGGCTCGGGGGTGGGTGGGGCGAGCGGTGAGTTGGGCGGTGATGCGGAGGCCGGCGGTCGTGATGCGGTGGAGAAGTTCGTTTCGAGTGCGCAGGCCGAGGTGTTCGGGGAGGTCGGAGAGGATCAACCAGCCTTCGCCGCCGGGTCGCAAGTGGGCGCGGAGACCGGAGAGGAAGGCGTGCAGCATGGACGAGTTCTCGTCGTAGACGCCGCCTTCCAGTGCGGAGGTCGGCGTGCCGGGGAGCCACGGTGGGTTGCACACCACGAGATCGGCCTTGCCGTCCGGGAAGAGAGCGGGGCCTTGTATAGCGACGGAGGACAGGCCCAGACGGTCGAGGTTGGCGCGAGCGCAGGTCAAAGCGCGAAAATTGTTGTCGGTGGCGGTGATTCGATCGCATCCACGCCGAGCCAGGATCGCGGCGAGCACGCCGGTGCCCGTGCCGAGATCGAAGGCGGTCTCGGCGCGTGCGGGTAGGGGCGCGGTGGCGACGAGGTCGACGTACTCGCCCCGCACCGGGGAGAACACGCCGTAATGCGGATGGATATGGTCGCCGAGGGCGGGCACGTACACGCCCTTCTCCCGCCATTGCGCCGCGCCGAGCACGCCGAGCAGCTCGGTGAGCGCGACCACCGTACGCCCCTGCGGCAGGCCATACGCCTCGGTGCACGCGCGCCGCACATCGGGTGCGCGGCGCAGCGCCAGGGAATAGTCGTCTTCCAGCAGCACGAGCAACTTGCCGAGCACTTCCGCGCGCCGACGACGCGACGCGCGATACCGCTGAAACGCTTCGGCCGAATCATCGCCCGACGGATCCTTCCGGTCCACCCGCCGGCCCATCGCACGCAACAGTTGCCGCGCGTTGTGGAAATCACCGCGCCAGAGCAGGCCGGTCCCCGCTCGCGCCAGCCGACAAGCCGCAGCGGCGGTCGTCCGGTCGTCCGCCACCACGACCGGATCGGGTGGCGGCGCGCCATTCGCCGAATGCCAGCGGGTGGTCGAATTGATGTCGTCTTCGGTCCAAGAAACGGTGGACACCGGGAACTCCTCGTGATCGAACGTGCATGGGCACGACGAGCACTTCGCCGCAGGGTCGCGAACACAGCTGTGCGGCTACCGCACAGGAATCACCTGGGTCGGCCTACACCCGCGCCGAAGTGCGCGAGGAATCGCCGAGAACCATGCCGAGCGTCATGACCAGGACCTTTCCGAGGGAGACGCACGAGTCTCCCACAGCGGCGACTACCGGAGCAAAGCCCCCACCCCCAGTCGAGCAACCGGACGGCCGTGTGGATCGCCGCTTCGGAGCCGCGGCGATTGTCCGGACGATCGAGCGCGCGAACGTGCGGCATTTCGATCGCGGCCGCTGCACGTTCACACCGAATCCGGTGCTCGCTCAGCGCTCTCGGATGATCGAGGATCTGCACGGGCCACCTCGAGGACCGCCGACAGCGCTACGGCATCACCCTACGTTTCGGATCCGGTCGCCGAGCGGTCCACACCCTCGATTCAGGCCGCCCCGTTCGCCGTTTCGGCACGCAACCGGCGGAACTTGCTGCCGTGGAAGACGAGAGGGTCGACGTCGGTGCGGCTGGCGATGCGGTGGATACGCAGGATGACAACGGCATGGTCGCCGGCCGGTACATGCGCCTCCTGGACGCCCTCGATCCAGGCGGACGCGCCGTCGATGAACACGGCGTCGCCCGAACCGCGGTGCAGCCGGATGTCGCGGAAGCGGTCGCCGTCGCGGGTGCCGAGCGAGCGGGCGGCGGCCTGCTGGTCGGTGCCGAGCAGGCTGAGGCCGAGGTGACTCGCGGCGGCGAGCTTGGGCCAGGTGGCCGAGGAGTTCTGCACGCAGAACGAGACAAGGGGTGGGTCCAGCGAGACGGGAACGAACGTGCTCACCGCCAGACCGTGCGGGGTTCCGTCGATTTCGGCGCACACCGCGACGACGCCGCTGGGGAAATTGGCGAACGCGCGACGCAGGCCGGCTCCGTCGGCGGGAAATTCGAACAGGTCATGCATGATTCGCAGCCTTCGAGCTGTGGGCCAGTGCCTGGGCGACCGAACGCCACCGACCACTGTACCGGTCGATGACGCCGTCCTCGGCGAATGTGCGATCGGACAGGTAGAGCCCGGGCAGTGCTGCGGTGGCCCCGATTTCGACGAGCACGGGCTTGAGCAACAGGTCGGGTGCGAGCGCGTGGGCCGGTCCTGCGCCGAGCATCACCGGCACCGCGAGCACGCCTTCCAGGCCGGTTCCGCCCTCGAACTGTTCGAGGAACAGCTTCAGCAGCCCGGTATAGGTCGCCTTGAAGGTGGGACTGGCGAAGACCACGAGTTCCGAGCCCGCCACGGTGCGCACCGCC
Source organism: Nocardia sp. NPDC005745 (assembly GCF_040630775.1). NCBI lineage: Bacteria > Bacillati > Actinomycetota > Actinomycetes > Mycobacteriales > Nocardiaceae > Nocardia > Nocardia sp. NPDC005745. The sequence goes on from NZ_JBEXYF010000054.1 coordinate 6,126, forward strand.
TCCGCCACGGCCGGGTCACCCCAGCCGAGCAGGCCGGGACCGAACTCGACCAAGTCGAACACGGTGGGTTCCACCTCCGGTCGCAGCCCCTTCGCGACCAGGGTGGCCGCGGTGAGCGTGCGTGAGGCGGGCTTCGGATTTCCGACGACGACAGTGACTGTCATTCCGTCTCCTTTCAGATCACACCGTGCAGCGGCGGCGCGGCCTCGTGCAGCAGGGCCCTGCCGATGTGCTGGTACTTCCAGCGCACCGGATCGTGCAGGGTGTGCGTGCGCGCGCGTTGCGCCAGAAGTGGTGCAAGTTCAGATCCGCTGCGGCGCTGCGTGTTCCGCCGACTTCGAACAGCGCGGCGGACACGTCGTTGGCCGCGCGGTCGGCGAGCACTTTGGCGGTCGCCACGGCCAGGGACGCCCGGGCGACGCCGTCGACGCCCGGATCGGTCCTGGTGGCCGCGTCCACGGCCCATCCGGCCGACGAGAGCGTCGCCTCGGCGGCGGTGACCGCGACCGACAGCTCACCGAAGCGCTGGATCAACAACGGGTCGTCCACCGCGTCCGCCACCCCTGCCTCGAACCACGGGCGGCTTCTCGTGCGCACGAACTCCGTGGCGGCGCTGAGCGCACCTCGCGCGATGCCGGTGTCGATGGCGGCGTGCAGCAGCTGCGCGAACGCTCCGTAGCCGGTGGGTGCGCGTACCGCGCCGGAGCGGGGGATCACCTGGTCGCGGTCGACGAGCACCTCCTCGAAGGACACCGTTCCGCTGCCGGTGGTGCGCTGCCCGAGCCCGTTCCAGTCGTCCACCACGCGCACACCGGGGGTATTCGCGGGCAGGTAGGCGATGTACTCCCCTGGCTCCAGGCCGGCGCGTCCCTCGGGATCGTCCAGCCGGGTCAGCACCGCGAACAGGTCGGCGAACAGCGATCCGGTGCAGTAGTACTTCACGCCGTCCACGCGGAATCGGTCACCTGTCGGCCGCAACGTGGTCGCGATGTCGGCGACGGTCGCGCCGCCGCGCTCGGACTGCGCGTTGGCGATGCGCCCACCGTCGAGCACCCGGCCGAAGTACCGCTCCTGCTGCTGCGGCGTCCCCGCGAGCCGGAGCAGGTTCACATACACGAAGTGGCTGTGCGGGATCTGCGCGATATTCGGGTCGGCGGTGGCCAGGATTCGCGTCACTTCCGCGACCGCGCTCGGCGGCAGATCCGCGCCACCGTAGGCCGCGGGCACGGTGATCGCGAGCAAGCCGCTGGCCGCCAGCCGATCGACCTCCGCGTACGGCAGCAGGCGATCCCGGTCGCGGTCCGCGGCCCCCGGCGCGAAGTCCACCGCCAGCCGCTGCGCGACCACGAACGCCTGTGCCGCCGACAGGATGCGATCGGCGGCGACCGCGGTCATCAGTTCACCGCCGCGACAGGCCGCTGCGCGGCTTCCAGCTCGCGCACCAGCGGAAGCACCTTCGCGCCGAAGTACTCGATCTCCTCCTGGAAGTGCAGGAAGCCGCCGAGGACCAGGTCGACGCCGAGCTGCTTGTAGGCGACGATCCGCTCGGCCACCTGCTCCGGCGTACCGATCAGCTGGGTGCGGAAACCATCGTTGTACTGCACCAGGTCTTCGAACGTCGAGTCGGCCCACATGCCCTTGCGATCCTTGGTGGACGCGCCGGCCTGCTGCACCGCGTCCCGGAAACCCTCCACCGCGGGCTTGTTCGCCTTCGCGACGATCTCGCGCAGGGTATCGCGGGCCTCCTTTTCGGTATCGCGGGCGATGATGAAGCCGTTGAGCCCGAACTTCACCTCGCGATCGTGGGCGCGTGCGACGGCGCGCAGGTCGTCGAGCTGTTCGGTGACGCCGTCGAAGTCCTTGCCGTTGGAGAAGTACCAGTCGGCGTAGCGGCCGCCGTTGCGCCGGGCGGCGGTCGAGTTACCGCCTTGGAACAGTTCGGGATTGGGGCGCTCGGGGGTGTTCAACGGCTTGGGCTTCAGGGTGAAGTCCCGGATGCGATAGAAGTCGCCGCCGTAGTTCACGTTGTCCTCGGTCCAGATCTTGCGGATCACCTCGAGGAATTCCGCGCTGCGCCGGTAGCGCTCGTCGTGCTCGAGCCATGGCTCGCCGAGCGCGGTGAATTCTCCGGCGAACCAGCCGGAGACGACGTTGATGGCGAACCGGCCGTTGGACAAGTGATCGGCGGTGGCGCCGAACTTGGCGAGCACCGCCGGATGCCACAGCCCGGGATGCACGGCCGCGATGACCTTCAGCCGTTCGGTGGCGCCGAGCAGCGCGAGACTGAACGAGGTCGATTCGTGCTGGTACTCGGCGCCGTAGGAGGCGGTGTAGCGCACCTGGGACAGCGCGTAGTCGAAGCCGTTGTTCTCCGCGGTCCGCGCGAGCTTCTTGTTGTACTCGAAATCCCAGCCGGTGCGCTGTTCGATGTCGCTGGTGACCAATCCCCCGCTGACGTTGGGCACCCAGTAGGCGAACCGGATCTGCTCGGCGATCTGCTCCGTGGTCATAGCCGCTCCATGGTTTTTCGGGGGAAGCTGTCGGATCGGAGGCCGGACGCCACGCATGCGTCCGGCGCTCCTCTCACTCCAGCACCGGCCCCCGGTCGGGACGAGGTTTTGAATCTGTGCGATTCGGATCAGGCGTCGGCGAGCGCGGCCGAGTAGCTCGACCTGCTGAACGTGCCCGCGGGCGCGAACCGGCCCAGCAGCGCGGCGGCGTCCTCGCCGGTGACCCGCGTGATGAACTCGGCGGCCGCTTCCGGCGAGTCGACCGGCAGGAACGGCTGCGGCCGATGCAACAAGCCGACCAGCGCCGACGCGAACGCCGGGTCCACGGCGGCCGCGGCGAAGAACGCGTTGCCGATCTCACCCAGCTCGGGATCGCTGAGGAACAGCCTGGTCACCTTGTTGGCCGCGTCACCACGGGCGGCCAGGAACGCCGCGTACTGCCGCGCGATCCACGCCTCGTCGAACGGACCGTCGTGCACGGCGGCCGCCGCGACCAGCCGCTGGGCCTGGATCAAGCCGCTCTGCGCGCCCTGCCCGGCGATCGGGTCGTAGGCGACGGCGGTGTCACCGAGCGCGGCGACCACGTGCCCGCCCGCGGTGCGCCCCACACCCGCCCGCACCACCGGCCGCACAGCGCCTTTCAGCCACGAGTGCGGGTCTTCGGGGATGGTCGTGGTGGCCAGCACCTCCGGCAGGTCCCAGCCGATGTAGTCGCGGTAGAGGTCTTGCACGATGCGGTGCGCCGACTCGGCGGAGTCCGCCGCGGCGAAACGCTTCTCCCAGTCGCTGCCGGGACGCGCCCAGCCGAGGAACGCCCAGCTCGGCCCTGCGTCCTTGTGCAGATAGGGGCCCCACCACCCTTCACCCTGATCGGCGAGGATGGAGAAGCCGCTGTGCGCGCCGCCCGCGACGCTGCGATGGGCGAAAACGTTCTCGTCGTGGCCGATTCCGGTCACGGTGACGGTGAGCAGCGAGCGCTGCGGCGCGTCGTAGGGGGTGCGCTGCGCATCGACGGGGAACAGGTCCGACAGTCCCCCACGTCCGGTCGCGACCAACGTGAGGTCGTTGGCGGCGGCGATGCCGTCGAGCGTCTCCGGCGTCACCTGCTCGACCACGAACCGGCCGCCGCGCTCCAGGAACGCGGTGAGCCGCTCGTCGGCCTTGAGCCTGGTGTCCACCGCCACGCCGACGTATCCGTCGAAATGACCGTCGAATTGGATCAATTCGGGACGATCGGGGCCGGGTCCGGCGATGCGCACACTCAGGCCGGTGTGCCGGGGCGCCCGCGCGGTGTAGCTGTCCAATCCCAGCGCGGCCTCGGCCTGCTGGGTCTCACCGAATTCGAGCGCGGTGCCGGTGGCGGGCACATCGTCACGCAAGGAGCGCTGATCGCGCTCGCTGTAGATGGTGACGTCGAAACCGGCGTCGAGAAGTCCTAGCGCCGCAGTGACGCCGGTCTGTCCGGCGCCGATTACCGCGGCCGAACGAGTGGAACGGGAAACGGATTGCTGCGATGTCATGCAGGGATGATGCGATGCCCACCAGGTGCGGGCAGAGTGTTGCGATCACCGAGAATGAATGGGCAGACAGCGAATTCCGAGCGCGTACCATTCGGGCCATGTCGTTCGTCGCCGCCGATTTGACCGGAGACCGCCCCGAGCAGTACCGCCAGCTCGCCGCGCAGGCCGAGGCGCTGGTCGCGGGCGAGACCGACCGCATCGCGAACGCCGCCAATCTCTCCGCGCTGATATTCCACGCGCTACCCGATGTGAATTGGGTGGGTTTCTATTTCTACGACGGGCGCGAATTGGTGGTCGGCCCGTTTCAGGGCAAGCCCGCGTGTGTGCGCATCGCGCTCGGAAAAGGCGTGTGCGGCACCGCGGCCGAATCGAGGACCACCCAACTCGTGCCGGATGTGCACGCGTTCGACGGCCATATCGCCTGTGATGCCGACACGCGTTCGGAAATTGTCGTGCCGCTGGTCCGGGACGGGGATCTGATCGGGGTATTCGATCTCGACAGTCCGCAGCCGGGCCGATTCGATGACATCGATCGGGCGGGGCTGGAGGCGGTCGCCGGGATATTTCTCGCCGCTCTCTGATCGCGTCGCCGGGCAGCGCCGGACCGGGGGCTTCCGGCGCCGTCCGACTACCTTACGAGTGCGTCTCGGCCGTTGCCCCCGCTCGCGAAACCTCGTCCGGCAAAGCGCTCGAGCCCGCGCCACCCAACCGGTAGCTCGCGCCGCGGTGTTCCGCGGGCAACCGGTCACCCGCACCGAACAGCGCATTGCGCAGAGTGCCCGGCACGTACTCCTCGGTGTAGGCACCTCGGGCGGTCAACGCCGGAACGACATGCCGCACAATGTCCTCGAACGATCCCGGGGTGATCGCGTAGGCCAGGTTGAACCCGTCCAGATCGGTCTCGGCGGCCCACTCCTGGAGCAGATCCGCGACCGTCTCCCCGGAGCCGACGAACACCGGGCCCATGCCGCCGATCCCGGCCCACTTGCCGATATCGCGAACGGTCCACTCCCGGCCGTCGTCGTCGAATTCCTGGAACGCCGCGACCGCCGACTGGATCGCGTTGCTCTCCACCTGGCCGATCGGGTCGTCGAGGTCGTAGCGGGACAGATCGATGCCCATCCAGCCGGACATGAACACCAAACCGCCTTCGACACTGGCGTAGGACAGGTAATCCTCGTGCTTGCGCCGTGCCGCCTCGTCGGTCGCGTCGGTGATGATCGTCGCGAGGGCGTAGACGCGCGCCGCGTCCCGGGCACGGCCTGCCGCTTCCAGCGCGTCCCTGATCCGGGCGACCGTCTGCGCCAGCACCCGTTTCGATGGACCGGCGATGAAGATGGCTTCCGCGTTCTCCGCCGCGAAACGCACGCCGCGCGGCGACGCTCCCGCCTGGTAGATCACCGGCGTCCGTTGCGGCGACGGCTCCGAGAGATGAATGCCCGGCACGGTGTAGTACGTGCCGCGATGACCGATGTGGTGCACCTTGGCCGGGTCGACGTAGACGCCCGCGGTCGCGTCGCGGACCACCGCGTCGTCCTCCCACGAGCCTTCCCACAGCTTGTACAGCACCTCGAGGTACTCGTCGGCCTGGTTGTAGCGCTCGTCGTGGTCGAGCTGGTCGGCGGCGCCGAAGTTGCGCGCCGCCGAGGGCAGATAGCCCGTCACCACATTCCAGCCGAGCCTTCCGTCGGTGAGATGGTCGAGCGTCGACAACCGCCGCGCGAACGGGTACGGGTGCTCGAAGCCGGTGCCGGTGGTGATGCCGAACCCGAGATGCTCGGTCACCGCGGCCATGGCGGAGACCAGCAGCAGCGGGTCGGCCACCGGGATCTGCGCGCCTTGGCGCAGCGCGGCGATGTCGTTGCCGCCGTACACGTCATAGGTGCCCAGCACGTCGGCGATGAAGATGCCGTCGAAACGGCCGCGTTCCAGCAGCTTCGCCAGCTCGGTCCAGTAGCCCAGCTCTTTGTAGCGGTGCGACTGGTCGTCGGGATGCCGCCACAGGCCGGGTGACTGATGGGCGACACAGTTCATGTCGAAAGCGTTGAACCGGATGCGGCGGGTCACTGCGCCGCTCCACCGGTGCGCTCCCCCGCGCTCCACGCGAACGGCAGGTCGGCGCCGTTGAGCAGATGATCGCCGATGGCCCGCGCCTTCTGGATCGCGGGGTTGTGCACCGATATGGTGCGGGCGTTGCGCCAGTGCCGATCCAACCGCAGCCGTTCGGCGACCACCGAAGCACCGCCCACTTCGAACAGCAGCGACGTAGCGGGGAGCACCAGGTCGATGACTGCCAGCTGGGCCCGGGCCGCGGCGAGTTCGGCCGCCACCACGGCGCTCTCGTCCTTCGCGCCGCCCGCGAGCACCTCGTCGAGCACGTCGGCGACGGCGAGCACACTGGCTTCGGCGGCGAACGCGGCCGCCGAGAGGCGCCCGATCACCTGCTGCACCAGCGGGTCGTGCCTGGGCAGGTCGGCGGTGGAGTGCGTGTAGCCGCGGGTGCGCCCCGCGACCCACTCCCGGATGTCGCGCTCGGCGCGCTTGGCGATGCCCGCGAGCACCGAGAGCTGGACCAGTTGCAGATAGGAGGTCGCGTAGGTCGGGCCGGGCGCGCCGTAGCCGGAACCGAGAATTCGATCCTCGGTCACCACCACGTCGGTGAATTCGGTGGTGCCGCTGGCCGTCAGCCGCTGGCCGAAGCCGTCCCAGTCGTCGTGCTGACGCACTCCCTCGGCGTGCGCGTCCACCAGGACGCCGACGCGCTCACCGTCGCGGTCGGCGGCGGCCAGGATGTAGTCCGCGTACAACGAGCCCGTGCTGTAGTATTTCACACCGTTGAGCAGCCACCGTCCGCCGTCTTCGGTGAGTGTGGTGCGGTAGCGGTCCACCGCGCCGACGCCCGGTTCGGTGATCGCGTTGCCCACCAGCGTGCCCTCGGCCACCGCACGCAACCAACGTTCCCGCTCGGGCCCCTGGTCGGCCAGCAGTTGGTCCTCGACGAACGAGAAGTGCACCCGCAGCGCCTGCGGCAGGTTCGATTCGGCGGCGGCGAGTTCGATGAGCAACCGGAACAGCTGCCGGACGGTAACGCCGTATCCGCCGGACTCGACCGGAACGCGCAGCGCGCCGAATTTCGCCGCACGCAGCTCGCCGACCTCGTCGTAGGGCAGGCTGCGATCGATTTCTCGCGCTACGGCGCCCTGGGCGATCCGGTCGAATATCGGGCCGAAGATCGCATCCAGGTCGGAGTCGGTAGTGGATTTCGCCTCGGTGGTCGTCATCAGCTCACGATCGCGCACCACGGCCGGGTGCTCACGGGTTGCGCGCAGCGCGATCGAAATGCGGACCCTTGGTTCCCGGTCGAGCTACTGGGCGGGTGGCTCGAGCAGATAACGACGGTGGACCTGGACAGCCACCCGCCCTCGGCGATCGCCAGGGGCAGGTGGCTGCTCAGTACAGCTCAGGAGATTTTGCGGCGGTAGGTGTTCATGGCGAAGAGGTAGGCGACGATGAGTATGCCGACGCACCAGGCGAGGGCGATCCAGATGTCGGTGCCGACGGGCTCCTGCGTGAACAGGTGACGGATGGCGTCGATGATGGAGGTCACCGGCTGGTGTTCGGCGAAGGCCCGCAGCGGGCCGGGCATGGTGTCGGTGGGTACGAAAGCCGAGCTGATGAACGGCAGGAAGATCAGAGGATAGGAGAAGGCGCTCGCGCCGTCGGGGGTCTTCGCGGTCAGACCGGGGATGACCGCGATCCAGGTCAGCGCGAGGGTGAACAGGATCAGGATGCCGGCGACCGCGAGCCAGGCCAGTATTCCGGCCCCCGACCGAAAGCCCAGGAGCAGGGCGACGAGCACGACCACCACGAGCGAGATCAGGTTGGCGACCAGCGAGGTCAGCACGTGCGCCCACAGCACCGACGATCGTGCGATGGGCATGGATTGGAATCGCTCGAAGATGCCGCTCTTCATGTCGAGGAAGAGCCGGAATGCGGTGTAGGCGATACCCGAAGCGACGGTGATGAGCAGGATGCCGGGCAGCAGGTACTGCACGTATGAGTCCGACCCGGAGTCGATCGCGCCGCCGAAGACGTAGACGAACAGCAGCATGAAGGCGATCGGCATGATCGTGGTCGTGATGATGGTGTCTACGCTGCGCGTGATGTGGCGCAGGGATCGTCCCAGCAGCAGCGTGGTGTCGGCGAAGAAATGCGTGGTCATCGTTGTTCCTCAGTTCGTCCGTACCGCGCTGCGGTCGTTGCCGGGAGCGGCGTCGTCGCCTTCGTCACCGATGAGAGCGAAGAAGACGTCTTCGAGGCTCGGCTGCTTCTCGACGTATTCGACCTCGGCGGGCGGGAGGAGCTGCTTCAGCTCGGAGAGGGTGCCGTTGACGATGATCCGGCCCTTGTGCAGGATCGCGATCCGGTCGGCGAGTTGTTCGGCCTCCTCCAGATATTGAGTGGTGAGCAGCACTGTCGTGCCGTGCTCGGCGAGTTCCTCGACGGCCTGCCACACCTCGATGCGTGCCTGAGGGTCGAGCCCGGTGGTCGGCTCGTCGAGGAAGATGACCGGCGGATTCCCGATGAGACTCATGGCGATGTCGAGGCGGCGGCGCATGCCACCGGAGTACGTCGACACCTTCCGGGTGGCCGCGTCGGTCAGCGAGAAACGCTCGAGCAGGTCGTCGGCCACCGTTTCCGCGTTCTTCAGGTGCCGCAACTTGGCGATGAGCACGAGATTCTCCCGGCCGCTGAGGATTTCGTCGACGGCGGCGAACTGACCGGTGAGGCTGATGGACTCTCGCACATCACCCGGTTGCGTCGCGACATCGAAGCCGTTGACACTGGCTGTTCCCGCGTCGGCTTTGAGCAGCGTGGACAGGATTTTCACGACAGTGGTCTTGCCGGCCCCGTTCGAGCCGAGCAGGGCGAAGATGCTGCCCCGCTCGACTTCGAAATCGACGCCGCGCAGTACCTCCAACTTGTCGTAGGACTTCTTCAGATCCCGCACATGGATCGCCGGAGCTTGCTGTGTCGTCATCGAACGCCCCTACTTTCCTTCTCCGGCGGCGCGCTCGATGGCGCTGTTCAACCGTGCCCGTTCCCGGTTGATCCACGAATCTTCCTGGTAGTTCCGCGCGAACGTCTCGATGAACGCCACGGGGTCCTCCCCGACGACCTCGCGTATCGGGGATCCGTCGGCCGCGCTGCGCTCGAACAGCTCGGCGAGGTCCTCGAACATCGAGACGCCTCCTCCCGATCCGGTGTACATCAGGTACCGCTCGAAACCATCGACCGCGGTGCGATAACCCGCGGGAAGCTGCCCCGCCCGCGTCTTGTACTGCCGCCACCGCCGCTTGTCGCCGATGTCGCCGACCAACTTCGAGGTGAGATCCGAGATGCCCATGGCATCTGCCTCCTTTGTCGCGGGGCTCTTCGAGCCGCCCTAGATATAAGTAGATGTATACGTACACGCGCTGGCCTAACTATAAGTAGACATATACGTACATGCAAGTCCGGGAAGTAGGAACTCCTGCGCGGTCGATGCGAAGCCCTGTCGGTGCGCGCCGTTACAGTCGCGGCGTGGCTGGTTCGCGGTACTCGTTCACGGCGGAAGTCTGGGAATTACCGGGCGATGCCGCCTGGCATTTCGTGTCGCTGCCCGAGGACGTGGCCGATGAGATCGAGGAGCGCTACGCGCATCGTTCCGGCGGGTTCGGCGCGGTGCGAGTGCACGTGGTCGTCGGCGGCACCCGGTGGTCTACTTCGCTGTTCCCGGACAAGTCGCGGGCGACCTATGTCCTGCCGATGAAGAAAGCGGTGCGCGTCGCGGAGGGACTGGAGGCGGGGTCGGCCGCGCACATCGAACTGACGGTCGCGCTATAGGCGACGAAACGCGATGCGACGACCCGCGGGTTCAGTACCCGAGCCCTCCCACAGCGGCATTGCGCTTGCTCGCACTTCGCTTGACCGCCACCACCACGATCACGAGCACACCGAGGACCACGCCACCGAAACCGAGGGCGAGCGCGCCGAGCAGCGTGCCGACGAAGGAAGAGCCGAGGCCTCGGCCGATGGCAACCGTCACTTCGGAACTACCGGCCGTGGTCACCCGGTAGGCGCCCGGCTCGGCGGCCTCGAAGGAGAATCCGGCCCGGCCCTCATGGCTGCCGAAGGAATAGGTGATGCTCGCGTCGTACTTCCGCAGCTCCACATGCTTGCCGTGCGGGTCGAGCACCCGCAGATCGACCGTGCCGGAGGCGCCCTCGGACGACGCCCCCGCGTACTCGAAGTACACGGTGTACCCGCCGGACTCCGCCAGGTTCACCACACCGGAGCCTGGCACCCCGACCCGCTGGAAGTCATCGATGCGTCCCGAGGTCTGCAGGAATCCGAAAGCACCTAGGACGATCCCGCCGATGACGCCGATGGCGATCAGCGCGCCACCCAGCGCGAACCAGCGACCGGACGGGGTGATGGCCGGCGATCCCAGCGAATTCGGCGACGTCGGAAAAGGCGGCTGTGACACGGTCGGACCCTCGGCTTCTGGTCGACACCCTCGTCGACGTAGCGACAGCGTACGGTCTGCCCTACCGCATCGCTACGCGAAGTATCCGCCCCACCGTGACAACGGTCTCCGACCGTCGATGATCAGCGCGGTTGGGCCGCCGACATGCACTCGCTCGCGATGCGACCGCTGGCGGCGCGCGCCTTGTCCGCGTCTTCCTTGCTCATCCCCAGCGTTTCCTGGTCGGGAGCCTTGGTGTCGTACTCGTCGCTGATCATGATTCGCAGTCCGTCCTGCGAAATCCCCTGATCGACGAACACCTTCGCGGCGCAGTCGGCCAGCTGCTGGTTCTTGAGGCCCTTGTCCTGCAAGGACTTGGACAGATCGGCCTGCGTCACCGTGGGCGCCGCCGTGTCCTTGTCGCTGCCGCATGCCGCGAGCACCGGCAGCGCGATCAGCGCCGCGGCGATCATGCAGATCCGCACCTGACTCCTCTTCCTCGACTGACCACTGTCGGTGGCGTGGCCACCATAATGCCGTGCGGCGTCCAGCGGTAGTCGTCTGCCACGGCGAATGCGGGATACGTTGCCGTCCAACAGGCTACGTGCGCGAACTCAGAGGTCCATCGCCGCGCGCAACGCGGTGTCGAGCCGCTCCAGGGTGTCGCTGTCCACCACGTCCACCCGCTCGGCCAGCCAACCGCGGAAGATCCGCCCGATGTTCCCGGCATGCACCCAGCCGTGTTCCTTGACCGGAACCGCGAGGATGTCCTGCGGATCGTCCTCGATCACCTCGGCCGCGATCAGCCAGGGACGCGGTGATTCGTTGATGCCGTCACTGCTGATGAGCACGACCGCTCGGCGGCGCGGCGAACCATGCGGGTTGTAGATCCACAGTTCACCCCGACGCACGCATCTCCTCCTCCGCGGCCGCCAGCTCGGCCGCGTCCGCGGCGGCCTCGGCGGTCACATCCGATACCGGACCGACACCGGTGCGCACGGCCTCCCGTCGCGCGGCCTTCGAAATCCAAGCCGACGGCGACATTCCCGCCCGAGCCGCCGCCTGTTCCGCGAATGACCAGGCGGCTTCGTCCAGCGAAAGGGTGACCTTACGCGTTGCCATACCAATTATCGTACCGGCACCGCGGGGCGCGAACCAGCCCTGATGATCGCCCGCGACATCCCATCTGATGACAGGTGACTGCTGTTAGTGTTGGCGCATGACGACCTTGCACCATCATCGCGTCGGCGCGGGCGAACCACTCGTGCTGGTACACGGCGTCGGGAGCCGGTGGCAGGTGTGGGAGCCGATCATCGACACACTGGCCGCGTCGTACGAGGTCATCGCGGTCGACCTGCCGGGCTTCGGTGGATCGGCGCACCCGCTCGCGCACACCACGGTGCCCAACCTGACCGAGGCGCTCGCCGAGTTCCTCGCCGCGCAGGGGATCGATCGCCCGCACCTCGCCGGCAATTCGATGGGCGGGCTGATCACGCTGGAACTGGGCGCCCGCGGGCTGGCTCGATCGGTGACCGCCTATTCGCCGATCGGGTTCTGGGACACCGCGGGCCGGGTGTGGTGCCAGCAGTCGCTGGGCAAGTCACGGGCACTCGCGCGTCGGCTGCGTCCCGCTCTGCCGTCCGTGCTGAGCACCGCCGCGGGCCGGACCGTGTTCCTCTCGCTGGTCTTCGGCAAGCCATGGGCGCTGGATGCGAAGGTGGCGCTGGAGACCGCGCTCGGCGCGGCGGACTCGGCCGGTTTCGACGAGGCGCTCGCCTCGTTCACCGACGTCCGGCTGCCCGAAATCGGCGCGTTCGCCGACACTCCGGTAACGATCGCCTGGGGCAGCCGCGACATCCTGCTCACCTACGCGACGCAGAGCCGCAAAGCGCGCAGCGTGCTGCCGAACGCCGAGCACGTCACGCTGCACGGCAGTGGGCACACGCCGTTCTTCGACGACCCGGCCGGCTGCGCACAGGTCCTGCTCGAGACGATCACCCGCGTACGGTAGGCGTCCGGCCGGTTCAGTCCGCGGGCGGATCGAGCAACGTGTCCGCGGCCGCCGTGCCGAGCAGGACGCGCACGGCGTTCCCCCATCGGTGCCGGAGCAGCCGGTTGCGGGACAGGTCGCCGGTGAGCAGCACGCGCAAGGCCTGGCCGGTCATGATCTCGATGGTGAACTCGGTGATCGTCGGAACCCGGGGATCGTCCGGGAATTCGCGCCGGAAGCTGTCGCGGATGCTGGTGTGCATCAGTTCGAACAGGCGGACCTCCAGCGGCAGGAACGCCGCTCGCAGTTCCGGATCGGTCCGCGCGCCGACCCACATCTCCAGCGCCGCCCAGAACGACGGGCCGCTGAGCATCCGCATGGTCAGCTCGACGGCCGTCTCCAGCCGGTCCGCGCCATCCGGGATGGCCTCGAATTCGCTTGTCAGCTGGTCGAATCGACGCCGCGCCACGTGCTGCACAGCACCGGCGAGCAGGTCGGCCCGGGTGGGGAAGTAATGCTGCAACGTCCCCCGCGGCACATCCGCCCGTTTCTGTACCTCGAGCGTGGTGGTGCCCACGTAACCGACCTCGACCAGGCTATCCACCGCCGCGTCCAGCAGCCGCGTGCGCATGCGCTCCCTGCGCTGCGCCTGCGGCTGCCGGACGTGTCCCGTGCCCGTCAGCGGCCCTGCCACTGCGGCTCGCGCTTCTGCGCGAACGCCAGCGCGCCCTCGGCGGCGTCCTTGGACAACAGTGCGGGCAGGGCGATCTCGCCCTGCTTCGCGAACGCCTCGGCGACCGTCCAATCCGGCGACTCGTCGATGATGCGCTTGCTCGCGGCCACCGCGAGCGGAGCGGCGGCGGCGATCTCGGCCGCGAGCTCGAGCGCGACCGACAGCGCCGCACCCGGCTCGGTGACCCGATTGACCAAACCGAGCTGGTGGAGCCGCTCGGCGCCGATACGGCCGCCGGTGAGCGCGAGTTCGGCGGCGGTGCTGCGCGGCAGCCGCTGGGTGAGGCGAAGCACGCCACCGCCCGCTGCCACCAGACCGCGCTTGACCTCGGGGATGCCGAACTGCGCGTCGCGCGCGGCGACGATCAGATCGCCCGCGAGCGCCAGCTCGAAACCACCCGCCAGCGCGAAGCCTTCGACCGCGGCGATCATCGGCTTGGCCGGGGGCTTCGCCGTGATGCCGAGCGGGCCGCGGCGTTGCGTCATCGGCATCTCGCCTTTCGACGCGGCGACGAGATCCATTCCGGCGCTGAAGGTTCCGCCGGCACCGGTGAGCACGAGCACGCGCGCGGCGTCGTCGGCTTCGAACTCGTCGACGGCGGCCTCGATGGCCTGCGCGGCGGCCAGGTTGATCGCGTTGCGCGCTTCGGGACGGTTGACCGTCAGCACGGTGATCGCGTCGCGCCGCTCGATAAGGACGGGATCCGTCATCGGGCGCTCCTCTCGGTGAGCAGGGTGAAGGTGTCCGCGGCGATCTCGGCGTCCGCGCCGAGCGGATCGCCCGCGGTGAACGCCGCGAGGGTGTCGGCATCCGACGCCCGGACCAGTATGCGGGTCCCGTCGGGTGTCAGTGCGCTCACCACAACGGCTTCCGGCTCGTCGGCGCGGTCCGGCGCCGGGCCCTTGCGATAGGCGACGGTGTACGCCTCGACCGAGGCGGGACCGGTGTACCCGGGCGCAGGTTCGCGCCGCGCCGCGGGCACCTCGGCCTCGATCGCACGGAACAGCCGCTCGGGAGGCCTGGCCGAATACACGCCGACGCCGTGCTTGGTGCTGTACCAGCCGAGTGCCGTCGCCAGGCCGTAGGCCCCCGGGTCCGCGCGCAGCATGCCGGACAGCGTCGCGATCGAATGCGTCGTGTAGTTGTTGCCCGGCCCGCCCGCGAAGGTGAGACCGCCGGTGACCGACAGCGGCCGGGACGGATCGTCGATCGGCAGGCCGAGTTCCTCGGCGGCGATCTGCACCGCGACCGGGAAACAGGAGTAGAGGTCGATGTGCGCGACATCGTCGATCCCGATCCCGGCCGCACCCAGCGCCGCTTTCCCCGCCGCGGCGATGGCGGGTGAGCGGGACATGTCCGCGCGCTCGGAGACGAACCACTCGTCGGTCGCGGTGGCGCCCGCGTGCGGGAACACCCACCGGTCCCGGGGCACACCGGCGGCGTCGGCCGCCGCCGCGCTGCACAGGATGAGCCCGGCGCCCAGATCGACGGTGAGGTTCGCGATCATCAGCTTGGGGTACGGCGTCGACACCATGCGGTTGGTGGGCGCGGGCGTCACCAGGTCGGCGGCGGCATGCGCGGTGGGTTGCCACGCGTACGGATTGCGCGCCGCGATCTCCGACAGCCGCGACCACAGTCCGCCGATCCGCTCGCGGTGCGCGGCTTCGGTCGACCCGAGGCGGTGGCGTAGCGCCGTCTCCATGAGCGCGTAGAAGTACACCGGACCCCACAAGCCCGCGGCGGTTTCCATGTCCGAGTTCGGCCCGCGATCGGAGCCGATGACCTCGTCGGGACCCACGTCCTCCGGCTGCTCCGGCCAGTCCACCGCCGTGCCGGTGCGGGTGGCCGCGTTCCCGGAGTACACCGCTTCGGACCCGGTGAGCAGCGCGATGTCCGAGCGGCCGTCGGCGATGGCCTGCGCGACCGTGTTGAGCAGCCGCTGCGGTGCGTCGCCGCCGAAACGCACCGACTGCACGGTCCGCCTCGGAGCGGCGCCGAGATCGGCGGCGACGAGCGCGCCCAGATCGCCGTAGGGGCGGCTGACCGGGGCGACGGCGGCGATCAAGTCGGCCGACCGCAGCAGCCGGTCACCGACGCCGCTGTCGGCGCCCGCGCGGCGCAGGGACTCGGCGGCGAGCTCGACCGGGCCGGGGAGACCGGGCTCACCCGGTCGGTGTACGACCTGCCCGGCGCCGACGAGCACCGGCGTCCTCGGGTCCATTCCGGCTGGCAGCATGCGTCCTCCGCTCCATAACCGTCAACATTGACGGTAATTCGAGTTCGATTAGAACAGAGCCCGAGCGCGCGGGCAACAGCGCGGGCGGCAGTAACTGACCGGTGAGTAAGATAGGAGCATGGGCAGCAACATCGCAGTGCGGTTCGACGACCACCGCGCGTACGTCACGCTCGATCGGCCGGACAAGCACAACGGCCTGACCGTAGACATGCTCAGCGAACTGGTTGCCAGCGCGAAGCTGGTGTCCCGTCGCAGTGCGGTGCGTGCGGTCATCCTGTCCGGGAACGGCCCAAGTTTCAGCAGTGGCCTGGACATCGCAGCGGCGACCAGCGATCCTCTGGCAATCATCCGGAACTTCGTTCCGCTGCCCTGGCGGGGCACCAACGCCTTCCAAGAGGCGTGCTGGGCTTGGCGCCGCCTGCCCGTGCCGGTGATCGCCGCGGTGCACGGGCGCTGCTTCGGCGGCGGACTCCAGCTCGCGCTCGCCGCGGACATCCGTTTCGCCACCCCAGACGCCGAGTTCTCCGTCATGGAGACCAAGCACGGCCTGGTCCCGGACATGACCGGGGCGGCAACGCTGTCCAGGCTGATCGGCATCGACAAAGCCCTCCTGCTCACGATGACCGCGGACACCGTGGACGCCGCCTACGCCGCCGAGATCGGCTTGGTCACCGAGCTGAGTGCGGACCCGGTCACGGAGGCCGAGAAACTGGCCGACCAGATCGCGACGCGGTCACCGCATGCGATCGCCTCCGCCAAGCGGCTGTTCGATAAGTCGTGGCAAGCATCCCCCCGGCGAACCTTTGCCCTCGAGCGCGCTGCCCAACTCCCACTGATCATCCGCAAAGCGCTCGGTAGATAGCTGTAAATTCGCCAGAAGCGCCCGGCCGACTGGTTCCGCTGCTACCATTTGCACGATTTGCCAGCCAGTCGACTAGTGGTGCGCGGCACGCTGCGAAGGGTCTGTGTATCGCGGGACGTCCATGGTTCGCACCGCTCTCGGGAAGAAACCGGAGGGCTCACAGACAGTGATCAAGACCGCATCCTTCCTACTCTCGGCGCTGGCGGGTGTCTCGGCCCTGCTCTTCACGGCGACCACCCCCGCCATCGCCAACCCGAACGCCATCAATCCGATTCCGGTACTCAACGGCACGACGGGATTGCCGAACCTGCTCGGCCGAACCAAAGCGGTGTTTCAGGTGACCGGCATGGCCAGCCCGAACAACACCCAGACCTATAACGTCCTCGGCACCGATCTCGGCATCATGTGGGACAACGGACACGGTGAAATGCTCACCGCGTTCGGCGACACCGCCGGCGTCGGCTTCCCGAATCTGCTCGCGGGCAGCATGTGGGCCTGGCGCAGCAATATCCTGCTGCGCAGCCACACCACGAATCCGTCCGAAGGCATCTTCTTCGACAGCGCGGTACGCGATATATTCGGCCAGGCCCGCGATCTGATCCCGAGCCCGAAGATCCCGTTCCTGGAGATCAGCCGGATCCCCACCGCGGCCATCTCGGTCAACGGTGTGCAGTACATGAGCCTGATGTCGGTGCGGACCTGGGACGACGTCGGTCAGTGGAGCACCAATTTCTCCGGCCTCGCCACCTCCGGGGACAACGGCGAGAACTGGGCCGAACTGCCGGAAACGCGGCGCAACAACGAGGGCGGAAACGCCAACTTCCAGATGAACGCCTTCCTCGCCGACGGCGGATACATCTACGAATACGGCACCCGATCCGGGCGCAATCACACCGCTCACGTCGCTCGCGTACACGCGCAGGACATCGGGAACCTCGCCGAATACGAATATTGGGACGGCGGCGCCTGGCGAAAGAACGACGTGGACGCCGCCGCGCCGATCATGTGGGGTGTCGGCGAACTCTCGGTGATGTACAACGCCTATCTCGGACAGTACATCTCGCTCACCACCGATCAATTCAACTCCGTGGTGATGCGGCGCGCGTCCGCCCCGGCCGGCCCGTGGAGCGATCCCGAAGTGCTGATCGATACGCGCGAATTGCCCACCGCGTACGCACCCGCGATCTTCCCGTACCAGACCGGGCGCGATCTGTACTTCCTGACGACGGTGCACAGCCAGTACAACGTCGTGCTGATGCGCACGACGCTGTAGCTCGCGGACCGGCGATCCGGCGCGGGGCTTGACCTCAACAATGGTTCATGAATGAGGCTGCTTCGCGTTGGATCGTTCACATTTCCGGGAGGCATCATGCTCAGCACCACCGTCGACGTCCGCGCTTGGCTGCGCGACAACGCCGTCGCGATCGATAGCTCCGACCCCAGCTCCTACGGTTCGGATCTCGACGCTCTGATCGCTCGGCTCGGCGCGGCCACGGTGGTCGGACTGGGCGAGTCCACGCGGTTCTCCCGGCAGACCTTCGGTGTGCGTGAGCGGTTGTTCCGCGGACTGGTCGAACGGCATGGCTTCCGCGCGTTGGCGATTCAGGACAGCGCGCGTTCCGGTGCGCGTTGGGACCGGTTCGTCACCGCGGGCGAGGGCGATCCGCGAACGGTGCTCGCCGGCGCCTGGCGCCCGTGGCGAACCGAGGAATCGGTGGCCACACTGCGCTGGATCCGCGCGTGGAACCTGGCGCATCCGGAAGACCCGGTGCGGATCTTCGGCGTCGAACCGCCCCGCGCCGAGCCGAGCGACTACGACGCGGTGCTCGACTATGCGCGTCGTGCGGCTCCAGACCGGTTCGCCGCGATCGAGGCGCACCTCGCGCCGATCCGCACCGCCCATCAGATCGATGAGCACGTTCAGCGCCACCAGGGCATCCACCCGGGCCGCCCGTTCGCCGAACACGCCGAAGACGCCCTCGCGCTCCTGGCCGAGTTGCCGGAAACGAACGAGCGCGCCACCGCACTCGCCCATGCCCGTCTGATCCTCGACTTCCACCGGTCCAGCGTCGCGAGTCAAGGGTTCGCCCGGGACGAACGGCCCTCGGCCGAGACGGTGCTGCACCGGCAGCGCTCCACCGGCGCCAAGATCGTCTACTGGGACGGGCTCGCGCACACGACCAGCCTTCCGATCGTTTACGACACGGCCGAATTCCGCGGCGCCGGAAGCCATTTGCGTGATCACCTGGGCGACGGATACGTGTCCGTCGGCATCGGGTTCCATCACGGCGACCTCGGCATGGCCGTGGCGCCCGCCCCGTCGCCGGACCTGGTCGATGCCGCACTGGGCGAGGTAGAGCTGCCCGCCTACTACCTGGACCTGCGCGCCGCGGCGCCGGAACCGGTGCGTGACTGGCTGACCGGCCCGGCGAAGCTGCGCACCATCAGCGGCGTCTACGACCCGGCCGCCGACGCCACCGCGAACATCCGGCTCTCCTCGCTCGCCGCCGCGTTCGACGTGCTGATCCACGTGCGCGAGACCACGCCGGTGCATTGGCTCTCGCAGGTATCGGACTGACTCGAGCAACCCTCGGGGGCGCGGGGCGCGCGATCAATAGACTCGGAATATGGATGCGGCCGACTGGGATGAGCGCTACGCGCAAACGGAATTGGTCTGGGGCGCACCGCCGAACAACACCGTGGTGGAACACGTCTACGGGTTGGAACGCCGTGCGCCACTCCAGGCCGCCACACCCGCGGGGGAGGCGCCGGACCTCCCCCGCGCCCTCGATCTGGCGTGCGGCGAGGGGCGCAACGCCCTCTGGCTCGCCACGCACGGCTGGCAGGTGCATGCCGTCGACTACTCCCAGGTGGGCATCGACAAAGGCCGCACCGTGGCCTCGCGCCTGTCCCGCTCGGTGCGCCACCGCATCAGCTGGCAGTGCGCCGACGTCACCGACCTGGACGAGGCGGAGATCACCGGCCCGTTCGAGCTGGTCTTGATGGTCTTCCTGCACTTGCCCGCCGAGCAGCGCG
The DNA here is from genome assembly GCF_040630775.1 of Nocardia sp. NPDC005745. Classification (NCBI taxonomy): domain Bacteria; kingdom Bacillati; phylum Actinomycetota; class Actinomycetes; order Mycobacteriales; family Nocardiaceae; genus Nocardia; species Nocardia sp. NPDC005745. The sequence goes on from NZ_JBEXYF010000054.1 coordinate 25,521, forward strand.
GCGCGCTGGTCCGCAAGGCGGCCGGCCTGCTGGCCCCGGAAGGCACCCTGCTCGTACTCGGCCACGACACCACCAACATCACCGACGGCTGCGGTGGTCCGCAGGACCCTTCCATCCTCTTCACGCCCGACGACATCGTCGCCGACCTCGGTCCCATGGCGTCGGCAGGGCAGATTCGAGTGCGCATGGCCGACCGCGTCTACCGGCCGACCGAGACCGGCGACGCCATCGACGCTCTGGTCATCGCCACCCGGCCGGCCGAGTAGGGGTTCAGGACCAGCGCTCCAGCCAGGGGGTCACGGTCTCGGCGATCAGGTCGAAGCCCGCGCGGAAGGCGTGCGGCTGGCCCGGGATCACGCGGACTTCGGCGGCGTCGGCGGGATCGGGTATCCCGAACGGATCGTTGGCGCCGTTGACGACCACCACTTCGATGTCACCCGGGGCGAGCAGCTCGTCCCGGCGCGAGTTCTCCGGTTTGCCCGGCGGATGCAGCGGGAACGACAACGCGAGCACGCCGCGGGCCCGCGCCGCGACCGCCGTTCTACAGGCGACCCGCGCCCCATTGCTCCGCCCACCTTGGATCAGCGGAATGCGTTTGCGACCACGCAACCGAGCGACGACCTCGAGCCAAGCCTCGTCCTGCTTGACCGCCGACCCCGGCGCCCGCCGCCCGGCGACCCGATACGGCTGCACCACCCGCGCCACCCCACCCCCCAGCCGCAGCGCGGCAGCCCGCACCGCGAGCAGATCCTTCGTCTCCACCCCACCGCCCGCGCCATGCGTGAGCAGCAGCAGGAACGCGGGCCTGCGCGGCTGTTCGAGCTCGACCTCGGCCGGCCCGGCACTCGTCTCGATCAGCATCGTCCTCATTCTGCCCCGCCGTCCGAGTGGCCGCCGCGTACGCGACGAAGGAGCAAGCGGCGGTCGCTCGGACGCGAGCCATGAAGGGACCGCGAACACGCCGCGCGAAGGCGCGGCAAATCAAACACTGTAAAACTCGTCACATTGCCTGCTCAGCTCTTTGCGCATTCATTACCGGCCGGTAATATGGCTCATAAGTTACCCGCGAGTAGCATGCGGAAAACCGGCACGACTACCCCGGTGGAGCGAACAACGGGCGGGAACGGCAACCATACCGACCGCACCAACTCAACGGAGAGTGAGTACTGACAATGGGTCACTACAAGAGCAACGTCCGCGACCTGGAGTTCAACCTCTTCGAGGTCCTCGGCCTCGGGTCGATCCTGGACAGCGGCGCCTACGGCGATCTCGACACGGACACCGTGAAGGAGATGCTGAACGAGGTGCGTCGCCTGGCCGAGGGTCCGCTCGGTGAATCGTTCGCCGACGCCGACCGCAACCCGCCGGTCTTCGATCCCGCGACCCACACCGTCGCGCTGCCCGAGTCCTTCAAGAAGAGCTACCGCACCCTGCAGGACGGCGGCTGGGACCGGCTGGGCATCGCCGAGGAGCTGGGCGGCCTGCCGATCCCGCGCGCGGCCTACTGGGCCGTCGCCGAGCTGATCCTGGGCGCGCAGCCCGCCGCCTTCATGTACGCCGCGGGCCCCGGCTTCGCGAACATCTTCTACAACAACGCCACCGAAGAGCAGAAGGGCTGGGCGAAGATCGCCGCCGAGCAGGGCTGGGGCGCCACCATGGTGCTGACCGAGCCCGACGCCGGTTCCGACGTCGGCGCGGGCCGGACCAAGGCGATCAAGCAGGAAGACGGCACCTGGCACATCGAGGGCGTCAAGCGGTTCATCACCTCCGCCGACTCCGACGACCTGTTCGGAAACATCATGCACCTGGTGCTGGCCCGCCCCGAG
>NZ_JBEXYF010000055.1:0-26488 GCF_040630775.1 Nocardia sp. NPDC005745
GTTTCGATTCGCTGACCGCGGTGGAAGTCCGCAATCGCCTCAACACTGTTACCGGGCTGCGACTACCGGCCACCCTGGTCTTCGACTACCCGACGATGTCGGATTTGGTGAATCAGATTCTGATCGAACTTGATCAGCAATGGTCGGAACGTCGAGTTTTGATGGATCGAGACGTAAATGTCAGCGATCCCGACCTGTCGCTTGTGTCGCTGTACAGGAGGGCAGTCGAATCCGGCAGGCTGAACGAGGGCATTAGCCTAAGTCGTACTGCTGGACTTCTGCGGTCGTCGTTCAAATTTACCGAGGCAAATTCTCGGGCAACTGTACGTGCGGAGCTCAGCAGTGGTAATCGAGCGCCGCAGTTGATTTTCCTAACCACCCCGACATTGACCAGCGGAGTGCATCAACATGCATCGATAGCCAAGCAATTCAGAGGTCACAGAAAGGTTTCCAGCATCGCACTGCCGGGCTTTCGGGAGGGCGAGCTTGTTCCAAGTTCACTGTCTGACGGCATTGACGACTTGGTTGTGGCAGTAAAATCTGTCGCGAACGGGGAACCGTTTGTTTTGGCGGGATTCTCCTCCGGTGGGGTACTCGCACATGCGGTGGCAAGTAGGTTCGAGGCGGCTGGAGCACCGAATCTCGTCGGCGTTGCTCTTCTTGACAGCTTTGAGATGAAACAAGCGAGAGAAATCCAGCCAGAACATTTCTTGAACAATACCCTGAACAAAGAGTCGGAGTTCTGGAAGATTAGTAGCGAAAACCTGACCGCATCAGCGGTATGGCTAGATCTTCTTGATGAATGCGACGCTTCTCCCCTTGATGCGAGCGTGCTGTTCATCCAGTGTGCGAAACCGCTCCTCCGCGTTAAGCTGTCGGGTGGAGATCCGGAATATGTGCTGGCGGAACCTTGGTCCTCCTCTCAAACCGTCCGTACGGTCGAGGCTGATCATTATTCAATCCTTACGGTCGATGCCCCGGTTGTGGCCGAGATTATCGAAGAGTGGTGTTCTGATTTGGTTGAGAGTGTGGGATAGATGTCGAACGCTGATGCGTTACGGATTGCGGCGGTCGATGCTCGAAATGAATGGATGTGAAGATGAGTAGGGGGCAACAGACTATGGACGACCACGATGATTCGAGCCTGTGGGTGCGGTGCTATAATCCGTCACCGGATCCGAGCGTGCGGCTAGTATGTCTTCCGCATGCCGGAGGTTCCGCCAGTTTCTTCCTTCCCGTATCGAGAGCGCTCTCGCCGGCCTGTGAGGTTCTGTCGATCCAATATCCGGGAAGGCAGGATCGCCGATCGGAGCCGCCGATCAGCAACATAGCGGAAATCTCGGACGCTGTAGCCACGCAGCTCAAGGCCTGGACAGATCGACCGCTGGCGCTTTTCGGTCACAGTATGGGAGCGCTGATTGCCTACGAGGTAGCACTTCGATTACAGGCTATCGGGACAGATCCGGTAGCGCTGTTTGTGTCTGGGCGACGTGCCCCGTCGCGCTTCAGGGAAGAGAAAAAAGTTCATCTCCTGGACGACCGCGGCTTGTTGGCCGAGATTATCAGAATGGAAGGGACCGATCAGCGCCTGCTCAATGACTCCGATCTCATGTCGTCGCTGTTGCCTGTGATCCGATCAGACTATTGCGCGGTGGAGACCTATCGACCCGATCCAGAATCTCGCGTGACTGTTCCAGTATATGCTCATATCGGCGTCGACGATCCACGTGTCAGTGTCGACGAAGCCAACGACTGGAGGCTGCACACGTCTGGTCAATTCAGACTGCATACGTATCCGGGAGGCCATTTCTATTTGATCGGAGAAAGCGGCAAACTGATCGATTCGATGAGTCAGATCCTGTCCGAGATCACCTCGAACCGAGTCGGCAGCTGACCACGAAGCATCGAAAAGATATCGGCTGGTCTTGGGTAGTGTTGGCACGAACGGGTTGTAATTGAGTCGCCGGGACCGGCCGATAGCATTCGCAGGTATCGCAGCAGTCGGCGGCACTCCTCGGCCCGCACCAGGGTATTTCTCGTGGAACCGCGGTCCAGGTTTCGACAAGGCTGTGGTTCTGTCGGAACACGTCGGACTACAGTTGCAATTATGATTAAAGGAAATCTCTTGTTTGATCGACTCGGCTGGCCGCTAGAAATAGGCGACGCTGTCACTGTAGTTGGCGCTTGCAATGGCAGGTCATATCTGTATGGCGCGTACGGTACCGTAATTCGACTATTGGATGACAGCGTCGAACTAGCGCTGATCGAGATCGGATGTGATTCGACGATCGATTCGATAGTGACGGTCGAGCCGTTCAACCTCGAATTCGGCCGCACCGACCACGTGTCGTGCCATAACCTGTTCGCCGATGTCAAAATGGATATCGCGAGCCGTTCCGTGCGAGAGGCTGTGACCAACGCTGTTAAATGCTCGATCATAAGCGACGAACTCGGGCGAGAAATACTTGATTCGTGGCTTCAGGAGAAAATCGGGAAGGCTTAGCAGATCGTTGCGACGCAGCGCTGAAAGCGGTCAGTCTCAGGAGGCTGGCCGGTTACAGCTATCGCCGCAGCCGCGGTGCACTGTGTGAACAGGCAGTCCACTGGGTTCGGCCGCAGGAGTTCCGGTGCGTGAATCGGTCGGTCCGCAAGGATGACGCTGAGACCATGGCAGCGCACTGGCGTCATCAGCAGCCACCACGCAGTGCTCAGGTCAGACAACGAATCTCGACCATCACGCACGTGCCACGAAGACCGCCGACTGCGGAAGCTGGCGTAGTTCTCGGTAGGGAACGCTATTGCGGCCGTGCTGAGCGCTCCTTCTTCTTCGGCCACGGGTTGGCGAGTTTCCCTTGCTGTTGCAAGGACCTGATCCAATCCTGAGCGATGTGATGGGGCACGTCGTAATGTCGAGCAACCTTGGAAATGCTGCCAAGTCTCCAGTAGGCCACCCCAAAATCATCGGGCATGCTGCGCTTCTGTGTTCGTGACGGGCCTACTGAGTCCTTATGAGCAGCACGCCGACTGACAACGGGATCGGGAGGCACAAAAACCTGACCGGTTGCGGCGGTATCAGGCGGAATGTCATCTGATTCTGCATCTTGTTTTTGTGCAACCGGATTCGGGTTCATCCCAGACAGGATGTTTGCGGTGCGAATCAACAGCGGGAAATCAATGTGCGCCAATGCTTCCGGAACGAACTTGTCGACGGCTCCTGAGCGCACTTCAGTCAAGCGGGTACCCGAAGCGTCGATCTCCGCTCTTGCCGTCACAAGAGCGGCCCCTGTCTGCCCGTCGGATATCGTGATGATGTAACTTTCGGTCATTCCTGTGCGTCCGTTCGAGGGGTGGAGGTCTGGTCGCTACTGGAAACGCTGCCGGCGTGGCCGGGCTGGTCCAACTTGCGCAGCCGACCCATCCATCCTTGAGCCGTATGGCGTGGTACGCCGTAGTGTCTGGCCAGAGCTGTCACAGTGCCGAGTTGTTGGTACTGCGAACGTAATTCATCAGCATCCGGCATTCGTCGGTAGGCTCTTCCGCTGGCGGCGCCGTTACCGTCGAACAGTGTCATCGACCCGTCGGACGGCGCGATCGCGACGGGATCGCGGGCCTGACCGGCTAGAGCTGGTGCGGAACCCACCGCGGAGGATTTCGACTGTACGGGAGCAGCCGCAAGTCGGGCCGGTTCAAGGTTCTCGACGTGTGGGACGAACCGTGAGGCGAGTGCTTTGACGATGGCTACGATATCGATATCGGTCAGGGCCTGGGGGGTTAATCCGGTCGAACCCTCTGTGCTGATTGCGATTCCGGTGACCCGTGGTTCCGGACGACTGTCCTCGACCTCGATGGTGAGCTGGGGGGCGGAGATGTTTGTTGCACCGGCCTCGGCATGGTGCGGGGTGATGACGACGGTGTAGCTACCCATTCGTGGATCGGATCCTTGTGGTGGCTGTGAGTGTCGGGTCTGATGTATGGCGAGGATAGCATCGGACGACGACAGGAAGATACTCCACAACCAGTCAGTCAGAGGCGGGTAGGGATGGTAGCAAGGTGCACCCCGGTGAATCGTCTCGGGTTTGGGGCCGCTTTTGGCCGTCCTCGCTTGGTGTCCGCCGGTTTGCGACAGTCAGGACACCGATTGTAGGTGCCACCGACGAACTTTGTCATCTTCGATCGCAAGGTGGCGCACGTCGAGACGATTTGAGGTGAACAGACCATCACCCAACGGCGGGAACTCATCCCCTATGAGCAGGTGTTCCAGACGCTCATCAAACAGGCAGTGGTCGGTGAAGCAGCGCGGGGGCTGATCGGCAAGGCGATAAGACGGCGGCAGCCATGACACCGACCGCTCCCACCCCGTGCATCACCGGTTTGCAAGCAGGCCCATGAACTCGCCTACCTCCGGCACCCGGCCATGCGCTCGGACGGCGGAGGCAATTCTATCGAGCTTTCGATGCATACGGGCTCGGTTCGCTCCATCCAGAAACCAGCGGAGTACCTGTCCGGCAGATGGATTCGAGGCAAAAGATCACTCTGCACGCGTTACTCACTGACTGCGGTCACCGAGCGAGTCTGGAGCGCCACAAGGTCTTCGGTGATGTCCATCTGCTGCTGAATCGCGGCGATGAACTGTTGTTCGGGAAGCGGCAGAACACCGGGTTTCGAGGACGGCGCTTGGCACCGGCCGTCCGGCCAGCTGGAAGCGGGTGAAACTGCCGGACAGCCGTGCAGCACATCATCAGGTGCGAACCCGTCTCGACATTCGGCTGGTGATCACTTCGGGGTCCGATCCCCCTGACGCGTCGTGCTTCGCGTCAGGATCGCCGGGTGAGGGGCTCGCGTAAGCCGAGGTGGTCACGCAGGGTGGTGCCGGTGTACTCGGTGCGGTAGACGCCGCGATCCTGGAGTTCGGGGACGAGCCAATCCACGATCTCGTCCAGGCCGGTGGGGACCAGGTAGGGGGAGATGTTGAAGCCGTCGGTGGCCCCGTGGCGGACCCAGCGGGCCAGTTCGTCGGCGACCTGGGCCGGGGTGCCGGCGAAGCCGGAGCGTTCGGTAGAGGCGATCACCACTTCCCGTAGGGAGAGGTTCTCCGCCTCGGCCCTGGCTCGCCATTCGCGGGCGATGGTGAGCGGGTCCTGTCCGGAGCGTGGGGCGCCCCGGGTTTCCGAGATCGGTCGTGGCTGGGGATCGTCCGCGGGCAGCGGGCCGTCCGGGTCGAGTCCGGACAGGTCGCGGCCCCAGATCTGACCGGCCAGTGACAGAGCGGTCTGGCCGGTGTACTGGCCGTTCTTCACCCAGCGCACCTTTTCCTCCACCTCGGATTCCTTCTCCGCGAGGATGATTTGCGTGCCGGGCAGAATTCGGATGTCGTCGTCCGGGCGGCCCGCCGCGCGCAGGCGTGCGCGGATGTCGGTGGCGAAGGCGAGTGCGTCGTCGAAATGCGTTCCGTGCCTGGAGAAGATGACATCGGCATGCGCAGCGGCGAAATCGCGACCGGCGGGTGAGTCGCCTGCCTGGAAGATCACCGGATGGCCTCCGGCGCTGCGCGGCAGCGTGGGGGTGATCGTCACGTCGAAGTGGGGGCCGGTGCGCACGACCGGATGGATGGCCTCGGCGCGCGCCCACGAGGGGCTGTGCTGCGAGGTGGCGACCGCGCCGTCGTCCCAGGCGTCCCAGATCGCCCGTACCGTCGCGACGAACTCCGCGGCGCGCTCGTAACGCAGCGCGTGATCGAGGAATCCGCCGCGCCGGAAGTTCTCGCCGGTCCACGCGTTGTCCGTGGTGACCGCGTTCCAGCCCGCGCGACCGCCGGACAGCAGATCCAGGCCGCTGAGTTTGCGAGCCAGGTCGGCGGGCTCGTTGTAGGTGGTGTTCTGGGTGGCCACCAGACCGATGTGCCGGGTGATGCCCGCCAGCGCGGCGAGTTGGGTGATCGCGTCGGGGCGGCCCGCGATATCCAGTTCCAGGATCGAGCCGTCCTGTTCGCGCAGGCGCAGGCCCTCACCGAGGAAGAAGGCGTCGAACAGGCCGCGCTCGGCGGTCTGCGCGACCCGGCGGAAGGTTTCGAAATCGATCTGCGAGCCGCTGGACGGGTCGGACCAGATCGTGGTGTGGTTCACGCCCTGGAAGAAGACGCCGAAGTGCACTTGTGCGTCGGGGCGCGGGAAGTCGGTCACGGAAACGATCTCCTGACGATCAGCGTGTGGTCGCGTAGCGGTTGGCGGGGCGGGTCAGGCCGAGGTTGGCGCGCAGCGTCGAACCGGGAACAGGGCGATGCGCTACCCCGGTGCGCAACAGGGCGGGCAGGACCTCGCGCGCGAGCACGGGCAGGTCCTCGTCGATCACCGCGAGGTGCAGCCGCACGCCGTCGAGGTGGGCGCTGAGTTCGGTCAGCAGATCCGTCAATCCGCGAGCCGAACCGGAGAACCCGAGTCGGCCGGGCGAAGCGGAGGCTTCGCCGAATCGCTGCGCGGCAGGAAGATCGGAGACATCCAGGGTGACCTCGACCTCGGCGAAGACCAGCGAATCCCCGGCCGAGCGCGCCGCGGCCGCCGCCTCGACGGCCGTCGCAATGGAATCGGCGGCGACGAACCGGACGTCGACCGGGCCTTCGGCGCCGAACACCACCGGCTGACCTTGTGGCGGGCGCGGCACGATGGCCGGGCCCTTCACCGAGAAGGTCTCGCCCTGGAAATCGATGTAGTGCAGCTTGTTCCGGTCCAGGAAACGTCCGCTGGCGTAGTCGCGGATCACCGCGTCGTCTTCCCAGGAGTCCCAGAGGCGACGGGCCACCTCGATCGAATCGCGTTGTTCGCGAGCCAGGTCGGCGTCGCCTACTACCGGCCTGCGCCCCCAGGTGGCAGCGGCGCGCGGGTCGTCGACGCGCTCGGCGATCCATCCCGCCCGCCCGCGCGAGGCGTAATCCAGCGACGCTACCTGCGATGCCGTGTGAAACGGTTCGGCGTAGGTGGTGGCCACGGTGGGAACCAGGCCGATCGTGCTGGTCGTGGCCGCCACGAAAGACGCCCGGGTCACCGCGTCGATGCGACCGGGAATGTCGCGCTCCGGCCGGATCGAGTCGGCGAACGTGGCCAGTGTGAATCCGGCGTTCTCGGCGGCGGTCACCCGCGAGCGAAGGGTGTCCGCGGTGAGTAGGCGGTCGGGTGCGTGCGTGGCTCGCCGCCATGCCCCGGGGCGGTACCCCTCTCCGTCGAGTTCTACGCCGAGTGCGAAAACGCCCATCCGACACCTTCTTTCGTCCCGCGAGCCATCGAGCCGCCGCCGGGAGCGGTGGCCCGAGCCGGGCACGATCCGGCTCGGGCCACCGACGGCGCACCCACTGGTGAGGATGCGCGGCGGCGACGGCGATTCGCGATGGTTTGACTCGCGATGATTCGAAGGTTGTCGAACGGCGGGCCGGCTACCGCGCGGCGCGGGCCGCGAAAGCCGCCGCCACCAGGACCGTGCTGCCCTCGGCGATCGCGGTGCCGCCCAGCGCGTGCGCCGCGCTGGTCACCGTGCTGCCCGCGAGGCCGAGGAACAGCGAGCCGAAGGTGGCGATCCCGACCACGATGCCCAGTTGCACGTTGGTCACCAGGATGCCGCTGGCGTCCGCGGCCGAAGTCGTCGGGACCTTGGCCAGCGTGCGGGTCATGAGCGGACTGAACGCGATGCCGTTGCCCGCGCCGCACAAGCCGAGCAGTGTCAGCGCGAGCGGACCGACCTCGGCGCCGTCGCGCAGCAACGCGCCGAGGGTTACCATGCTCGCCGCGCCGAGAACCAGCCCCAGCGGGATCATCGCCGGGTGGAAACGAGCCGGGATGCGCTCCCAGTTCAGGCTGGCGACGGCGAAGGTCACGCCGAGCGGGACGAACAGCAGGCCCGCGTGCAGGGCGCTGTAGCCGAGCGTGCTCTGCAAGTGGATCGCCATGACGAACATCCAGCCGCCGAAGGTCGCCATGATGACGAACAACGCGACGGCCGCGGAGATCAGACCCGGTGCGGTGAGAACCGCCCGCGCGAACAGGGGTTCGCCGCCACGGGAGGCGACGATTCGCTCGATCACCACGAACAGTGCGAAGCCGACGACACTGGCGATCAGAGCGATCCACGACCACATCGGCCAATCCAGCTCGCGCCCGAGCACCAGGGGCAGCACCAGCAACAGCACCGAGGCGGTGAGCGTGGCGAGCCCGGGCAGGTCGAGCCGCCGCTCCAGACGCCGGGCCGAGGGCGGCAGTATGCGCGGCGCCGCGACCAGCAGCGCGACGCCGATCGGCACGTTCACCAGGAACACTCCGCGCCAGCCGCTGCCGAACAGGTCCGCGTTGACGATCAGTCCGCCCAGCACCTGCCCGGCGACCATGCCGCCGGAGATGATGGCCGAGTAGACGCTCAGCGCCCGCGCGCGGGCATGACCGGTGAAGGTGCGCTGGATGAGCGTCATGATCTGCGGCACCATCGCGGCCGCGCCGACGCCCTGGGCGAACCGGAAGACGATCAGCGAGGTCTCGTTCCAGGCCAGTCCGCAAGCCAGCGAGGCGAGGGTGAACAGCGCCAGTCCGGCGACGAACGTGCGGCGCTGGGTGAACCGGTCGCCGAGCCGCGCGCCGGTGACCAGCAGGACGGCGTACGCGATGACGTAGCCCGCGACGATCAGCTGTAGGGCCGCGCCGCTGGTGTGCAGCGAACCCCGGATGGAGGGGATCGCGACGTTGACGATGGAGGAATCGAGCACCGCCATGAACTGGCCGGTGAGGATGACGGCCAGGACGGCGAGCGACCGCCGCGCTCCCAGCGCGGCGGGTGGGGCGGCCGGAGCGGCGGCGGGCGTCGTTGCCGCCGCCGGACCCGGCGATATGGTCTGTGTCATGCTCCGAGCATGCGGTGCGCCGGGCACCGGTAACAGGAGCCCGTTGACACTGGTACCGGCAGCACCAGGCTGAGCGTGCGCCGCAAGGGAATACCGGACGATTTGGGACATATCCGGCAATGTGTCCGGTGTCACAGACACTTGCCTCCGCTATCGTCCGCTCGAAGTACTTAGGCGAGCTAACGTGTTTGGTGAACGCGCGTTCCCGGACGAAGGAGGTCGTCGTGGCACTCGAAACAAGCGGGGAGCGGCTCATGCGCCGCATCACCCGGCTGTACGCCGAAAACGACGACATTCGCAACGCCATCCCGCGTGCGGAGGTCGCCGAGAAGCTTCGCGAGCCCGGCGCGGGGCTCGCCCAGATCGTCGAGACGGTCATGGTCGGCTACGCCGACCGGCCGGCCCTCGGCACGCGCGCGACCGAACTGCGCACCGGCGAGACCGGCCGCACGACGCTGAGCCTGCTGCCGGAGTTCGACACGATCACCTACGGCGAGCTGTGGGAGCGCGTGCGCGCCGTGGCCGCCGCATGGCACGGTGATGCGCGCGAGCCGCTCCGAGCCGGCGATTTCGTGGGCATTCTCGGCTTCACCAGCAGCGACTACACCACTCTCGACCTGGCCTGCGTCCATCTGGGGCTGGTCGCGGTTCCGCTGCAATCCAGTGCGCCGGTCGCCCAGCTGTCGGCGATCGTCGAGGAGACCGCGCCGCGGGTACTCGCCGCGACGCCGGAGCTGCTCGACGCCGCGGTGACGTGTGCGCTGTCGCAGGCCGGGCCGCGACGGCTGATCGTCTTCGACTACCACCCGGGAGACGACGACCAGCGCTCGGCGTTCGACGCGGCCCGCGCCCGCCTGGCCGAGGCGGGCAGCTCCGTGCTCGTGGAACCGCTCGACGAGGTGCTCGCGCGAGGCCGGTCGCTGCCGCCCGCGCCGCTGTTCGCCGCCGAGCCGGGTGCCGACCCGCTGGCGCTGCTGATCTACACCTCTGGCAGCACCGGAACCCCCAAAGGGGCGATGTACTCCCAGCGGCTGGTCGCCAAGGGATGGGTGAACCGGCGCGATCTCGCCGCGATCAACCTCAACTACATGCCGATGAGCCACGTGGCCGGTCGCGGATCGCTGACCGGCGTGCTGGCCCGCGGCGGCACCGCCTATTTCACCGCCGAGAGCGATATGTCCACGCTCTTCGACGACATCGCGCTGGCGCGGCCCACCGAGCTGTTCTTCGTTCCACGGGTGTGCGACATGATCTTCCAGCGCTTCCAGGGTGAGGTGGATCGGCGCGACGGGCCGGGCGTCGACCGGGCCGCGCTGGAAGCGCAGGTGAAAACCGAACTGCGCGAACACTTCCTCGGTGGACGCATGGTCATGGCGATCTGCGGAAGCGCCCCGGTGTCGGCGGAGATGAAATCGTTCGTCGAGTCGGTGCTCGAGCTGGAACTGCACGACGGGTACGGGTCCACCGAGGCGGGCGGCGTCGTCGTCATCGACGAACGGGTGCAGCGGCCGCCGGTGCTCGATTACAAGCTCGCCGACGTCCCCGAGCTGGGCTACTTCCGGACCGACAAACCGCATCCGCGGGGTGAGTTGCTGCTGAAGAGCACCACCCTGATCTCCGGCTACTACAAGCGGCCGGAGCTCACCGCCGAGATCTTCGACGACGAGGGCTTCTACAAGACCGGCGACATCGTCGCCGAACTCGCCCCGGATCGCCTGGTCTACGTCGATCGGCGCAACAACGTGCTGAAGCTCTCCCAGGGCGAATTCGTCGCGGTCTCGCACCTGGAGGCGGTGTATGCGACCAGTCCGCTGATCCACCAGATCTTCGTGTACGGCAGCAGCGAACGTGCGTATCTCCTGGCCGTGATCGTGCCCACCGAGGACGTGCTCGGCTGGGGCGACCTCGAGAAGATGAAGACGGCGCTGAGCGAATCGCTGCGACAGCTCGCCAAGGACGCCGAACTGCAATCCTATGAGATCCCGCGCGATTTCCTGATCGAGCCAGAGCCGTTCACCACCGCCAACGGTTTGCTGTCGGGCATCGGAAAGTTGCTTCGCCCCAAGCTGAGAGAGCGGTACGAGCCGCGCTTGCAGCAGCTGTACGCCGACCTGGACGCCGGGCAGGCGAACGAACTGCTCGATCTGCGCCGCACCGCGGTCGATCTGCCCGTGCTCCAGACGGTGGGCCGCGCGGCGAAGGCCGTGCTGGGCTGCGCGGACGCCGATCTGCGTCCCGACGCGCACTTCACCGATCTCGGCGGCGATTCGCTGTCGGCGCTGTCGCTGTCGAACCTGCTGCACGAGATCTTCGATGTCGAGGTGCCGGTGTCGGTGGTGATCAGCCCGGCCAACAATCTGCGCGAGGTGGCGGATTACATCGCGGCCGTGCGTGTCTCGGGCGGACGAGGCGCCACGTACACCACGGTGCACGGTGCCGGGCCGCAGGTACGTGCCGCTGATCTGACGCTCGACAAGTTCCTCGACGCCCGCACGCTCGCCGCGGCGCCGTCGCTGCCGCGCCCCACGGAGACCGAGCGGACGGTGCTGCTCACCGGCGCGAACGGCTATCTCGGGCGTTTCCTGTGCCTGGAGTGGCTGCGGCGGATGCACGACACCGCGGGCACACTCGTCTGCCTGGTCCGTGGCTCCGACGCCGCCGCGGCGCGCCAACGCCTCGACAGCGCTTTCGACACCGGAGATCCCACGCTGGTCCGGGAATTCCGCGAGCTGGCCGCCGCGCATCTCGAGGTGATCCCCGGCGATATCGGGGAGCCGAACCTCGGCCTGGACGATCGGACGTGGGATCGGCTGGCCGACCGCGTCGACCTGATCGTGCATCCCGCCGCGCTGGTCAATCACGTGCTGCCGTACCGGCAACTGTTCGGCCCGAACGTGGTCGGCACCGCCGAGTTGATCCGCCTGGCCCTCACCACGCGGCTCAAGCCGTTCACCTACCTGTCCACGGTCGCCGTGGCCGCGCAGATCGATCCGGCCGTCTTCGCCGAGGACGGGGACATCCGCGAGATCAGCCCGGTCCGTGCGGTGGACGACAGCTACGCCAACGGCTACGGCAACAGCAAGTGGGCGGGTGAGGTGCTGCTGCGCGAGGCCAACGACCTGTGCGGACTGCCGGTGGCGGTGTTCCGGTCGGACATGATCCTCGCCGACCGGCGCTACGCCGGCCAGCTCAATGTGCCGGATATCTTCACCCGGCTGCTGCTGAGCCTGATCGTCACGGGGATCGCGCCGTTCTCCTTCTACCGCACCGACGCCGACGGCAACCGCTCGCGCGCCCACTACGACGGCCTGCCCGCCGATTTCACCGCGGACGCGATCACCACCCTCGGCGCGACGGCCGCCACCGGCTTCCAGAGTTTCGATGTGCTCAACCCGCACGACGACGGCCGCTCGCTCGACGAGTTCGTCGATTGGCTGATCGCCGCGGGCCACCGGATCGAGCGGATCGCCGACTACCAGGAGTGGTTCACCCGGTTCGAGACCGCCCTGCGGGCGCTCCCCGAATGGCAGCGCCAGGCCTCCGTCCTGCCCTTGCTGCACGCGTATCGGCGACCGGCCCCAGCCGTTCGCGGCTCGGCACTTCCCGCGGAGAGGTTCCGCTCCGCCGTCCGAGCCGCGAAAATCGGCGCCGAGCACGATATTCCGCGGATATCCCGGGAACTCATCGAGAAATACGCGACGGACCTGCGATTACGGGGCCTGCTGTAGGAGTCAGGACGGCTTCGGCACGGCATCCAGCAGGGCGTTGCCGATCCGTTCGGCTTGCACCAGGATGTTGGTCTGCGCCGAAATGTAGTCGCCGATGCCTTCGTCCTGGGCGGCCCGCAGATACGGCGGCAGCGGTTGCTGGATCTCGGTGCGGATGACGTTGTCGAGCAGCGGCTCCATCTCGCCGCGCAGCGGATTCCCGGTCGCCGCCTGGTTGTCGAGTTCGAGCCGGCCGCCGTCGGTGCTGTAGTCGTAGAGCTCGAACTCCTGCTCGCGCGCCGGATCGATCTGGATCCGGCCGTGCACCCACTGGGAATAGGACGCGAACTTCGCCTCGGCGGTGCGCACCATCGCGACGTGGCCGGGGGCGTCCTGGTTGAACAGGATCGCGGCTTCCTCGATCGACGCCTCGTCGGTCGTGTGCGCGACCCACGGGCGGCCCGCCGCGCCCGCGTCGCGGCAGAGCGCGGCGATGTCGAAGCGTCCGCTGAGATGTTCGTAGCGTCCGTCGCCGCGCCATTCGTTGCCGCCGGTGCCGATGGTGAGCAGCAGGGGAGTGAAGTCGACGCTGGAGGTGAGCTGGTCCCTGGTGGTCGTGCCGTCCACCGGGCTCAGGTATCCGCGCGGGTCGTGTATGTAGAGCGGCACCCGCAGCGCCTCGTCGTAGGCGGCGCCGCCTTTGCCGTGCAGGCCGTGGGAGCCGGCGTAATCGCCGTGGTCGGAGGTGAAGACGACGACGGTGTTGGCGGCGACGTCGGGACGGGACTGCAAGGTGTCGAGCACGCGACCGATCTGGATGTCGACCTGCTGCTGCGCCCACAGATACAGGTTGCGCATCTCGATCCAGGCCTGCATGGCTTCCGGTGTCCCGTAGGGCGCCACCCCGAACGCCACCGCCGAGACCTCGACCAGCGCCATCTGCAGGCGCGGCTTACGCGAGAGCTGTTCGAGGGATTCGAAATTGGGCGGCAATTCGTTCATCCACCGCGGGATGTCGGCGTTGAACTGGTCGCGCCGGGTCCAGCGCGGCCACCACTGGATGTCGTGCGGGTTGACCAGCGACACCGTCGTACACCATGGCGCGGCGCCGGAATCGTTGTGGAACCAGTCGGAAAACTGGTCGACGATCTTCGGGTCCGCTTGCAGCCCCTGCCCCGGCGCGCCGTTCGGGGAGGGATAGGTGCCGCCGTGGAAACCGTAGGCTTCCAGCGCGCCCGGGGTGCGATCCGGGTAGCTGCCGAGATGCCACTTGCCCCAGTACGTGGTGTCGTAGCCGTGGTCGCGCAGCATGGATCCCCACGTCGGGAACAGGGGCGACAAGGTCGACTCCGACACGACCATGACCCCGGTCTGCTGCGCGTAGAGGCCGGTCAGCAGGCAGCCGCGAGCGGGCGTGCAGTCGTTGGCCGCCGTGTAGTGATTCTCGAACGACACACTGCCCCGGCGGATCCGGGCGATGTTCGGCAGGACGGTGTCCAACGTCCGCTGATCGGGAAACCACACGGGCGTCCGCATCTCATCCACGATGATCACCAGGATGTTCGGCTTGTCCGGATCGGTGTCGGCACGCGCTCTGCCTGGAGCGGCTCCGGTCGAGACGGCGGCCGCGGCCGTCGCCGAGGTGGCCGCACTGGAGAGAAAACCCCTGCGAGTGAACGAGCTCGGCAATGTTCCTCCACGAATGAGTGATTTTCGTCGGGCGAATGGAACGCGGAGAATCTCGGTGCTGTCACCGTAGCGCTGCCCGGCTCGCGGTAGCCGCCCTCCGGTGCGGACACGCCGCCAGGTGATCGCCGCAGGTGAGCCGGTCGGGGGCAGGTGGAGCCCGTTCCTTTGGGGCCGGTACGTTCGCGACGGTGCGCAGTACGTCGTGAGAGCCGGAATCCGGGGTTACGGCAGGCCGACGAGATCGGCCATCACGTTCATGTGGTGGGCGAAGTAGTCGGCGCGGGCACCGATGATGCCGTTCAGCCGGCCGAAGACCTCGAAGTTGAGCAGGCCGAACAGCTGGGTCCACGCCACGAAGACCCGGTCGAGCACGTCCTCGGGCAGGTCGGAGGGCTGCTGCTCGATCAGCCTGCGCAGGTCGGCGTGCACGGGTGCGGGCAGCGCGGACGAAAGCGGCGGCGGCGTCAGTTTTTTCGCACCGTCCTGCGCGATGGCGACAAGCCGGAAGACCACGGCCGCGGCGGGGGCCACGGTGTCGTCCGGGGCGTCGTATCCGGGCACCGGACTGCCGTAGAGCAGGCCGTATTCGGCCGGATGAGCCTGCGCCCAGTCCCGCACGGACGAGCACACCGCCATCCACCGGCCGCGCAGATCGGCGGCAGGCAGCCTCGTATCCGCGGCTTCCGCTTCGGCGGCGAGCGCTTGGTAGGCCTCCATGATCAACGCGGTCAGCAGGTCGTCGCGGCTCGGGAAGTACCGGTAGAGCGCCGAGGCGACGATCCCCATGTCCCGGGCGACTCCGCGCAGGGACAAGTTCGCGCCGTCCACTGCCAACCGTTTGCGCGCGGCCGCCTTGATCTCCTCGATCATCTCGGAGCGGACGCGGGCGCGCAGTGACTGGGCGGACATTCCTCCCAGTGTAGGGAACAAAGGACGGGGAAGAGAACGTCTGCACGGAATGTGAACACTGTTCTTGACTCGGATAGGTGTTCTGGCTTAGGCTCGAGTTGTCAATTAGAGAGCAGTGTTCTCTATCAAGAGCGTCAGACAGGTTGGAATGCCATGTCCCTGCACGTCGTCATCGGAGCCGGTCCGGTCGGAACGGCCACGGCCCAGTTGCTCGCCGCACGCGGCAAGCGGGTGCGCGTGATCACACGGCGCGGTAGCGGTCCGGACCACCCGCTGATCGAGCGCGTCGCCGCCGACGCCGCCGATTCCGGGGCATTGATCCGGCACTGCGAGGGCGCGGAGGTCGTCTTCCAGTGCGCTCAGCCGCCGTATCATCGCTGGGCGACCGACTTTCCGCCGCTGGCCGCCGCCGCGTTGCGGGCGGCGGAAGCGACCGGCGCCGCGCTGCTCAGCGTCGGAAACCTGTACGGCTACGGACCGGTCGACGGCCCGATCAGTGAGTGGCACGCACTGCGCCCCAACAGCGTGAAGGGGCGGGTTCGGGCGGAAATATGGGCCGAGGCACTGGCCGCGCACGAGGCCGGCCGTGTCCGCGCCGCCGAGGTGCGCGGATCGGACTACCTCGGCGCGGGAGCGAAATCGGCGTTCACCATGGTGGCGCTGCCCGCCGTGCTCTCGGGGCGCCGGGCGCAGTTCCCCGCCGATCCGGACGCCGCGCACAGCTGGACCGACGTCGGTGACACCGCTCGCACGCTGGTCGCGGTCGCCGCCGACGAAAGTGCGTGGGGCCGAGCATGGCACACGCCGACCGCGCCGCCCATGTCCATCCGCGAACTGGCCGGACTCGCCGCGACGGTGGCGACCGCGCCGCCCGCGCGCGTGAGCCGGATGCCCACCGCGATGCTGTGGGCCGCGGGGTTGTTCGATCCCAACGCTCGCGAGATGCGCGAGTTGCGCTACCAGTTCGATCGCCCGTTCGTCATCGATTCTTCCGCCGCGACCGCGGCCTTCGGCATCGAACCGACACCTACCGCGGAGTCCCTGCGTGCGACGATCGCCGCGCTTCGCGCGGAAGAATCGGCGAGCATCGGCTGAGCAACGCGGGCCGCAGCGACCACTGCCCCGGCGTCACGTACTCGAGGAACGCCGGGGCCGGACCAGGCCGATGTCATAGGCGAGCACCACCGCCTGCACCCGATCCCGCAGGCCGAGTTTGCGCAGGATCGCCGAGACATGGGTCTTCACCGTGCCTTCGGTGACAACCAGTTTCGCCGCTATCTCGGCGTTGGAGGCCGCTTGCGCGATGAGGGTGAGGACCTCGACCTCTCGATTTGTGAGATCGGCGAGATCCGGCATCGCCGCTGTCTCCGGGCGGACATCGGCGACGAACCGATCCAGCAGCCTGCGCGTCACCCGCGGCGCGAGTAGTGCCTCACCGCAGGCCACCACCCGTATCGCCTCGACCAGTTCGGCGGGCCGGGCGTCCTTCAGTAGAAACCCGCCCGCGCCGGCGCGCAGCGCCGCGTACATCAGCTCGTCTTCGTCGAAGGTGGTCAGGACGATGACCGCGGGTCTGTGCTGGGACGCGGAAAGGCGTTGCGTCGCCTGCACTCCGTCGACGCGCGGCATCCGCAGATCCATCAGCACGACGTCGGGCAGTGTCTGCACGGCCAGATGTACCGCTTCCTCCCCGTCCCGGGCCTCGCCGACGACCCGGATGTCCTCGCGTGCTTGCAGAATCATCCGGAGCCCGGCGCGGACCAGAGCCTGGTCATCGGCGACCAGTACGGTGACGGTCATCCCCGCCGCCGTCCGGTCTGCCGGGCGCCCGCCTGTCGCGGCGGCCGGTTCATGGCGAGCATCCAATCCTCCGAGTGTGCGAATCCGGCCTGCGGGCGCGTCAGTCCTTCACCGGATCGGCTCCCACGTGCTTGGTCACCGAATCACCGGCTCGCACTGCCTTCCACAGTTTCCGGTCGACCCGGACCTTCACGGTACTGCCGTCCGATAGCCGGATGGTCAAGCGCCGGTACAGGTTCGCCCCGTCGAACAACCCGCGCGACTTCTCGACAACCGTCCCCCGCCATTCCTGCTGTTGCATCGGTCGACTCCTTGTTTCGCTGAGCATTCACGTCACGGGATCCCGTATGACGTGACTCCAGTGTTTCCTGTGGCCGCCCGGGGAACATCACCTCACAGGGGTGTATTCGCCTCTGTCGAAAGTCGGAGAAACCTGCTCATATCGGCTACGACCGGACCGGAAGCCATGCCGCGACGCGGAAGCCACCAGCAGTGGAAGGGCCTGCCTCGAATCGTCCGCCCAGCTCGGCGGCGCGTCGGCGCATGCCGTCGAGTCCCCGACCGTTGCCATGATCGAGCCGGCTACCGCCGCCGTTGTCGGTGATCGCCACCATGAGTTGCCCGGCGGCGATCCGGACGTCGACCTCGGCTCGATCGGTACTCGCGTGGCGCAGGACGTTGGTCAAAGATTCCTGGACGATCCGGTAGGCGGTTTCGGTGACCCTCGGCGCGACAGCGGTGCCGTCCGTTCCGTGCCGGTTCACAACCACCTCGACTCCCGCCCGCGACATCGACTCCACCAGCCTGTCCAGATCCTTCAGTCCAGGCGCGGAAACGGCCGGTTCCCGGTCGATCACCTCGAGCAACCGGCGTACTTCGCCGAGGGCTTGTCGGCCGACGGACTCCAGGGCGGCGACGGCCTCTCGCGCTTTGTCCGGATGCGTGTCGAAAACGTCGTCGGCCGCCGCGGCTTGAAGCACCATCAGCGACACTGTGTGAGCGAGCACGTCGTGCAGTTCGCGCGTGATGCGGGCACGTTCCTGCTGGACCAGACGCCGGGCCTCGGCGTCCCTCTGGGCGGATCTGGCGCGTCCCAGCGCGCCCCAGCTCCAGGCCAGCAGGGCGGCGCCGGACCACAGCAGGGCGTCCGACCACTGCCCGGCGGTCCCCGCCGCGAGCGCGAAGAACAACACCGCCACGGCAAGGCCCCACAACGACGTGCGGGCCGGGCGCAGCCAGGAAAAGGTCGTCAGCACGATGAGGGCGATGCCCGGCCCCACTTGAACGTGTAGCAGTTCCAACGACGCTCCCGTGAACAGGGAGACAATCGTGACGAAAACGGGCCGGCGGTCCATCCACCAGACGGCGCCCGCCTGGCACACCACCAGCGCGATCACGAGGACGCGCTCAGCGGCCGTGGGCGGCGCAACGAACAGCACTACCGGCAACAACATGGTGAGTGAGCAGACCACCAGCAGTACTCGCCAACGCCGCGACAGCCGCATCTCGCACTGATCCTGCACGTCACCGACGCTACCGGGCCCGGCGCCTCGACCGAACGCGCGCCATCGGCCACATGGCGAAAAATCCTGTGCCTCGACGGAACTCGAACGAGGCCGTCCGGTCGAGCAACCGATTTGTTCGCCGAGCTGCCGGACCCGCGGTGCCGATCAGCGACCCGGGCCCGGCGCAGGGGGTGTGGTCCCGGTCGCGTTCACCGTTATGCGGGCAGGTGGCCGTAGCCGAAGATGTTGATGAAGTAGTTGCCCGGGATCAGTTGGTTCATCACGTGCCACTGTCCCGCCGGGTCGCGCTGGTAGTAGCTCACCGGCAGCGAACCGACGTCGTAGCACACGATGTCGGCGGTGCCGAACGGGCTCCAATAGGTGCTCGTACCGGGACGGCCGGGTTCGAGCGGGGTGGTGAACAGGTGACTGCACGGGGTGATGCTCGGTTCGTAGATCGAGGGCGCGGCCGCGGCGGTCGGCGCGAGGCCGGCCATACCGATACCGCCCCATCCCACACACACCGCCGCGGTCAACGCACGAGGGACAAAACGTCCCATGTCGGTTCTCCTCAACTATTCCGATCGGTAAGAGTGAGTACACGATAGTGGCTGGAAGCGACTACTACTCCTGCGTAGAAAGATGCGGCGGAGCTGCGCACGATGGGCTTCGCGAATCGGTACTGACCTCGAAGACCGGGAACCTGCCTTCCGGGGGATGGGGCTGGAATCGCACGCGTACCGACCGGCCCGGGGACGAGGGGATCTCCCCTTCGAGCGATGTATAGACCCAGGGGCCTTCGTCGAGTTCCACGATGGCGATCGTCAGCGGCACCAACTCGCCGTGCCTGTCGGTCGGGGCGCGATCCACCACCCGCCACGACACGACGGAACCGGTACCCGACGAGGGCACACGCTCGAGCTCGCCGGATCCGCAGGACGTACATCCGGACGCTATCGGCGCGAGCAGCTTGTCGCACCGCACGCAGCGGTAGATCATCAGCATGTCATCCATGCCCAGTGCGCTGCCGCTCCCGACGGCATTCGGACTGTGCTTCACATGGTTCGTGTGCATACGAGCTTCTCCGGAACGGTGCTGGCAACTTCCGCTCCAGACTTCCCCGATTTGCCGCGTCGAGCGACGGTGGAATGACCCGGGGGTATACCTGTTTTTCACGATGGCCGGGCCGGTAGCGATGGTCGGCTAATCCGCGACGGGTTCCGGGGGCGCCACCCGCTGGTGGATGGTCAGCAGCAGATGATCGAAGCGGGTGCGTTGCTGGACCAGCGCACCGCCCATCGTGACGACGTCGGCGACGAGCTGCTCGGCCAGCGTGCGGATCTTGACATTGGTCTCCTGCGAGCGCCAGCGCAGCACCCGGAACGCCTGATCGGCGTTGACGCCGTAGACGAACATCAGGATTCCCTTGGCCTGTTCGATCACCGCGCGCGCGTCGATCACGTCGGGCAGCAGGTCGTCGAGGGCTTCCTGGAGGTTGCCCTCGAGCGTCTCGGTGACGTCGATGAAGTAACCGGCGGAGCCGACCACAGTGCCTTGCTCGTCGAACAGCTGGTCGCCGATGACGATCACGTCGTGCGTCTCGCCCTCGGTGTCGATGATCCGGTGGCGGGTGCAGAACGGAGTCGCGGTCTCGATGGCGTCGGCGAGGGCCTCGGCGACCCGCTGGCGGTCGTCGGGGTGCTGGTGGCTCTGCAAGAGTTCGGTGGACGGCTCGACCTCGCCCGGTGCGTACCCGAAGATCCCGGCGGCTTCCTCGGACCATTCCCACCGCTGGTCCGCGAACCAGAACCGAAAGCTGCCGATATCGGGGCAACCGCCGAGCATCCTGCGTGCAGTCTCCCGCTCGCGTTGTCCCATCTCAGTCACCGGTCCAGTATGGCCTGAATACAACCCCAGGTCAGGCGGGAGGTGTGCCGTTGTGTGGCGAGCACCTCCCGGATCGGGGCCGCTGCATCGCCGGGTAGGCGCGAAAAGTGAAACAGGAATGGCCGCGAACCCGGTCTTTTGGTATCCCGAAGATCGGGAAGGCTACCGTCGACAGTGTCGTCGCTGACGATCCCGGCCTGCGGGGTCGGCGTCCGGCAGCACTCGGACCAGCGTGACAGGACTCGATGACCGAACCCGGCCGGCCGGGTTCCGGACGAGGAGACAACAGACCATGCCGAAAATCCTTTTCGTGATGACCGGAGCCGATCACTGGACGCTGGCCGACGGGACCCAGCACCCGACCGGCTTCTGGGCCGAGGAATTCGTGGTGCCCTTCGAGAAACTGAAAGCGGCGGGTTACGAGATCGTGGTGGCCACCCCGGGTGGCGTCGTACCGACCGTGGACAAGAGCAGCCTCGCGCCCGAGGCCAACGGCGGTCAGGAGAACGCCGACCAGCGAGCGCACGTGATCGGCACGAGCACCGAATTGAACAACCCCGTTGACCTGGCGGGGGTGGACCTCGCCGACTACGCGGCGGTGTTCTATCCCGGCGGGCACGGGCCGATGGAAGACCTCGCCGTCGACGCCGACTCCGGGCGGTTGCTCGTCGACATCCTGGCATCCGGCAAGCCGCTTGCGGTGGTGTGTCATGCGCCCGCGGCTCTACTCGCCGCAGAGGGAGAAAACGGAGCGAACATCTTCGCGGGCTATGCCCTGACCGGCTTCACCAACGCCGAAGAGACCCAGGCGGGCTTCGCGGACAAGGCCGAGTGGCTGTTGCAGGATCGGCTCGTCGCGATCGGAGCCGACTTCCGGGAGGGCGAACCGTGGGCCCCGAAGGTCGTCGTGGACCGCACTCTGATCACCGGCCAGAATCCGGCGTCCTCCGGGGGTGTGGCCGACGAGCTGCTGAAAGTGCTTTCTTGACCACGGGTACCCGCGGTCCGGCCGTTGAGCGGGCGCGGCGTGCGAATGCGAAGGCATCGACGCCGCGCCTGCGGTCCGGCCGACGTACCTGTCAGGGGCGGTGACAGGCCGGTGGCAGCCGATACCCGCGGTCGGACAGCAGCGCACGCAGAACATCCGGCCGATCGGTGATGAGGCCGTCCACGCCGAGATCGAGCAGGGCGGTCATGGTGGGCCGGTCGTCCACCGTCCAAGGCACCACCAGCATGCCGCGGCGGTGAGCGGCGCGAACGAGGTCCATCGTGGTGAAAGGCTGGTAGTCGGCCGCGTTGACGCCG
Organism: Nocardia sp. NPDC005745; assembly: GCF_040630775.1. Taxonomy (NCBI): domain Bacteria; kingdom Bacillati; phylum Actinomycetota; class Actinomycetes; order Mycobacteriales; family Nocardiaceae; genus Nocardia; species Nocardia sp. NPDC005745. The sequence goes on from NZ_JBEXYF010000055.1 coordinate 21,678, forward strand.
GCGTTCTGCGGAGTGCCGTGCACCGGTGAGACCGCGGCGGCGCCGATGGCGGCCGCCGCCGCGACGTACTTCTCCTGCAACGATCCAGGGAAGTCGTCGATATCCATGCCGCCCAGCCACGGGGAGCCGCCGGGTTCGCCCGCACGCAACTTCGGCTGACCATCGGTCAAGACGATGATCGGCAGGTCGGGCGCCACCTCCCGCAGCCGTATGAGGGTGCCGAAGTCGAAACTCTGGATGGTGACCTGCCGCCCGATTCCCGCCCGGCGGATTTCCGCCACTACGACGTCCACGAACTGCTCACGCGGCGCGGTCTGCTCGGGGGCGGCTGCCTCGACCTTGGTCTCGATGTTCAGCTTCACCTGATCGGCGCGATACGCGCGCACCAGGTCGAAAACCTCCGCAAGCAACGGTATTCGCGCTCCCGGCGCCCTCCGCTGCTCGGGTTGCTCGGCGGACGGCACCGAACCGCAGTCGATCGTCCGGACCTGAGCCAGGGTCAGATCCCGGATGTAGGTGGTTCCCGGGACATAGGGGAACTTCGGGTCGCCGGGAACGGCGGGTGTGGTGTCCACGCACTTCTCCGGATTCGGATCGCGGTCGTGCGTGACCACCGCATAGCCGTCCGCGGTGATCTGCACGTCCAACTCCAGCGTGCTCACCCCGAGCTCCAACGCGCTCGCGAACGCGGGCAACGTATTCTCTGCCACCAGCCCCAACCCGCCCCGATGGGCTTGCAGGTCGAACGCGGCCGGACCATCGGCCGCTCCCCGGGCCACGTCGACCGTCAGGACACCGGCTGCCAGCACCCCTGCCACGCATATCCGCCACACCGGCCCATCCTCTCGCTGGACGGGCACACCCGGGTGAAGAAGCGACGATCGGCGTAACTTCACCGCCTCCGCGGTCGGGACACAGATGTAGTTTCGGGCATTCGAGAAATGGCGGGAAAATCGCCACCGACCGACATTCTCTGTTCGGCTACGCCATAATGATGGCCGTTCAATATCTCGCCATGTGTCGAGGGCTCGGTAGCAGCTCTACTGCGGGGGAAGGCCGGGGGTACGTGAATCGCTATCGGATATTTCTCAGCTATCGCAGGGATGGCACACACCACTTCGTCGGCCGGCTTCGAGCTACTTTCGAAAAGGAGCTTCCGGACGATCTGACCTTCTTCGACAGAGACTCCATCGATGTCGGGGTGCCCTTCCGTGAGGCGATCGTGCAAGCCATCGCCGGGTCGGCCGTGGTCATCGTGGTCATCGGATCGGAGTGGCTCAGCGCCCACAACAGGAGCCGGTTGCACGCCCCCGATGACCCGGTACGCATGGAAATCGAGACCGCACTGCGTATGGGGAAGGTGATACTCCCTCTTCTGGTGGATGACGCCCGACTGCCCCACCCGGGCGAATTGCCGCCGAGTATCCGGAATCTGCTCGAGCACAACACGGCCAGGATCAGGTCGGAGGTGTACGACGACGACACCGACAGGCTGATCCGCATCGTCGACGGTCTGGTCGCCCAATCGGTCCCGGATCGCAGGGGCGAGAGCGGTACCGTCTTTCCCGATACCGGAGAGAACGCCAGTAAATATCTCAACGTGGCGATCGCGGGCACAGCGATCCCGTTGTTCGTCTGGTTCGTATTCCGCGTGCACGGCGAACTGCGCGATCTGCTCTCGGTGCTCTTCGGTGTCTCCGTCGTCGCCGGACACTTCTACATGCTCAGTCGCGGCGACAAACTGGCGATCGATGCGGGAGGAGTCGAGGTCCGGAAAGTCGGCGTCGTCCACCGCTTCTCGTGGCGCGAAATCGACCGATTGGCGATTTATCCCACCGGGAAAAGTGTTTTCCTCGTCGCGCGTATGGTCGATCCGCTGGTGCAAGAGAAGTACAAGCAAACCGGCGGCTGGCCCCGGTGGGACGCGAGCACACGCCAACTCCTCATTTGCGATCTGAAAGTCGAAGCGTACCGCAACACCGGGGGTAAAGACGGCGGGACCGTCTCCTTCACCACCGACCGATATTCGGGTGGGAGCGAGTACGTATTGGAATCGGTGAAGCGCTACAGACCCTACGGCGGCTTCGGTGGCCTACCACCGCCTACTCCGAACACGGATCCGATTCCGCGCAGATTGATCGGCGTGGCATTCGCTGTCGTGCTGGCCGTCCTCGTCACACTCGTCGCGGTGTCGGTCTCCCGATCGACGGATACCGGGCCGACCAGAAGCCGGCACGTCGGATCACAACCTGTTCAGTTGATGCCGCTGGCAGTATGTGCTGCCGGTCGGGCAGAGGGCTGCGCCGAGCGGCCGAAGCCGGTCCGCAGGGCGGGGCTCATGAGGTCCGCTCCTTCGCTGCCGGGGGGTTCGTCGACATGACGGCAGGGCAACGAATTCCTGACCTCTGGTGACGCAAGTCACTTCGATGGTTGTCAGGAATTCGGGGGCTGTCGCGTTCAGGAGGCACGCGAACCAGACAGGAGCGAATCATGAAACACCGCATCGTCGTTCTCGGAGCCGGATACGCCGGAGCCTTCACCGCCGGAAATCTGGCCCGCACGCTGCATTCGGACGATTTCGAGATCACAGTCGTCAATGCCGAACCCGATTTCGTCGAGCGGCTGCGCCTGCACCAGCTCGCCGCGGGGCACGATCTTCCGCACCGACCGCTGGCGGAGGTGTTCGCGGGCAGCGGAATTCGGCTTCGCGTGGCGAGGGTCACCGACGTCGACGTCGCGCGGCGGACCGTCACGGTGGCCGATGGCGAGGGCATCGACCGGATCGGATACGAGACCCTTCTCTACGCGCTCGGCAGCACCGCCGCCGACCACGGCGTGCCCGGCGTCGCCGAGCACGCCTTCCATGTGGCCGCACGGCCGTCCGCGCTGCGCCTGCGCGCCCGTCTGGATGAGCTGGGCGAGAACGGGAAGGTGCTGGTCGTCGGCGGTAACCTGACCGCGATCGAGGCCGCCACCGAAATCGCCGAAGCCCGTCCTGGTCTTCGGGTCAGCCTGGTCACCAGCGGCGAACCGGGGGGTTGGCTGGGTCCGAAGGCGCGCCGTCACCTGCTGCGTTCCTTCGATCGATTCGGCATCGCGGTCCACGAGCACACCCAGATCGAGCGTGTCGAGGAGACGAAGGCCGTCGCCGCCGACGGCAGCGTGTTCGCCGCGGATGCGACCGTGTGGACCGCGGGCTTCGCCGTCCACCCGATCGCCGCCGCCAGCGGTCTCGCGGTGGAAGCCGACGGGCGGATCACGGTAGACCGTCAGATGCGGTCGGTATCGCACCCGGATGTCTACGTCGCCGGTGACAGCGTCTTCGTCATCGGTGAGAACGGTCGGCCGTTGCCGATGTCGTGTGCGTCGGCGGGATTCACCGGCATGCAGGCGGCGGCCACGATCGTCGGGGATCTGACCGGCCGCAAGATCAAGGCGACCGCGCTGCGCTATGTCGGCAACCACATCAGCCTCGGACGTGAGGACGGGATCTTCCAGCTTGTCGACGGTGCCGGGCGCGCGAAGGCCGGGGCCCTGTGCGGCAGGCCTGCGGCGCGAGTCAAGTCGGCGATCGTGGCGACCAGCGCTTGGGCCATCAGCCGACCGACCTACGGAATGCCGAGTCGCCGGCACCGCTCTGCCACCAACCGAGACCGCTCACCCGAAGTGCTCACCGCATAGGGTCGGGCGCATGAACACGGCCACCGTGACGCGTTTCGAGGCCAGCCGGAACCGCCTGGCCTCGCTCGCCTACCGGCTACTCGGCTCGGCCGCCGACGCCGAGGACACGGTGCAGGACGCGTTCCTGCGGTGGCAGGCCGCCGACCAGGAGTACGTCGAGGTCCCAGAAGCTTGGCTGACCAAGATCGTCACCAATCTGGCCCTCGATCGCCTTCGTTCGGCGCAGGTGCGGCGCGAACGCGCCGTCGGCACCTGGATGCCCGAACCGCTGCTCGACGGCGACCCGATGCTGGGCCCTGCGGAGACCGCTGAGCAGCGCGAATCGGTGACCCTGGCGGTGCTGACCCTCATGGAGCGCCTGTCGCCGACCGAGCGAGCTGTTTACGTTCTGCGTGAAGCTTTCGCGTACAGCCACGCCGAGATCGCCGAGATTCTCGGCATCACCGAGGCAGGGAGTCAGCAACACGCGCACCGAGCCCGGCGTCGAATCGCCGCCGCCGGCAAACACACCGAGGTCGATCAGGCCTCCGCGCGCCGAATCGTCGAGGCGTTCGTTGCCGCCGCCTCCTCGGGCCGGACCGAACGGCTGGTGGCGCTGCTGACCGACGACGCGAGCGGCGTCTCCGACGGCGCAGGAGGCATGGCCGAGAAGCTGATCCGCTACCTGAACCCGGGGCAGATCACCCGTGCCGTGCGAGCCGGCTTCAAACCGTCCGCGGCCAAACGCAAACTCGTCGGCGGCTCTCCCGCTGTCCATGCCGCCGTGATCAACGGCTGCCCGGCCGTACTCTTCACACTCGGCGCCCGGGTCCTGGGCGTCACGGTTCTGGAGATCCGCGACGACAAGATCGCGGGCATACGCGGTATCGCCGCCCCGAGCCGACTCGGCCGCCTCACCGAACAATGGCAGCGGCGCCGGCAGGATGCCCCGCTGATCGAATCCTGGTAGCCGACCAGCTTGTAGGCGCGGCCGACCGAACCCGTGGTGGCGCCCTTGATTCATGTGGGTTGCGGCGCGCGGAATCGAGAGATCGCTCTAGTACTCCAGCCGCACTTCGTTATGTTGTGCCTGTCTTCGCTGGTAGTGGGCCTGTTTGGCGCGGTGTTGATGTCTTCGTCGCCAGGTCGAC
>NZ_JBEXYF010000056.1:0-26382 GCF_040630775.1 Nocardia sp. NPDC005745
CGTCTGGGTGAAACCGCCCGCGTTCGACCTGGATTCGATGCCGTTGCGTGCTCCTTCGTCGCGGACGCGACGGCCGCGCAAACGCGAGCCGGGCCGCGAACGGCGCATGCTCGGTCTCGCTTCGCTCGAAACCGGGAGTGGAGGTGCGCTGGGCGCGTCGGTGTCGGAACTTCCTTACTGGTGCACGGTTGTGTGATTGCTGGTTGTTGGTTTGTCAGCTCGGCTGCCCATAGCGCTCGCCGTCGCGATGAGCGGCGCCCAAGGCGTTCTCACGGCGGGCTGCTCTGGCACCACCTATGCGCGAGGCCGGGTACTCGACGACGTCGAGTACCCGGCCCCGGCCGTTCGGGTTCTTACTTGTGCCGCCCGTGCAGGAACGGGACGAGCTTGCGCAGCAGCTTCATCGTGGAGTCGGTGCGGCTGTAGCTCAGCAGCGCCATTCCGGGAACGGTGAAGCGCTGCACCGCGATCGAGTGCGGGCGGGTGAATTCGCGCAGACCCGGCTCGCCGTGGATGCGGCCGATGCCGGAATCGCCGACGCCGCCGAAGGGCAGGCCGGGGATGGCGGCGAAGGCGAGCACGGAGTTCACCGAGGTGGCGCCGACGCGCAGCCTGCGCGCGATGTCCAGGCCGTTCTTCTTCGAGTAGACCGCCGAGGACAGGCCGTACTTGGAGTTGTTGGCCAGTTCGACCGCCTCGTCCACGCCGTCGACGGTGCGGATGGTGATGGTCGGGCCGAAGGTCTCCTCGGCCACCGCCTCGGAGTTCTCGTCCACGTCGACCAGCACGACCGGTTCGATGAACGGCGCCTTGACCGACTCGGGCCCGCCGAGCACCGCGGTGCCGCCGTTCTTCAACGCGTCCTCGATGTGGCGGCGCACGATGTCGATCTGGCTCGGCATGGTCATCGGGCCGTAGGCGGCCTTGTCGTCCGAGCCGGGCTTGATGTCGGTGAGGATGCGCTTGACCTCGGCGACGAACTCCTCGCGCACCGAGCGGTCGACGTAGACCCGCTCGACGCCCGCGCAGGTCTGGCCGCTGTTGGCGGTGGCGCCCCAGGCGACCGCGTCCGCCGCGGCCTTGATGTCGGCGTCGGCGGCGACGATCACCGCGTCCTTGCCACCGCACTCGAGCAGCACCGGGGTGAGCCTTTCCGCGGCGGCGGCCATGATCCGCTTGCCGGTGGCGGTGGAGCCGGTGAACGCGATCTTGTCGACATCCGAGTGGACCAGCGCCGCGCCCGTCTCGCCGTAACCGTTGATCGTGATGAAGACGCCCTCGGGCAGCTCGGGATTGGCCGCGGCGAACGCGTCGGCGAGGAAGTTGCCGATGCCGGTGGAGTATTCGCTCGGCTTGAACACGACGGTGTTACCCGCGGCAAGCGCGTAGGCGATGGAACCGTTCGGCGTGTAGACCGGGTAGTTCCACGGCCCGATCACGCCGACCACACCGAGCGGGCGCTGCTCGAGCCGGGCGCTGAAGTTCGACATCAGCGCGCCGGGGGAGACCTTCTTGGGTCCGAGCACCTTCTTGGCGTTCTTGGCCGCCCAGGCGATGTGCTCGAGCGCGAGCATCAGTTCCAGGAAGGCGTCGTCGAGCGGCTTGCCGTTCTCGGCGTGGATCAACTCGCAGAATTTCTCCGAGTCCCGCACCAGCTTGCTCGACCAGCGCAGCAGGTGCGTGCGCCGTTCGTCGAAACTCAGCGCGCCCCAGGTGGCGGCCGCTGCGCGAGCCTTGGCGACCGCGGCGGCCACCGCGGCGTCGTCGGCGATGACGTGTGTGCCGATCACCTCGCCTGTCGCCGGATTGACCGACGTCAGTGCCGTGTCGTGATCGGCCGGTTTGGTGTCGGTGGATGTCACAGTGGTTCTCCTCTTGCCGTCTCCGGTGGACGGTCGATGCGCGTGTCCGAGTGGACGGGCAGCCCGTCCTTCCGATGAGAGAATGCTATGCCACAACTCTCAACAGGTCACCAGCTATGCACCAATTGTCCCCGACTCTGTCGGTGGCGAGTGGGACTATCGGGATATGTGCGGACGATATGCGACCACGACCAACCCCGGGAGGCTCGCGGTCGAGTTGGATGCGATCGACGAGACCGGCTCCGCGGACCAGAGCTCTTTCACCAACTACAACGTCGCTCCGACCACGCAGGTTCTCACCGTGGTCGAGCGGCACGACCAGGGCGGCGAGGACGACGACCCGAAGCGGCGGATCCGGCGGATGCGCTGGGGATTGATCCCGGTGTGGACCAAGGCCGCCGAGCCGGGTGTCCCGGTGAAGGGCAAGCCGCTGTTCAACGCCCGCGCGGACAAGGCCGCCACCACGCCCTCGTTCCGCGACGCGGTGAAGTACCGGCGTTGCCTGGTACCGATGGACGGCTGGTACGAGTGGGTCGTGGAGCCGAACGGCGAGAAGGGCGCGAAGGGGAAAGTCGCCAAGCATCCGTACTACATGGCCCACGCGGACGGTTCCCGCCTCTACATGGCCGGTCTGTGGTCGGTTTGGCGCGACCGGTCCCAGCCGGAGAGTCAGCCCCTGCTGTCGTGCACCATCCTGACCACCGACGCGGTAGGCGACCTGACCCGCATCCACGACCGGATGCCGCTGCCCATGCCGCGGCAGCACTGGGACGCGTGGCTCGACCCGGATCACCCGGCGCCCGCGAGCCTGCTGGAGACGCCGTCGGAGGAAGCGGTCGCCGATATCGTGGCCCGTCCGGTGCCCGCGCTGGTCAACAGCGTGCGCAACAACGGACCGGAACTGCTTGCCCGCGTGGAGGATCAGAAGGACGCCGAGCAGATCAGCCTGTTGTGAACGCGCCTCGGCCCGTGTCGGCCCGCCCGCCGCATGCTCACGCAGTCCGACCGGGTAGCCAGGCACTCCCGGCCCAGCGATATCTCGCGGGCGGAGGTGCCGGTGTGGCCGCCTGGCGCGACCACACCGGCCCAACTACGGGTTTCGAGCGAAGCGAGACCGAGCATGTTCCGTTCGCGGCCCGGCTCGTGTCCGAGTGGCCGCCGCGTCCGCGACGAAGTCGCCAGCGGCGGTCGCTCGGACACGAGCCATGAAGGGGCCGCGAACACGCCGCGACGAAGTCGCGGCCAAAATTACAGTGAGCACTTCACGCTCGGTGAGGCGATATTGAGCCCGCATTTGATGATTCCAGCGACCAGGTCGATCAGCTTGGTGGTGACGTTCCCGCTGAGTTTCTCGGCCTTTCCGGACTTGTCATCACTCTTCGATCCCTGACCGTCGAAGTCGAACACGGAATCGCTGACCTGCGTGCCCGGCGAGGTGCCCGGCGCGGCGGCGGCCTCGGGCGCTAGCAGCGTTACCGGACCGAGAGCCAAGACGAGCACTCCGGACAACGCGACGATCACGGTGCGCACACGCTGGTGCGTAGACATTCGCATCACATCCTCACGAGTCGGGTCGATCTGGCCAGTTCAGTAACGCACAGATCGCGCCGATGGTGGACGAATTACGCGGATGTCACGGGCGCGGTCACCGCGGCGGTCAACCGGATCAGGTCGGCGGGCGCGAGCTCGATCTCCAGTCCGCGCCGTCCGGCGCTGCACAGCATCCGGTCCCAGCGCAGCGCCGAGTCGTCGATCACGGTGGGCAGCGGCTTGCGCTGACCGAGCGGGGAGATGCCGCCGAGCACGTACCCGGTCGTCTTCTCCGCCCGCGTCTTGTCCGCCATGGTCGCCTTCGGCGCGCCCAGCGCCGCGGCCGCGGCTTTGAGCGACAGGGTGTGCGGCACCGGAAGCACGGCCACCGCGAGCGAGCCGGTGGCGAGTTCGATGACCAAGGTCTTGAAGATCTGCTCGGCCGCGACGCCGAGGTCGGCGCCCAGCGCGTCGACCGCCTCGGTGCCGTAGGAGTCGGCGCGCGGATCGTGCTTGTAGGCGTGCACCCGATGAGACACCTTCGCCTGGGTCAACGCACGGATCGCCGGAGTCGAGCCTGCTGCCATGGCCAAACCTCGACGGCGGCCGTGGCCCGGCCGGCAACGGGATTTCCCGCGCATTCACCACGAACGGGAGGAACCCGGGAACACCGGACGGGTCGCGCATGTTGTAGCCGGTACACCGCGCTCGGACTGGTTTCCAGCGCGTGAGCAGGCCCTATGGAGACGTGAAGGAGATGCCTGTGCCCGTGCTGCTCGACGACCGCCCGGTATGGACCGAGGTGTCCCCGGCGGACGGCGGATTCTCCTTCGATATGCCGATGCCGGTAGATTTGGCAGGTACGGCGATCGAAGGGACAGGTGTGACGAGCGACGATGACGTGGCGGCCGACGATGTCGGCGCCGTCGACGATGCCGAGCTGGCACAGCGGTTCGAACGGGACGCGCTCCCGTTGCTCGACCAGCTCTACGGCGCCGCGCTGCGCATGACCAGGAATCCGGCGGATGCCGAGGACCTGGTCCAGGAGACCTACGTCAAGGCCTACCAGGGCTTCAAGTCGTTCCGGGAGGGCACCAACCTGCGTGCCTGGCTGTACCGGATTCTGACCAACACCTACATCAACTCCTATCGCAAGAAGCAGCGCCAGCCAGCGCAGTATCCGACCGACGAGATCACCGACTGGCAGTTGGCCGCGACCGCCGAGCACACCTCGCAGGGGCTGCGCTCGGCCGAGGTCGAGGCGCTGGACGCGTTACCGGACGACGACATCAAGGCCGCGCTGCAGGAACTTCCGGAGGAGTTCCGCATGGCGGTGTACTACGCCGATGTCGAGGGCTTCCCGTACAAGGAGATCGCCGACATCATGGGCACGCCCATCGGTACGGTGATGTCCCGGCTGCATCGCGGCCGCAAGCAACTGAAGGGTCTGCTCGCCGATGTCGCGCGCGAGCGCGGTTTCAACCGTTCGGGGGAACGCCAGGAGGTCAAGCAGTGAGTACCGAACGGGACCCCGACCTGGAGCTCGACTGCACGGCGGTGCTGGCCGACGTGTGGTTGATGCTGGACGGGGAGTGCGACGAGGCGACCAGGGCGCGGTTGCAGCACCACATGGAGCACTGCAGCCCGTGCATCGAGGCCTATGGCATCGAGGAGAAGGTCAAGAGCCTGCTCAGCCGCAAATGCGGCGGTGATCGCGCGCCCGATTCGTTGCGCGAGCGCCTTACCATCGAGATCCGCCGGACGTTCGTCGTCGGGGAGAGATCGGTCGACACCTCGGAGTAGCCGGTCGGTGAAACGTAAGCGGCACGCCTTCCCGCTGGAAGTGCGTGCCGCTTCGTGCTTTTCGAGCCGAGCGTCGCGCTCAGGCGTTGGGCCGCTTGCCGTGGTTGGCTGCGTTCCCCTTGCGGCTACGCTTCTTACGTCCGCGCTTACCCATGAGTAGTCTCCCTTCTGATTGAAGGCCATTCTTTCACGTGTGGTTGGCTGTACCGTCAGCGGATAGAGGCCAACGAGTGAATGGGGTGCCATGGCTGAGGAAGTGCTCGCCGAGCTGGTGTCGGTCGTCTACCAGGTCGTCGCCAAAGAGGGCGACGAAGTCCGGGAGGGCGACACCCTGGTGATCCTCGAGTCGATGAAGATGGAGATCCCGGTGCTCGCGGAGTCCAGCGGCACAGTCACTTCGATCGGCGTCAAGGAGGGCGACGCGATCAAGGCGGGCCACCTGATCGCGGTCATCTCCTGATCGATTGCGGCGGTAGATCTGCATGGCGACACTGAGCGAGCTGCTGGCCGAGCACACCGACCTCCCCGGGGTCGCCGTGGACCATCTGCAGCGGGTGGTGGGCGATTGGCAGCTGCTGGCCGATCTGTCCTTCGCCGATCTGCTGCTGTGGGTCGGTGTCGGCCCGGTGACGGAGGGCGCGGACATCGTGTGTGTCGCGCAGTGCCGTCCCACCACCGCCCACACCGTGCATCAAGAGGATCTGGTCGGCACGTCCGCTGTGCAGGCCGAACATCCACAGGTTTTCGAGGCGTTGGCCAGCGGCGATATCGTGCGAGCCGACAGCGACGTCGAGACATCCGGCGTCTATCACCCCCGTCCGGTGCACGCCATCCGCGAGGCCATCCCCGTGCGCTGCGGTGACCATGTGATCGCCGTGCTGAGCCGTGACACCGACCTGCAACGCTCCCGGGTGCGCAGTCAGCTGGAGAGCGCGTACGTGGCGTGCGCGGACGATCTGTGCCAGATGATCGCCGAAGGCACCTTCCCGACCACCGAGGATCGCGCGGCCACCCATTCCAGTCCGCGCGCCGGGGACGGCTTCATCCGGCTCGACACCGACGGCATCGTCGTCTACGCCAGTCCGAACGCGCTGTCGGCCTATCACCGGATGGGCTTGCAGGCCGACCTGGTCGGCCAGGATCTCGCCGTCACCACCCGGTCCCTGATCACCGATCCATTCGACGCCCAGGAAGTGGTCGGCGACATCCAGGCCGCGCTGGCCGGGCGGACCGGCCGCCGGATGGAGGTCGAGGCGCGCGGAGCCACCGTGCTGCTGCGCACCCTCGTGCTGCGCCCGCACGGCGAGCTGGCCGGCGCCGCCGTGCTCGTCCGCGACGTCACCGAGGTCAAGCGGCGCGATCGCGCCCTGCTGAGCAAGGACGCCACCATCCGGGAGATCCACCACCGGGTGAAGAACAATTTGCAGACCGTCGCCGCGCTGCTGCGCCTGCAGGCGCGCCGCACCGAGAACGAGGAGGCGCAGGTCGCGCTTACCGAGTCGGTGCGCCGGGTCACCTCCATCGCGTCGGTGCACGAGATGCTGTCGATGTCGGTGGACGAAGAGGTCGATCTCGACGAGGTCGTCGACCGGCTGCTGCCGATCATGGCCGACGTGGCCACGGTGCACACCACGCGCATCAAGGTGCGCCGCGCGGGCTCGCTCGGTGTGTTCTCCGCCGAACGCGCCACCCCGCTGGTGATGGTGCTCACCGAACTGGTGCAGAACGCCATCGAGCACGCCTTCGATTCGGGCGAAAACGGCACGGTGACAATCCGTTCCGAGCGCTCGGCGCGCTGGCTGGACGTGATCATCAGCGACGACGGCCGCGGCCTGCCGCCCGGGTTCAGCTTGGAGTCTTCCGATCGGCTCGGTCTCCAGATCGTCCGGACCTTGGTCACCGCCGAACTCGGCGGTTCCATCGGCCTGCATCCCGGCGCCGATATCGGCACCGATGCCGTCCTGCGCGTCCCGCTGGGCCGTCGGTCGGGCCGCTGACCGATCGGCGGTGGACGGATCCGCCGCTTCGGCACCGTTCGCGTGCGAACTCCCGGGAGCTGTTGCTCGGAGGTCGCGGGCGGGCGCTACTTCGGAGCGGTCGGCGGTTTGCCGAGCAGTACCCGTCCGAATGTCCGTATCGAGCGGAATGCGAGGTGTGGGTCGGATTCGCTACCGGTCCCATGCGCTGGAGAACCGACTACTTTCGCACAGTTCCCGCGCATTCGCGAGTCGAATCGCCACCCGGCCGCAATTGCCGCAATTGCCGTTCCACGCAACCGTATTGGTCGGTTCCCGTTTCCTCCGCGAAGCGAGACCGGGTATTTCCAGTTCGTGATCCGACGTGCATAAACAACACAGCCCGGCACCTATGGGTGCCGGGCTGAAATGCGTTACCGGGCCGGGCTGAATGGCCCGGTAATGCTGATCGTCTGGCTCAGACGACAGTGCGGGTGCGGGTCCGCGCGTTGCGACGCTTGAGCGCCCGGCGCTCGTCTTCGCTCATACCACCCCACACGCCGGCATCTTGTCCGGACTTCAGGGCCCAGGACAGGCAGTCGGCGGTTACGGGGCAGCGAGCGCAGACCAGCTTGGCATCGGCAATCTGCGCGAGCGCCGGACCACTGTTACCCACCGGGAAAAACAGCTCGGGGTCCTCATCGCGACAGATGGCCTTGTGGCGCCAGTCCATTCCTCTGCTCCTTTGCTGGGCGCCGCATGAGGCGCCTATGGGTTTGTGGTTCGTTCACTTGTGCGACTCGAATGTTTCCGCACGGTTGCTTGTGAATGCTTTCACGAACACCGTAGATGTCAATAGGCACGCGGTGCACCGTGGGGAAGCTCACGCTCTGAAGGCCCCCACAGGGGGAAGCCTGCCCGGTCCTTTGTACTCGCTCTACCGGGTTTTCGCAGCACTACCCGCGATGTTTTCGGGGGTGTTTCGCCCTCAGTGCGGCCGCGGAGCGACGACCGCGAGGACGTCGGGCACGGCAGTGAAATCCACCACGTTGCGCTTCCCGATGAAGTCGCCATCGATTTGCAGGCCGATGGGTTCTTTGGACTCGATTCGTACGGTGGGAACGTCGTCTTCGCGAAATAAATTGCGGGACTTGGGGTTTCCGTCGGCCGCGAGGAGCTGGCGCGCGAGCAGCAGGGTGGGGACGACGGCCATGGAGCGCACCGCAAACACTCCGAGCCCTGTTTCGAACCGGGTGCCGGGGTTGGTGTGCACCGGCGTGGCGTTCAGGTAGGTCCACGGTGTGGTGTTGGTTACGAAGGCGTAGTGCACCCCGTCCACCGGATCACGGCCGGGAATTTCCACCTGAACGCACGGTTCGTTGCGCTTTGCCCGGAAAAATTGCCGAACTGTCGTTCGAACATATCGCGCGGGGGTGGCGGCGCGGCCGCGGGCGCGGCTGGCGTCGATCGCCTCGCACACGTCGGCGTCCAATCCGACGCCCGCGCTGAAGCAGAACCAGCGGTCGTCGGCCAGTCCGAGACCGATCCGGCGATCGGTTTCCACCGTGAGCAGGTCGATGAGCTGATTTGTTGCGGTCACCGGGTCGGGGGAGATACCGAGCGCCCGGGCGAAGACGTTGGCCGAGCCGCCGGGGATCACACCGAGGCGCGGCAACCAGGCTTGACCGTCGTCGAGGACCGGCAACGGCAGAAAGCCGTTGATGGTCTCGTTGACCGTCCCATCGCCGCCGTGCACGACGACGAGGTCCATCTCGTTGGTCGCCGCCCATTGGGCCAGTTCCGCGGCGTGGCCGCGGTGCTGAGTGTGCGCAACGGTCAGCTGGGTGCGGCTCTCCAGCGCGTGCGCCAAGAGGTCCCTGGTCGCCGGCGTGGTGGAGGTGGCATTCGGGTTCACGATCAGCAGCGTCCGCACGATGGCAGCCTAGTTGGCCGCCGGCCCGCGCCGGAAAAGCGGCGAGCGGCGCCCGTCTGCCGTTGCGCGGGCATACGCCAGGACGAGGGCGGCACCGATCGGGTCGTAGGCTTGCCGCGTGAACGAGCGTCAGCGAGGGAAGCGAGGACACCGTGCGCCGTCGCGCACGACAGAGCCGAGTGCGGGCGAGGCGCCGGCGTGAGCGACGAAAAAGCGGGAGCGGTGCCGACGACAGTGCGGGCGGCGGGTGGCCTGGTGACGCTGGAAGGCGTGGTCGCGGTGAGCGTCGCCATCGTGCTGGTGGTGCGCGGGCTGCTCGGTCACGATCAATCCACGACCAGCGGCTACGGCACCGCGGCCTGGTTCGGCATCCTCGGCGGCGCGGTGCTGGCCGCTGGCGCGGGACTGCTGCTGGGGAAACGCTGGGGGCGCGCGATCGCGGTGATCGCGCAGTTGCTGCTGCTCCCGGTCACCTGGTCGCTGCTCACCGACTCGCATCAGCCGGTCTACGGCGCTGCGCTCGGGGTCGTCGCGGTCGCCGCGCTGGTGCTGCTGTTCGCGCCCGCGTCCACCCGCTGGATGGCCCAGGACTACGGGGTCGAGCCGGAATAGTCCGCGGCAGCCGCGCGCAGCGCCGCCCGGCAGAGCCGGTCGGCGTGGCGGGTGGTTTCCGGTAGCCGGTACCGCGGGGTCAGCGCAAGCACCTGGGCGCAGGCGGTGTCGAGGTCGATGCGATGGCCTACGGAGACGAACACGGGCTTGACGCCGCTTCTGGTGCGCAACGCGCGCCCGACCACCACCGCGTCGATGGTGATGTCGGTGGCCGCGCCGCGTTCCGGACCGGGTTCGGCATACTCGCCCCACACGGTTTTCGCCACGCCGATCGTCGGGATACCGGTGAGCAGGCCGAGGTGGCAGGCGAGGCCGAAGCGGCGCGGATGCGCCAGTCCCTGTCCGTCGCAAACCAGCAGATCAGGTGCGCTGTCCAGTTTTCCGAGCGCGGCGAGGGTCGCCGGAATCTCCCGGAAAGCGAGCAGGCCCGGCAGGTACGGGAAGTCCGTGACGCCGTGCGCGACGGCGGACGTGACCGGGAGCAGGGTGTCCGCCGCCAAGACCACGGCGGCCGCGGCCACCGCTCCGGTGTCGTCGTAGGCCGAGTCGAGTCCGGCCACCGTGCGGAACCGTGCGTCCGGCGGGGTCACCGGCTCGACCAGCGGCCGCAATTCGTCCTGCGTCGCCATGGCCGATTCGGCGGTAGTGGGCCAGGCCCCGAGCTCGAGCGGCGGGAGCCAGGACATGCGCTACCGCGCCTCGGCGGCCAGCTTGCCGAGCGCGTCACCCGCCAGCCGATAGCCCGCCCATTCGACCTGCGCCACCGCGCCGATCGACTCGTAGAAGTCGATCGATGGCTTGTTCCAGGTCAGTACCGACCAGGCCACGCGGCTGTAGCCGTGGTCGACGGCCTGCTTCGCCAGGGCCGTGAGCAGCGCCTTGCCGTAGCCCTTGCCCCGGGTCTCCGGTTTGACGTAGAGGTCTTCCAGGTAGATGCCGTGCACGCCGTCCCAGGTGGAGAAGTTGAGGAACCAGATGGCGCAGCCCAGCAGACCCGACTCGTCCGCGACCACATGCGCGAACACCTTCGGCTCCGGCCCGAACAGCGCGGCGCGCAGCTGTTCGGCGGTGACCGTGCATTCGTGCCGCGCCTTCTCGTATTCGGCCAGCTCGTAGACGAGATCGACCAGGGCAGGCACATCGGAAGGGACCGCGCGGCGCAGGACGGCGGCGCCGAGGTCGACGGCGGTGGGGTCGGCGGGGCCGGTTCGGGTCACAGTGACGCTCCATTGGGTACCAGGTTGTGCGCGCGGATCGCGCGCGCGTCGTGTTCGTAGCCGAGCACGGTCAGCGCGCCCGTCGACATGGCGAACCGGCGGCCCTCCCGGACGTCGAATTCCGCCCAGCGGGCGATCAGTGCGCGGGAGAAGTGGCCGTGCCCGACCAGCACGATATCCCGCTCCGGCAGCACCGGCTGCACGGCGGCCAGCACCCGATCGGCGCGCTCGCATACCTGCTGGGCGGTCTCGCCGTCCGGGACCGGACCGGTCCAGATGGTCCATCCGGGTACGGTCTCGCGGATCTGCGGGGTGGTCAGGCCCTCGTAGGCGCCGTAGTCCCATTCCACGAGTTCGTCGTCCACCACGGCGCCGGTGAGCCCGGCCAGCTCCGCGGTGCGTCTCGCGCGGAGCCGAGGACTGGTGCGTACCAACGGGTTTCGCAGTCTCAGTGTGGCGAGCAGGCTACCCGCCGCCTCGGCCTGCTCTTCGCCGCGATCGGTGAGCGGGAGATCGGTGCGGCCGGTGTGCCGCCGCTGTGTGGACCAGCTGGTCTCGCCGTGCCGGAGCAGCACAACGCGGGCATCGTCGAGTGCGGACATGTCTCCATGATGGTCCACCGATGATCATGGCGGTGCGCTGGATCGGACGCCCCCCGGATCCGAACCGCGCCCACCGCCGGGGGCTAGGACCCGATCGGGTCCCCCAGTTCGAGCACCACCAGGGGAAGCGGCCGCGAGACCTTGGCCTGGTAGTCCGCGAGTAACGGATTGTTCGCCATCGCCCACGCCGCGAACTCGTCGTACTCGGCTCCCTCCAGCGCCCGCGCCGTGCCCCGGTAGGTCGTGGCTCCCAGCTCGATGGTGACGGCGGAATCGGCTCTCACGTTGTGGTACCAGGCCGGGTATCGGTCCTCCATGAACGAACTCACGTAGAGGATTTCGCCACGGCGCAACAGGCCGAGCGGGGCCGTGTGCGTCTTGCCGCTCTTGGCGCCGGTGGTGGTGAGCAGGATCAGTTCACCGCCTTCGTACGCGCCGCCGACCTTGCCCGCGTTGTCGCGGAACTCCTGGATGACGCCGTCGTTCCAGTGCGCGATGTCCTCGTCGGAGTACTGCTGGTTCCACGGCGCGTCCGGATCGTCGTAGGAGGTGATAGCAGCGCTGTTTTCGCTTGCGGCGGGCGCGGTTTCGCTCATGCCCTCAGTGTGCTCCACGGCACCGACAAGTTCGCCGGGCCTCACGCGAAGGCGTGCAGTTCGCCCTCGCGCAGTTCGAGTACGGTCGTCCCGATCACCGTGAGGGAGATGGGGCCGCCGCCGTAGCCGGGTCGCTCCATCGGAATGCGCCCCGCTTCGGCTCCCGTGGCAGGGTCGAGGACGGTGAGCGCGCCGGCGGTGGGCAGCAGCAGTTTTCCCGCCATCAGCGCCGGTGCGCCCAGCGCCGCACCCGCGGTCCACAGCGGGTCGAAAGTGCTGCCGTTCAAGGCGATCACGCTGTTACCCGTGAAGACCAGATAGGCCGACCCGATGCGGGTTGTCGTCGCCGTCTGGCTCAGCGGCGCCGAAAGCTGATGCACCACAATAGGATTGCCGTTCCCGTCGTAGACGGCCAGGCGCGGCGGCAGCGACTCCGCACCGGCGGTGGCGCCGGGGAAGTAGAGCACGATCCGGCTGTCGGACACCGCGATCACGCGGGCTTCCGCGGAATCCGCTCCGGGACCGGTCAATACGTGCGAGCCGTACTCCTCCGGCACCGTGTTGTCCTTGGGGGCCGGGTTCAGCACGGTGAGCCGTTCGGCCGGGTCGGCGGGGCAGCGTTCCAGCACAGCGAGCCGGGACGGGCTGGAGCCGGACGACAGCAGCGTGCAGCCCCTGCGCGGCTGGGTCTTGACGTTCACCGGGGCGTCGACGAAGCCGTACTCCACGGTGCGCACCAGGTCCGAGCGCCACATCTCCAGCCGCTGCGGTCCCTGCGCGAGCAGGTAGGTGCCGTCGACCGACAGGCGCACGTCGCGATCCATGTAGCTGCTGCGCGCCGTGCGGCGGGCACCGCTGTCGCCCGCCAGCATCGTGGCCTGGCTGCACCCGCGCTCGTCGCGGTAGACAGCGATCACCATGCCGTACTGGCCTTCGACCCCGCACAGCGGCAAGTCGCGCCGGTACTTCCACAGCTGGTCACCGGTGCGCGGATCCCGGCCGGTGACCGTGTCACCGTCGCCGGTCACCGCGACGCCGCCGGACACGAGCGCACGCGCGCTCGCGCCGTCCGGCGCGTGCCACAGTTCGCGCAGCGCGGCAGGCAGTTGATCGGCCGCCGCCGGGGTCGGCACCGTGGAGGACGCGGTCACCGACTCGGTGCCGTGCGCGTCGCCGCGCACCCACACCGAGGCCCCGGCGATCACCACGAGAACCGCGATCGCGACTGCGGAGATGATATCGGCGCGCGTCCGCCGCTCGGGTGCGAGCACGAAAGCGAGACTAGCCGATCCGGGCGGTCAGGCCGATGCCGCTGCCGCGGGCTCCGCCGTGCTCCCGGCGTCCTCCGCCGCCGCGTCGCCCTCGCCGGCACGACGGCGCCTGCGCCGACGGCGAGCGGGCCGGTCGGCAGTGCCGGTCTCGTCCGCGTCGTTGTCGTCCGAGCTGCCGTGCTCGTCCGAGGCCTCGGTGCTCGACTCGTCGCCGGCGGTGTTGTCGGTCCCGTCGGCGCTCGGCTTGCGCCGCCTGCGCCTGCGGCGGGCGGGCTTGTCGGCGTCGGACTCGGCCCCCGCCTGCTCCGAAGACGTGCTCTCGGCGTCCGCGGGCGAGTCGGTCTCGTCCGCGTCGGTGGCGTTCGGCGTACCGTCGATCGGCTGCCCGGCACGGGTGCGCCTGCGGTTGCGCTTGCGCGGGGTGCGGGCCGGGCGTTCGACCACGACCGCGTCCACGTCGCGTTCCACTTGCGCCTTGCGCACCACGCCCGTCACGCCCTCGGGAATACCGAGGTCGGAGTACAGGTGCGGCGAGCGCGAGTACGTCTCGACCGGGTCGGGGATGTCGAGGCCGAGCGCTTTGTCGATCGCCGACCAGCGGTTCAGCTCGTCCCAGTCGATCAGCGTGATCGCGACGCCGGTGCGTCCCGCCCGGCCGGTGCGCCCGATCCGGTGCACGTAGGTCTTCTCGTCCTCGGGGCACTGATAGTTGACGACGTGCGTGACGTCGTCGATATCGATGCCGCGCGCCGCGACGTCGGTGGCGACCAGCACGTCGATGGTGCCTTTGCGGAACTTGGTCAGCGCCTTCTCGCGGGCGATCTGCCCCAGGTCGCCGTGCACCGCGCCCACCGCGAACCCGCGCTCGGCGAGGTCGTCGGCCACCTTCTGCGCCGTACGCTTGGTGCGCGTGAAGATCATCGTGGCGCCGCGGCTCTCGGCCTGCAGGATGCGCGCGACCAACTCGCTCTTGTCCAAGGCGTGCGCGCGATAGACGAACTGCGCGGTGCGGTCGTGCACCGCCGAGTCGTGCGGCTCCTCGGCCCGGATGTGCGTAGGGCGGGTGAGGAAGGTGCGCGCCAGGGTGATGATCGGCCCGGGCATGGTCGCGGAGAACAGCATGGTCTGGCGCTTGTCCGGGACCATGCCGAGGATGCGCTCGATATCCGGGAGGAAGCCCAGGTCGAGCATCTCGTCGGCCTCGTCGAGCACCAGCACGCCGATCTTGCCGAGAATCAGGTGCTGCTGGTCTGCCAGGTCCAGCAGCCGGCCGGGCGTGCCGACCACCACGTCGACACCCGCGCGCAACGCCGCGATCTGCGCCTCGTAGGGGCGGCCGCCGTAGATGGACGCGACGCGCAGCGGTCCCTGGTGATTGGTCAGGTACTTGCTCGCGTTCTCCAGATCCTTGGTGACCTGGATGCACAGCTCGCGCGTCGGCACGATGACCAGTGCGCGCGGTGTGCCGTCCAGCGGCGTCGTACCGGATTCCGCGGTCGCGATGCGATGCAGCAGCGGCACGCCGAATCCGAAGGTTTTACCCATACCGGTACGGGCCTGACCGATGAGATCTTCCCCGGCGAGCGCCAGCGGAAGGGTCAGTTCTTGAATGGCGAAAGTACGTTCGATTCCGATCTCGCCGAGTGCGCGGACGATTTCCGCGCGCACGCCCAATTCGGTGAAAGTCGGGGCGGTGTGCGTTGCGTCCAGCTCGGCCGTCAACAGGGTCTCCGCCAGACCTGGTTCCTGATCGACTGTGATCTTGCTCAGGGTTCGTGCCTTCCTCGTAATCACGTCCCGCGCGCACGAGGTGGGGCGGACCGGGCGGTCCGCGACGACCACGACTCCGCAGGCGATACTCCACCCGGGCCACGCTCGGGATGCCGGGCGCCTGCCGGGATAAGCGGCGGCTACCTCGCAAAACATCGGCGCGGCGCACTGGTGACGCGGATTGGTGCGCGCACATTTTCCTGTCCAACGAAAACTTCGCACCCGAAACCGGTCAGCGGTCGCAGCGGCGTCTCCGCGATGTGCGTGAGCGCGACGTCCGGCAACTCTGTCGAGCGAAACTTTCCGTTGTCCGACGCGATTGTAGCGTGATATTGTGCGTCGCTCGAATTGCCACTGCGGCGCGCTCCCGAAAATCCGCCGGACCCGTCGCGTGCTTTCGCCGCATCGCGCGCCCACGTACGCTGCGCCACATGGGAATTCATCCGGCCCGGCAAATCTGGGCGACGCTCGAACCGCTACACGATGTGGTCTATTTCGGAACCGGCGTCAAGGAGGCGGGCGTCGGTATCGGTCTGCGCGGCTACTGGCAGACCTACTTCGCTTTCCGCGCCGCGCCGCTGGGTGCGGTGACACCCGCGACGGTGCAGGCGGTCTTCGCCGGATTCCACCCCGACATGGTGCGGCGCGCGCTGCCGGAGGCATGGGAGCGGGCGACGCCGCAAAGCTGCCTGACCGCCCGGCTCGACCTGGCCACCGGTCTGCTGCGCGGCATCGGCGCGGGTGACGCGGTGTGCGATCGCGCGGTGGAGTTGCTCACGCCCGCGCAGCGGGAGGCCGATCCGACCGGCCGGGCGCTGTTCGCCGCGAACGCGGACCTGCCGTTGTCGTCCGACCCGGTGGCGGCGCTGTGGCAGCTGACCACCTCGCTGCGCGAGCACCGCGGCGACGGCCATATCGCGGCCTTGGTCACCCACGGTCTCAGTGGACGCCAAGCGCTGGTCGCCCAGGTGGCCGCGGGTAAGGCGCCCGAATCGGTGATGCGCCCCGCGCGCGGGGTGTCGGAGGCGGAGTGGGCCGATGCCTTCGACGAGTTGCG
Organism: Nocardia sp. NPDC005745; assembly: GCF_040630775.1. NCBI lineage: Bacteria > Bacillati > Actinomycetota > Actinomycetes > Mycobacteriales > Nocardiaceae > Nocardia > Nocardia sp. NPDC005745. The sequence goes on from NZ_JBEXYF010000056.1 coordinate 16,209, forward strand.
CGCCAGGGGCTTGGTGGAAGGCGAACCGGTCACGCCGACCCTCACCGGCAGCGGCGCGCAGCTGCTCGCCGAAGTGGAGGCCGAGACCGACGACGCGGCGTGGACCGGCGCGCTCGCGGTGCTGTCGGCCGACGCGATCACCGAACTCACCACGTCGCTCGAGCCGTTGGTGCGCAGCGTGCAAGAGGCCGTGGTCCCGCCGCTCAACCCGGTCGGCATGGGCCCGCGGTAGCGCGCTCCTGGACTTGCCTGTTACTGACGGTACCGGCATATGAGACTCTCTTCGATGTGAGCCTTGCCGACACTGTCACCCTCGCCGCGCGCAACGCGTGGGCACTGACCTTCGGCTCCGGCATCGAGGCGCCGGACCCGACTCCCGCGACGATCCTGTGGGACCAGCCGCATCGGCAACTGCGGCGCTTCGAGCGGGCGGCCGCGACGGCGCCGGAAGGGGATTCGGCCGTCCTGCTGGTCCCACCGCTGGCCGCGCCCGCCAGCTGTTTCGACCTGCGGCCCGACCAGAGCCTGGCGCGCTTCCTGCTGGAGATCGGCCGCAGCCCGTATGTCGTCGACTACGGCGAGATCACCTTCGCCGACCGCCGCATGGGTTTCGAGGACTGGATCGATGACATCCTGCCCGAGGCGGTGCTGCGCACCAGCGCCGATCGCGACGGAAGCGCGGTCGATCTGGTGGGCTGGTCACTCGGCGGCACGCTGGCCTTGCTCACCGCCGCGGCGCACCCCGAGCTGCCCATCCGGTCCATCACGGCCGTCGGCTCACCGCTGGACTACGACCGGATGACCGGCGTGCCGCAACTGCGCGCCGTCGCGAAACTCACCGGCGGCCGGGCCACCTCCACCGTCATCCGCGCGGCCGGTGGCGTTCCTGCGACACTGACTCGAGTCGGCTACCGGGTCACCGCCTGGGACCGCGAGCTGACCCGGCCGTGGTTCGTCGCGAGCAATATCGCGCGCACCGAGGCGCTGGCCAAGATGGAGACGATCGATCGGTTCATGGCCGAGATGCCCGGGTACCCCGGCCGTTTCTACGGCCAGCTGTGGGGCCGGTTCATCCTCGCCAACGACATCGGGCGGGGTGTCGTCGTGCTGGGCGGACGCCGGATAGCACTGGCGGATGTGACCGCGCCGGTCCTGCTCGTGGGCGGGCCCTCCGACGTGATCACCCCAGCTCCCGCCGTCGAGGCGGGCGCCCGCGTGCTCACCGGAGCGGCGATGGTCCGCTACGAGAGCGCCCCCGGCAGCCACTTGGGAATCCTGGCCGCACCGACCGCGCGTGACACGACATGGAGTTATCTCGAGAAGTTCCTGGCCGAGACCGCCTGACTCGCCGTGAGTATTACGCTGGGGCACATGGGAGCACAGTCACCTGCCGCGTCAGGTGTTTCGTCGACCGACCCAGCAAACCTCCTCATCCCCGCGAGTCATCCCGGCGTGACCGACCTGTTCGCGGTGCTCGCCTACGGCGAGATCTCCGCGTTCTACCGGCTGGCCGAGGAGGCCAAGCTGTCGCCGACCCTGCGGGGCAAGGTGGCGGTGGCGAAGATGGCCGCGGCCGAGATGGAGCATTTCAAGACGCTGGAGTCCGCGCTGGCGGCGCGGGGCGCCGATGTCTTCGACGCCATGGCGCCGTTCGTGCGCGCGCTGGACGACTATCACACCTCCACCGACCCATCGACATGGCTCGAGTCGATGGTGAAGTTCTACGTCGGTGACGGCATCGCCGCGGACTTCTACACCGAGATCGCGGGCGCGCTGACTCCCGATGTCGCCGCGGTGGTCCGTGACGTGCTCGCCGAGACCCGGCACTCGGAGTTCGTGGTCGAGGAGGTGCGCCGCGCGGTCACCGAGAGCCGCTCCGAACGCGACCGGCTCACCCTCTGGGGCAGGCGGCTGCTCGGCGAGGCGATCACGCAGGCCCAATACGTCATGGCGCAGCGCGACGAACTCACCGACCTGGTGCTCACCGCCACGGGCGATCTCAACGGCATCGCGGCGCTGATCGAGCGAATGCAGGACAGTCACGCCGAGCGCATGGCGGTACTCGGCATCTGAGCGCGGGCTACGCGTTCGCCGCGCGGTTGGGCACCAGCCGCAAGCCGGGCGCGTGCGTGCTCGCCCGGTCGGCCAGCCAGACGACGACGCTCTGGTCGCGCTCGGCTTCCAGGGTCTCGAACGGCACCTCCACCATGCCGTGCGCGGGATGGTCGAGGTGCAGCCTCCCGGAGCCCGCCGCGCCGACCCGATGCGGTTTCCAGCGCTGCGCGAATTCCGGGAGTTCGCGCAGCGCCTCGATCGTCTTCAGCAGTGCGTCGTCGCCCGGCCAGTGGAGTTTGGCGCGGCCGAGCGCGGCGGCGAAGGCGTCGGCGGCCTGCTCCCAGTTGCGCAGGACGCGCCGCGCCGCGGGATGCGCGAAGGTGTACCACGCGAGGTTGGGCCGCTCGACCCCGTCCAGCAGCCCCAGCGGGGCGACGAAATCGGCCCACGCCTGGTTCCAGCTCAGCACGTTCAGCCGCCGGCCGACCACGAAGGCCGGCGTCGGATGCAAGGCCCGCAGGATGGTCTCGATCGTCGGGGCCACCTCCTCCGCGGCGGATTCGTTGCCGGGGCACCGGGATTCGTTGCCCGAGGTGAGTGCGAGCATGCCGAAGTGCTGGCGTTCGTCGCCGCTGAGCAACAGTGCGTCGGCCAAGGCATCGATCACCGCGACCGACGGGTTGGTGTCGCGTCCCTGCTCCAGCCGGGCCAGGTAGTCGGCGCTCACCCCCGCGCGGACGGCGACCTCTTCACGACGCAGGCCGGGGGTCCGGCGGCGTCCGCCCTCGGGCATGCCGACGTCCGACGGCCGCAATTCGGCGCGACGCGCGATGAGGAATTCCGCGAATCCGTTTCGAGCCATGTGTCCCATCGTGCCCGGTCCGAGGACGGTTATCCGCGCCCTGTCAGGTCCAGGATAACGGCGGTCTGGCTAGCGGACCGCGGTCCGTTCATTGTCGGAGGTATGACATCTACCTCGGAATCCACCACGTTGAAAACCGGTTCGTGGGCACTCGACACCGCGCACTCCTCGGTCGCCTTCACCATTCGTCACCTCGGCATCTCCAAGGTGCGTGGCGGATTCACCCGGTTCGAGACCGAATTCGTGGTCGACGAATCGGGCGCGGCCACCATCGGCGCGACGATTCACCTGGACTCCTTCGACACCGGCAACGCCGACCGCGACGCCCACATCCGCACCGCCGACTTCCTCGACGTCGCCAACCGCCCCACGCTGACCTTCCGCGCCACCCGGCCGGTAATCGTCGCGGAGACCTTCGAGGTCGAGGGCGAGGCCACGCTCGGCACGATCACCAAGCCGGTCACCCTGGAGGTCGAGTGGGGCGGCGTGCAGGACTTCGGCCCGACCGGCGACCGGCACGCGGGCTTCTCCGCCACCGGCGCCATCAAGCGCACCGACTTCGGCGTCGGCGGCCCTTTGCCCGGCATGCTCGGTGACACCGTCAAGATCGAATTGGAGATCCAGCTCATCGAGCCGAAGTGAATGCCGCCGGCGGCCCCCACTAGCCTGGACTCGACAGCACAGGACTCTCAGGTTCGGAGGTTGGCCGTGGAGGTCAAGATCGGTATTTCGGATAGCCCGCGCGAGCTGGTGATCAACAGCGCGCAGACCCAGGACGAGGTCGAGGCGCTGGTGTCCGGTGCGTTCGGCGGCGGCGACGGTGGCGTCTTGTCGCTCTCCGACGAGAAGGGCCGCAAGTTCCTGATCCAGGCGTCGAAGGTCGCCTACGTCGAGATCGGTTCCACCACCGGCGGCCGCGTCGGTTTCGCCGCGGTCTGATTCCCGGTCCGGCCCATACGCAATCGAGCCCCTGTCCCCGATAGCTCGGGGACAGGGGCTCGTTCGTCGTCGTGACCGCTCAGTCGATCGGGTGCAGCGGCACGTGCTTCAGGCCGCCCCATGCGAGCGAGACGGTGGTGTCGACCGCCTCCTCCTTCGGAATCGGCCGATCGGCCTCCAGCCAGTACCGCGCGGTGAACTGGCTCGCGCCGACCAAGCCGACGGCCAGGATGCGGGCCCGGTAGGGGTCCAGGCCCGAGTCGTGCGCGACCAGGTCGAAGACCGCGTCCACGCAGGCCTCGGTGGCCTGCTCGACCCGGCGCTGCACCTGCGGCTCGCTGGTCAGGTCGGACTCGAAGACCAGTCGGAAGCCCTGCATCTCGTTGTCCACGAAGTCGAAGTACGCCTGCACCGCGGCACGTACACGCTGCTTGTTGCTGGTGGTGGAGCGCAGCGCTTGGCGGACGCTGGACACCAGCATGTCCACGTAGTTCTGCAGCACCGCGAGATAGAGTTCCAGCTTGCTGCTGAAGTGCTGGTACAGCACCGGTTTGCTCACTCCGGCGCACTGCGAGATCTCGTCCATACCCGCGGCGTGGTACCCACGCTGCACGAAGACTTCGCTTGCCGCCGCGAGTAGCTGTTGACGTCGCTCGTCGCGCGGAAGCCGGGTACCGCGTTTGGCGGGTGCCATGGCCTCGGACGACGATCTACGGGACGTCATCCGGTCCACGAGGTCAGTCATTTCGGCTCTCCCAGTCGATTCCCCGGCAAAGGGGTGTGCACCGGGTTATCTCATAAACGATACCCGGTTGTCGCCCGCCCGCGGATCGGGGCCGGACAACTGGTGCCACCCGGAAAGAATTCTCGCACCGACGGGGCCGCGAGGTATGCCCGTGAGTGGGGATTCGCCGCTGTGAGACGCTGGTGAACGTGACCGACCGACCGGAGAGACCCCCCGCCGGACGGCGCGGTGCGCGCCGCCCGGCTGGCTCCGGCGCGTCCGGTTCCGTAGGGTCGGACCACATGGCGAGAACCTGGCCAGAGGCGCGATCAGATGGTGCGGCTCGAACCGGCGCGGCCGAGCGGCCGGGGGCGGGCGGCGGATCACCCGGTCGCGGGAAGAAAGAGCGCAAGCGCCGCAAACCGCCCGAACCCGTTGTGTCACAGCCCGATCCGGAGCAGTCCGATCGAGACGACGTCGAGGTCTACGACCCGCTGAGTCTCTACTCGCACAAGGCCGAACGATCCCATCAGCCGCTGCGCGCCCGCTGGGATCCCACTTCCCCCGACGACGGCAGGAACCGCGGCCGACCCGAGCGCGACGCCAAGAAGCAAAGCGCGCTCGGCAGATTCGTCTCGACCTACGGCTGGCGGGCGTACGCGTTGCCCGTCCTGGTCGCGATCACCGTCCTGGTCGTCGTAGACGCGATCCGCGCCGCCGACCCCGACAGCATCGCGGGCTCGGATCCGGGGCTCGGGCGCCTCAGTACCGCCACCGCCACCGCGGGCATCATCGGCGCCCCGCCGGGCGACGGGCACTTCTCCACCGATCTACCCGCCGGGGCACTGCCCGAGGGCGGCGCGTTCGCCGAGACCGGCGCGGGCGACTGGCACGTGGTGCCCGGCACCACCGCCCAGGTCGGCACCGGAACCACCACCGTCTTCCGCTACACCGTGGAGATCGAGAACGGCGTGGACACCTCCGGCTTGGGCGGTGACGAGGCCATCGCAAAGATGGTCGATTCCACCCTGGCCAATCCGAAGAGCTGGGTGCACGACCCCAAGTTCGCGTTCCGCCGGGTCGATCAGGGCGACGCCGACTTCCGCGTCTCGCTCACCTCCCGGGGATCCAGCCGCAAGGAATGCGGTTTCGACATCCCGATCGATACCTCCTGCTACAACGCCGACGATCGCCGCGTGGTGCTGTCGGACGTCCGCTGGGTGCGCGGCGCGCTCGCCTTCGAAGGCGACATCGGGTCCTACCGGCAATACCTGATCAACCACGAGGTCGGCCACGCCATCGGCTACCACCAGCACCAGCCGTGCGAGACCGACGGTGGGCTGGCTCCGGTGATGATGCAGCAGACCTTCGGCACCAAGAACGACGACATCGCCTCCCTCGATCCGCACGGCGTGGTCCCGATGGACGGCAAGCACTGCCGCTTCAACCCCTGGCCCTACCCTCGGGGATAAGCGGCCTCCGGGATACGGAACGATGGGCGGGAAGAACGGTCCGGTCGCCGGTGTTGCACAGTTGAGACAGCCCGACACGGGCGTCACACCGCCGCAGCGATCGGCCAAGCGATTCGAGGAGTCCTGGACGTGTCATCACCCAAGTCCCTGCCGCCACTTGTCGAGCCGGCCGCGGAGCTGACCAGGGATGAGGTAGCCCGCTACAGCCGACACCTGATCATCCCCGATCTCGGCGTGGACGGGCAGAAACGTCTGAAGAACGCCAAGGTGCTGGTGATCGGCGCGGGTGGTCTCGGCTCGCCCGCCCTGCTGTACCTGGCCGCCGCGGGTGTCGGCACGCTCGGCATCGTCGAGTTCGACGAGGTCGACGCCTCGAACCTGCAGCGTCAGATCATCCACGGCGAATCCGATATCGGCCGCCCCAAGGCCGACAGCGCGCGTGATTCGATCCTGGAGATCAACTCCGGCATCGACGTCCGGCTGCACAAGATCCGGCTGGAACCGGAGAACGCGATCGAGTTGTTCCGCGAGTACGACCTGATCGTCGACGGCACCGACAACTTCGCCACCCGCTACCTGGTGAACGATGCCGCGGTGCTGGCGGGCAAGCCGTATGTCTGGGGCTCGATCTATCGCTTCGAGGGCCAGGTCTCGGTGTTCTGGGAGGACGCGCCGGACGGGCGCGGCATCAACTACCGCGATCTGTACCCGGAGGCCCCGCCGCCCGGCATGGTTCCGTCCTGCGCCGAGGGCGGCGTGCTCGGCGTGCTGTGCGCGTCCATCGGTTCGGTGATGGTGACCGAGGCCATCAAGCTGATCACCGGCATCGGCGAGCCGCTGCTGGGGCGGCTGATGGTGTACGACGCACTGGACATGAACTACCGCACCATCAAGCTGCGCCGTGACCCGGAGCGTCAGCCGATCACCGAGCTGATCGACTACGAGGCGTTCTGTGGCGTGGTGTCCGAGGAGGGCCAGGCGGCCGCGGCCGGGTCCACCATCACCGCCCGCGAACTCGAGGAACTGCTGGCATCGGGCAAGCCGATCGAGCTGATCGACGTGCGCGAGCCGGTCGAGTGGGACATCGTGCACATCGAAGGCGCCAGGCTGATCCCGAAGGACCGCATCCTGTCCGGCGAGGCCTTGGCCGAGCTGCCGCAGAACCGGCCGATCGTGCTGCACTGCAAGACGGGCGTGCGCTCCGCCGAGGCCTTGGCCGCGCTCAAACGCGCGGGCTTCTCCGACGCCACCCACTTGCAGGGCGGCGTGATCGCGTGGGCCAACCAGGTGGACAAGTCGCTGCCGGTGTACTGAGGCGAACACGGCGCGCCGAAGGCGCGCCAAATCAGACACGACGTACCGTACGGCCGTGACTTCTGTGGAACCTCCCGAGCATGTGCGTGCCACGTTCGGTCTGCGCGAAGTGACCCCGGTTTCGATCGGCGACTGGGAAGGCGGCTGGCGCTTCGGTGACGTGGTGCTCAGTCCGGTCGCCGATCACGCGCGCGCGGCGTGGTCGGCGAAGATCCGCGAGACGCTGAAGGTGGACGGGCTGCGGCTGGCGCGTCCGGTGCGGGCGACCGACGGCCGCTACGTGGTGTCCGGGTGGCGCGCGGACACCTATCTCGAGGGCGCGCCCGAGCCACGTCACGACGAGGTGGTCTCGGTGTCCCTGCGCCTGCATCAGGCGACGGCGCACCTCGAGCGGCCGCGCTTCCTCTCGCAGCCTCCCGTCGTGCCCTGGGTGGACGTCGATGTGTTCGTCGCGGCCGATCGCGCCGCCTGGGAGCCGGTGCCGCTGCGCAGCCTCCGCGCGGGCGGCGCTTCGCTGTCGACGTCCCCGGACGGGCGGCGCAGCATCGAACTGATCGGTCAGCTGGCCACCCTCCGCAAACCGGTGCAGACGCCGCCGCAGCTGGTGCACGGCGACCTGTTCGGCACCGTGTTGTTCGCGGGCCCGCAGGTCCCCGGCCTCAGCGACATCACGCCGTACTGGCGGCCCGCGCCTTGGGCGGCGGGCGTGATCGTGGTGGACGCACTGGCCTGGGGTGGCGCGGACGACGGGTTGCTCGAACGCTGGGCGGACCTGCCGGAGTGGCCGCAGATGTTGTTGCGCGCGGTCATGTTCCGGCTCGCGGTACACGCATTGCATCCGAGGTCGACTCCGCAGGCGTTCCCGGGTCTGGCCCGTACGGCGGACATGGTGCGCCTCACCCTCTGAGCCGTTCTTCCCGCTGTTCACAGAACATTTGTGCGGTGACACGTCGAATCCCGCGACCGGGTGTGTCGGTGGCGGCACCAGCGCCGCTGCGCGCCTCGGCGGCCAAACGCAGCCGAGTGCTCGCGCCGGTGCGAAACGGCCGTCGCGGGCGTCGCGAGTTGCCAATGCCGGGAATGCCCGATACTCGGCCGTAGAGATGGGTGTGCCGCCACAACGTCCGGCGGTCTCGGCCGAGTGAGGTTACGGATGCTGTTTGTCGGCCTGCGGAGAACGGCCGTGTGGACCGCGCCGGGTGGAGGGCGTGCATGACTACTTTGAGTGACATAGATCTGGAAGACCTTCCGCATCCCGCCTATGCCAGCGAGGGTCTCAATGCGGTTGTCGACGCGGCCAATGTATACATGCAGAACGCGGTCGTGCTGTTCGCGTCCGGGTGGGACGGCGGCCAGCCGGACATGATCGCTTGGCTGGCGGACAAGAAGCTGCTGAGCGCCGACGGCCGAAAACTCACCAAGGATGGCGCCCAGACGCTCGATCCCGGATCGTCGGTGCTGGTCGACAACTACGACGACAAGCGCGGTGCGTTCCGGGATAAAACGTCACAACTGCAAGCGCAGAACGACGGTGTGAACGAAAGCGCCATCGCGAGCTTCGACACCTCCAACAAAGCGTTCCAGGATGTCAAAGGGATCGTGGCCGGGCTCAAAACCGAGTTGAGTCGCGCACCAGGGGAGCACCAGCTGACCCGGCTGCCCGATGGGAACTTGCACCTGACCGCCGCCGAGGAGAATCGGCTGTTACAGCTGATCTTGGAGGGCGTGGACCGTGTGCACGACACGATCGAGGACGCGGACAGCGGTATGCAGAGGGACGCGGGCGATATCTACAAGATGATTCCCGACCTCCCGCGCAACCCCTATGGCAACGCGCCGGATGTGGGGTCCCGGTCTCCGTGGGCGCCGACCGCGAGCAACGCCACCTGGACCCGAGGTACGGGAACTCCGGACGACATCGTCGCGAAGGCACGAGAGCAACTGGCGCTCGGTGTCTCCGAAAGCGGAGGCAACAACGTCCCCATGTTCCGCGGCCCGGACGGCAAGCTCTACAAGGCCCCGTACAACATCAACGACGCGTGGTGCGCGGCCTTCTCCACCTGGACGTGGGATCAGGCCGGTTACAACGTCGACTGGACCAACAAGAACTATGTGCCGTCCATCTGGAACGACGCCAAGCACATGGGGTTGGCCTCGAATATCTCGAATGCCCAGAAGGGGGACATGATCATCTTCGACTGGGAAGGCGACGGAACCCCCGACCATGTGGGAATCGTGGAGTCCGTGGATCCCCGAACCGGCCGGATCACCACCATCGAAGGCAATTCCAGTGATCAACTGAAATCCAACAGCTATTCCATGAACGCGGGATCGCTTGTCGGCGTGGTCAAGCCGCCGTCCAACAACGCCGCGCGGGCATCCTGACGGTCCTGCTCGCGGTATCGGACGGGATCGCGGTGGGATTCCAGCCGGTGTCCGTCCGGACGCGTGCGCTTCTTTCCGACCGTGGCAGTGCACCGAACCGGTGGCGGCAGACTTCGCCGCGCACGTTCCGGTGCACCGCGCACGGAGTGGCACGACAGCTCCGTGCGCGGTGCCCCGAATCGCGCTAGGGCCTGTTCAGATCGAAAGATCGTTCACCGAGGCGGCTTCATTGCCGGACACGTTGATGCCCAAATTTGCGGCGGTGCGATCGATTTCGTCGTCGGCGTGCTGGAACTCGATGGCCGAACCCGCCGACAGCACTTCGACGTTGAGGCACAGCGACTGGAGTTCCTTGAGCAAGACCTTGAACGATTCCGGAATGCCCGGCTCCGGGATGTTCTCGCCCTTGACGATCGCCTCGTA
>NZ_JBEXYF010000057.1:0-22197 GCF_040630775.1 Nocardia sp. NPDC005745
GTGGATCTTGCTACCGGCTTAGAAGCCGCTGTGCTCGGCGGCAGCAAAGAAACCGAGGGCCTCACCCTGCGCCTGCGCTCTCGGGTGGCGGCACTACTTTCGGCTGCTGACGATCCAGCGACCGTTCTGTTCAGAGACATCGGCGAACTGTACGGGCTGCGTTCGAAAATCGTCCACGGCGGCGACCTCACCGTGAAGCAACTGACCACAGCTCTCAATGGGATCTCCACCGTTCCAACCCACGCTGATGAGGACAACTTCCTGGTCCGCCTCGGCTTCGCAAACGACCGACTCCGAGACATTCTGCGCCGGGCGATCCTCGCCCGATTGTGCCTGGCCGCGGAACCGGATCCGCTGTGGCCGTTCAAGGGTGCCGACTCGATCCCTGTCGATACCTTGCTGGCCGACGACGCAACACGGGCGGCGTGGCGCGCGCGGTGGCGCGGCAGACTGGACTCAGCCGGTATCGCACCCGCGGCGGCCCGTGCGTCGGCTGGGGAATACGCGCTCACCCCCTACGACGACTGACCCCGACGCTGATCGCGGGCCGCAAACGCGGTCCGCCGTTTCTCACTGACCGCTTGGCGAAGCCGTCTGTGGCGCTGGCCGATGTCGATCCGACCACGCAGCGCGTCAGGTTCTCGTATCGGCGCGCTGCAGGCAAAGTCGGCCAGTGCCTGCATGTCGGCGGTGTCGGCGACGTCGGTGAGCCTGGCGACGGCGGTACCGCCGGTGTTGTTGATGTGGCGACCACAGAGAACCACCCGTGAGATAGAGGGCGCCAAGCGCCGCGCTGGCCGTCAGCAGCGCGGCGACCGCAGTCAACTGCGTCCACCATGAGGACGCCCCCGTGGCGGGTGGTGGCGACTGCCGCGGGGGTGTCGGAGGTTCCGGCGATGGGGAGGTGCAGGCGGTGTGGGCGACCGCATCGCGCGGCCTCGACCGGCGACCGGCGCCCGCCGACGCCGCGCGGCAGGTGAACCCCCTGTAGTCAGGGGATCCCCCTCGTACGACGTGCCGCCGCCAAGGTAGTCGACGGTCAATGCTGAGGACATCACATATCGTGTCCTGTCGCAGTGAACTCGGTGGGTCTCTGCGATTAGGGAAGATCTTCGAGTGCTCGGAAGCTGATCTCCGACAGTGGCCAGGTACTTGAGGAGGACTTCGTCGTTCTATAGCGGTGGGGGCTTTGAACCGGCTCACCCATGTTCGTAGAGTGTGATCGCCTCATCCATCGGACCCGCTGATTCATAGGCGTAGGCGAGGTTGTTGCGGGTGTTCAAGGTGTCGGGGTGGTCGGCGCCCAGAATTCGTTCCTGGTCGGTGAGCAGTTGTTCGTAGAGTGTGATCGCCTCGGTCACCCGGCCCACCGACTCGAATGTGTAGGCGACGCTATGGCGGATGATCAGGGTGTCGGGGTGATCGGAGCCCAGCACCCGCACCGAATCGGTGAGTAACTGTTCGTAGAGTGTGATCGCCTCGGTCACCCGGCCCACCGCCGCATAGGCTCCGGCGAGGTTGTGGCGGGTATTCAAGGTGCCGGGGTGATCGGAGCCCAGCACCCGCACCGAATCGGTGAGTAACTGTTCGTACAGGGTGATCGCCTCGGTCACCCGGCCCACCGACGCATAGGCGTAAGCGAGGGTATTGCGGGTGGTCAGGGTGTCGAGGTGGTCGGCGCCGAGCACCCGATCCTGGTCGGGGAGGAGTTGTTCGTAGAGGGTGAGCGCCTCATCGACTCGGCCCGCCGAGTCATAGGCTCCAGCGAGGTTGTGGCGGGTGGTCAAAGTGTGCAGGTGGTCGGCGCCCATCACCCGCACCGAATCGGTGAGTAACTGTTCGAACAGGGTGATCGCCCCGGTCACCCGGCCCACCGACTCGAAGGCCCCGGCGAGGGCGTGGCGGGTGATCAAGGTGTCCGGGTGGTCGGAGCCCATCACGCGCACTCGGTCGGTGAGGAGCTGTTCGTAGAAGGTGATCGCCTCGGTCACCCGGCCCGACGACGCAATGGCCCAGGCGAGGTCGTGGCGAATAGTCAAAGTGTGCGGGTGGTCGGCACCGAGGTGGGTTTCGGCGTCGCCGAGTGTGCGGAGAATGTAGTCGATCGCCCGCGCCAGGTCCTCGGCCTCGATCAACTGCTCACCGGCCCAGATACGTGCAGGGAAGACGGTGTGGTCGGTGAGGCCGGTGGCGGTGATCGCGTCGATGTGCTCGATCAACTGCGCGCCTTCGACCCGGCGCTGCCACGCCTGAGCACGGTCGAATAGGTGGGGCTCGATCGCGTCCAAGGCGTTGTCGGCCAACTGTGTGCGTGCATGGTCGGTGTCGGCGCGTTCGCGCAACACCCGGGCGACGAGCCGGTGCATCACCACCATGGTGTTGTCAGTGGACCAGGTCAGCAGCGAGCCCCGCACGCACCGAGCGATCGCCTCATCCTGGCGCCCCAAGTCGTCGGGCAGCAGATCACGGGCCACACCCGCCGGGGACAGCATCGCCACCACACCCAGCAGATCGGTCACCGCAGTGTCGAGTTCGGGGTCTTCGGTGGGGTTTTCGGTGGTTCGGATCGAGAGCAGGACAGCCTTGTCCACGACCAAACGGTGCCCTTCACCGCCCCGCCGGGTGAACACACGCGGCAACGGCCCAGCAAGGAGATCACGGTATCGGGTGTAGTCCAACCGACGTGCGGTGATCGTCGCTGCGGCCTGGGTCAACGCCAACGGCAGATCACCCAACTGCCCAGCGATCTCGTCCGCACCAACGTCATCAGGCGGAAGGCTGCGGTGCCCGGTCGCCTCGTGCAGGTACCGCACCGAAACCCCTCGCTCGTACACCTCAAGGTCCACCCCGGCGCCCAGAGTGGTGAAGTCCCGGTCGGTGCTGGTGATCACCACCCGCATCCCACCGTGCGCCGGGATGAACTCCGCGACGAGGTCGGGGTCGACGGCGTTGTCGAACACCAGCAAACCCAACCCCGCACGCCCGTTGAGGTGATCACGCAACCGGGTCGCGGACCGGTATGAATCACCCCCGGGGTCAGCGACCCCGAGGTGGGTGGCGATCGCGGTCAACCCGTCCAAGAGGGAGCCCGGGGTTTCGGCGTCGACCCACCCCACCAGCTCGCACTCGGGCAACGTCAACGCCGCACGTGCGTAGGCGGCCGCCAGCTCGGTTTTCCCGACGCCCCGCATCCCGGTCACCACCGCGGTCACCCGCGTGCCCGCGACCTGTTCGGCCAGCTCCCGGAACTGCTCACGCACCACGAAATGCTTTGGCAGAGAAAAGATCGCGCCCACCACCCGACCAGCCGATACCGCCGCCGAGGTCGCCGCAGCCAGCGTCTGGGTGATATTGACGATGATGTCCCTGCCCGCGGACACCCCGGTGAACACCACCAGTCCCGACCACCCGCCGACGACGAGCGGGCTCGTGGTGGTTCCCTGTAGTGCGGGTCGCGCGCCCGGGCCGGGTGTTACCGGTGCGCGGGAGGAGGGTCCTGCGGCTCCGCATTGCCCGCGCGCACCGAGCCGATCTCGATATCCCCGGCAAAATCGCTCCCGATGACCCGGACTCCGGTCCCGGTCGAGATCACTTCACGGATCCGCAACGCCGCCGCAGACACCCGCTCCAGGTCCACACCGACCGCAGCCCCGGCGGTAGCCTCGTGGGCGCGCACGACCGCGAGCAACGCCTGGGCCGCAGCCAGCAGTTGCTGATCGTTCTCGGTGCCCGCGCGCTGGAGATCCTCGACCAGCACCGCCCGGCGGGCGTTCGAATCGGGTTGGCGCTCCACCGATTCCACCACAGAGGATCCAACACGACCCGCAACCAGAGCCTTGAGCTTCTGATACGCATCAGCCACGGCCTGCTTGGCGGTATCGGTCAACCCCGCTACCGCGCCCACCGCGACCGCGGCGGCGACTACCTCGGGCACCGACTCCAACACGAGATCCCCCCAACCGCTCCTCACCACGGTACGAGCGAGGTCGATGATGTTCTGACCGGCCCAATTCTACGCGCCAGTTTGCTGAATCCAGCATCGCGCGCGATGCGCGCGCTCAGTCACGATTCGTGAAGGCCGCCGCGCCTGCTGCGCGCGACGCCTGCCTCGCCGTACCGGACCGCGCGTACAGACCAGCGCTCCGACGCACGCATCAGCCGCTGCAGTAGGAAGGCCGGCAGTGAAGTCCCCTGGGCCTTCCGAGGTTTAGGGGCGCGGCTAGTGTGCGGGTCGGTCGGTTGGTTGCAGGAGTCCGGCGGCTCGGCAGTCCAAGCATTCCCATGCGGAGGCGTCGCCGCGTGCGGCGGCGTCGGCGACATGCGGGCCGGTGCCCCAGGACAGTTCGCCGCCGCAGTGCGGGCAGGTGCTCGGCAACTCGTCGGGTGAGCTCACCGGGATGAAGGTGTTGTCGATCGGGTAGCCCACGCTGGCCAGCGCTTCGGCGGCGGCCCGTTCCACCTCGACATACCAGTCCGGCACCTGGGCGGGCCGCAGCGCAACCGGCTCGTCGGAGACCGAGATCACCTCACCGCGGACAGCGGCCTGGGCGGCGAACTGCTCTGGGATCCGGTCGCGATGAGCCGCGCAGGTGCCCAGCACCGCTGCGTGTCGACTCGCCTGGCCACCACCCTCGCCGTCGCCGGAGAGTTTCAGAACCGCGATGAAACCCAGCAGCCGGGTGGTTGTCTTCCCGCACACCGCGCAGGTGTACATCGGGGTAATCGTGCGCGCCATCACCCCAGTCTGCCCTTGCCACAAGGGTTCACGGGCGAGTTCGGGCGACCCTCAACGCCCGCAGGTTCCTGAACCAGCCGCGTGCAGATCACGCGGGCGATCTCATCCGGCGTGCTCAGCGCGGATCAGCCCGAGCCGAGAGCGCACGCGCCAGCCGTGACGGAGTAACCCGGTCCGCACGGGCGCGGGGGCTGGTCGAGTTCGATCAGTTCGGCGGCCAGGTCGCCGACGACGACGGGGGCCGTTGTCGCAGCGCCCGCAGTCGGCCGAGGCGATTCGCCCGCCCGGCTGACCGGCCTCACAACGACGCCGCTCGACGACCCCGCCGGGCCGGTGGGCGTCGGGATCCAGCCCGGCTGATGGTCAGGTCCTGGTGCTGTTGCCACTGGGCATGCCCTTCGGCCGGGATGTTCCCGCAGTCGGGCACGACCCGATCGACAGGCCCGCCCGGCGGCGCGCATCCGTTTTCGCGATGTCGCGCACCGCACGACCGGCCGCGGACGCGTGCGCCGCGGGCATCCAGGTCGCGGCCCGGGGTTCGGCGGGGGCGGTTGTCAGTCGCGCGGGTCCGGTGTGTTCCAGGGGTCGTGGTCGTTGATAGTGGTGACCAAGTCGCGCTCGTCGAGGCCGTCGGGGCGGGGGCCGACGATGTCGCACAGCGTTTCCCAGTCGATTTCGAGGTGGTCGGTGGTGGCCAGCGCCGCCGCGAGCTGTGTGAGCTGCGGAGGCTCGTTCCTCAGTTTCGGCTGGCGGCCCAGGTGCAACGGCTCGGTGATCCCGAGGGCGAGGGCGGCCAGCTGCGCGGCGGTGCCCTGGGGGGTTGCTGCGTCGGGGTCGAGGGGGATGGGGCTGGCGGCGCCGGTGCGGTCGATCAGGATGCCGCCGTATCGGCGTCGGTCGCCGACGGTGGTGGCGAACAGGTGGACCACCGCGGGTGTGCCGATCTCGAATAGCGTCCTGGGAACGTGGTAGGCCAGCAGGCCACCGGCGCGGTGGCCGGGCAGTCTGCGCGCGGGGTGAGACTGGGGATCGGTGTCGGTCACCCACCCGAGAGAGGCACCCGCACTGTCCGCGGCCGTGGGGTCCTGCGGGCGATTCCCGGCATTCGACAGGTGTTGGCGCTGATGGCGCTCCAGGGCTGTGGTGAGTGCTTCGTGCAGCCAGTTGTCGTGTGCGGGAATCGCGGTGAGGTGGCGGTCGATGGCGGTGCGCAGGTGCTCGGGGATCCCACCGCAGTCGAGGGTCAGCACGTCGATGGAGTTGGGGTAGCCGTAGTAGTCGGTGGCGGTGCGGGCCATGCCGTGGGGCAGGTTGGGTTGTTCGATCAGCCATTGCAGGGCGTGGAACAGAGCTACCGCGCCGGGCTGTTTCGGCAGTGGAGGGTTCGGGTCGGTCAGGGTGGACTGTGGCGGCTCGATCGGCAGCACCCAGCCCGGCGGCACCTCGATAGAGGTCTTGTAGACCCAGTTGAATTGGTGGGTCAAGGTGGTGTCCCACATCGTGTTTCCGAGCTGGGCGAGTTCGTCGACGATCTCGGGTGGGGCGGGCCTTGCTCCGGTGGTGATCTGGTCGATGACCTCGCGGCATTGTCGACGCAGCCCCGCGGCGACGGCCAGCCCTGGTGGAGTGTGTGAGGCGGGCACTGGTGGGGTGTGCTGGCCGAGGGGGCGTGGTTCCCACAGCGCGGCCGCTGTTTTCGAGACCGCGCCCTGTTCCCAGTACGGCAGCAGGTGCCCGATCAGCTGCGAGACGACCGCGGCGTCGAGCAGTTCCAGCCGCAGCCCGAACTCGAAGACGTCGGGATGGTCGGGGACTTCGGCGCCGAACAGGTCACCGTGGTCGTAGAGGCGCCAGTTGTTGGGCCTGATCCAGGCGATCGCGCCGCGCATCCCGCGCTCACCGCCATACCCGAGGGCAGCGATGACGGCAGAGGAAACGTGCTGCCCGGGAAACCGCGAGACGCTGGGTTCGCCGACGGGCACGACCAGGCTCAGAACACGCGGGTCGGAGAATTCACCGGTGCTGTAGCGGGCTACATGGGCTTCGGCGTACCCACCATCGCCGGTGGGAAGCTTCACGAACTCCGCCGCGCCACGGAACCAGCGTTGCCTGATCGGGCCGCCGCCGGGCACGGGAGCGAAGACCGGCAACGCCGCCTCGGGCGCGCGGCCGGTGACCACGAGCCATTCCAGCACGTCCTCGCGCAGGTACAGCGGCCTCTTGGGTGTGGATTGCGCGATGGGCTCAGGAAAACGGGAGTCCTCCTTACGCAGGCGGGAGATCATCGCGCGTTTGACACCCAGCAACTCTTCCAAGTCCTGGGTGGTCACAAGGTCCGGCAGGGTGAAGGCATCCATACGAGAAATGTATCAGATGTTTACAAGGTTTACTCTGGTGATCAAACGTCTACAGTATGAAAATACGTCTACCCGACTCGTCCAAGGCGGCTGCCAACCGGATCCGTCGCCTGTTCTCCGATGACTCTCCCCTCCTCGTCGGATTTGACTGGCGGCGCGGAGAACCCACGCGCACTACCCGGCACCTCGACCCGCTCACCGCCGCGCACATGGCCTCCCTTGCCGCTGGACACCACCGCGTACACGTGCCCACGCGGCGCTGTTGTGCACGGTTCACGGGGAGCGCCACACATCTGCCGAAATCGTGCGGCTACCTCGAGGGCGGCGCAAGACGCTGACAGCAGGCGGCGCGCGCCGCAGCGGGGGCGCGTTTGCGGAGCAACATTCTCTCCGCGCGGAGGAAGGTGGCAACTCGGTAGGGTTGCGGCTATGGCGGAGCGGCGGTTCAGGGGCCTCATTCTCGACTTTGTTGGGGTGCTGACGTCCAACATGGTCGAGGTGGCCGAACTATTCGAGATCCGCGAGCGACTGCGTCCAGATACTTTCCTACGAGCTTGGGCTGATCCAGCAGGGCAGGTGTTGTATCGGCAGCTGGAGTCCGGTGAGATCGACCAGAAGGCATGGAATTCCGACTTCGGGGCACTCATGGGTGTCGATGGCGAGGATTTGATGCGTCGGCTGCTGTACATGATGGACCCGGCTCACGAGGTATTGCAGGTTGTTCGTGAGGCGCGGGCTGCGGGAGTGCGGACGGCGGTGCTGTCCAACTCCTTGGGCCGCGAGCCGTATGACCCGTACGGTCCTTACGAGCTTGACGAACGCTTCGATGTCGTTGTCCTGTCGTCCGAGCATGGGATCCGCAAGCCCGACTCGGCGATTTTCGAGCTGACGCTCGACCGGTTGGGCATCACGGCGGAGTCGTGTGTGTTCGCCGACGACTCGGAGGTCAACCTTCCACCGGCCGATGCGTTGGGGATGACAGTGATTCATGCCCTCGATGAGCACGAGACGGCGGATGAACTGCGCAGGCTGCTGGATCTACCGCCGATGTAGTGATTACCGGGTGGCGTCGAGGAAGTCGTGTACGAGTGGCACGGCGGCGTGGTCGGCGAGTTTGGTGCGCAGGCCGTCCAAGGTGGAGGTGGATCGGGCGGAGTCCACCCCGCCGAGGCAGCGCATCGCGTGGGTCGCGGTGTCGATGGCAGCGTCCAGGTCGTGTAGTGCCAGATGCGCTTCGGCTGCTCTGGCGAGATAGATGGCGTGGGTGCGGGGGTATCGGTCGTCGCCGCGGTAGTCGGCGGCCACGGCCGCGTTGAAGTGGCGAATAGCTTGGGCTGGATTGCCGAGCTCCAGCGCCGATGATCCGGCGATCATTTCGATCTCGCCGTGTGTGACCCAGTACAGGGTGGGTGGGTCGTCGGGGCTTGGTCCTTTCTCCAGAGCGGTTTCCGCCAGGTGCAGGTGGTGCGCGCACCCTTTGCTGTCGCCGGTCTTGGACAGGGCGCGTGCCGAACGGGCTGCGAGCATGGCAGTCATGCGGGGTGTGCCCAGGGTGCGGACTTCGGTCTGGGCGGTGTCGAGAAGTGACACGGCCTGTTGCGGCTGACCTGTGGAGTAGCACTGGACGGCCATGAAAGACAGCGCGTAGGCGCCGGTGACAGGGTCCTCGGCGGTCGCGGATGCTCGCAACGACATCTCGAATGAGCGGGCCGCCGCGGCGTGGTGGCCTTGGTCGAATTCGCTCCACGCTATTTGGCGGCCGACTTCTGCAGCGAGGGAGTAGAGGCGTCTGCCGGTGTGTTCGGTGTAGCGGCCGTGACGCAGCAGCGGCACGATGAGCCCGAGTTCGTTGCGGGCGAGCGCGGCCAGGTCGCGGCTGCCGAGCTCGTCGTCGAGATGCCGCAGGTGATCGAGGCGGTGGTCGATGTGGTCGATCAGAGCTGGGTTGACTTCGCGTGAGCCGTTGCCCGTGAAATCACCGGCTTTCTCGCCGCGCCACGCCGGTGCACCGGTCGTCGCTGACGCGATGTGGCAGCCGTAGGGCATAGCATCGCCCTCAGCGGGTGTGCGCCGACCGCACCGGAAGGCCTATGACAAGCACGATCGCGGTCACGACGGCGACCAGGCATCCAGACGAACCCGCTTTCAAGAAGCCCGCGCCGTGATGCTTCGGGACTCGCACACCGCACGCCTCTGGCGCAAGCCGTAGTGTCCGGTGCACGTCAACCCGGTCACCGGCGTCCATCCGTCCGGGTTACCGCACGGGGGAACGGTGCACGCCCCATCGCCGTACCATGGCGCACTCCACCGATACATCCACGTCTTCGGCCCGGACGATGGTTCGGTGCAGGGCTGGCGGGGCTGGCGGTCCACTACCGGGGGATGCCGGTGGACGGCTCGGCGGTGCGGGCCGGGGATGTGGTGACCGAGCCACAGATGAAGGCATTGCTCGGTTTGGGCCGCCACCCGCAGGCCGATGCGATCGAAGCGGTTGTGATCGCCGAGGAGATCGGCCGGGGCGCGAAACGCAAGCACGCGAAGCGGGCGGCGTCGCAGGCGTCGAGGTTGGGTGCGCCGTTCCGGATCTACAACGGCGCCAGTGAGTACCGCAAGCGGTGCGCGGTCGCGTTCAACGACTACAACGTCGGCGTCGGTCTCTCTCGGTATGCGCCGATTCCCGACGAGCGGCGGGCCGTGATCCGGACTGCGGTCGCGCGGGAGATGTTCGTCGAGCGTTTCGCTCGTCCTCCTTTGGATGACCGGGAGTTGTCGGGGTGGGTGGCGCGTCATTCGCGTCAGCACACCACGGCGATGGCGGGTTTCGATTGGACCTTTTCACCGGTGAAGTCGGTGTCGACGTTGTGGGCGGTCGCGCCGCGGGCGGTGTCGAGATTGGTCGAGCAGGCACATCATCTCGCGGTCGCTGATGCGATGCGGTACTTGGAGCAGCACGCCACCTACACCCGCGTGGGCCGTAACGGGGTCCGCCAGGTGGAGGTCGATGGGTTGATCGCCGCGCAATTCGATCATCGCGAATCGCGTGCGGGCGACCCTGATCTGCACACCCATGTGGTGTGCGCCAACAGGGTGCGGGCCGCGGATGGGCAGTGGCGGACACTGGATGGCGCGGTGTTCTACCGTGCCGCGGTCACCGCATCCGAGATCTACAACACCCGCCTGGAAATGCATCTGGAGCGGCTGCTGGGCGTGCGGTTCGCCGAACGCGCCGGCCTGGATCCCGGCAAGCGCCCGATCCGGGAGATCGTCGGTGTCGACCCGGCGTTGAACGAGCACTGGTCACAGCGTGATGCCGCGATCACCGCCCGGCTGGGCGAGCTGACCGTCGCACACCAGGCCACTTATGGGCGCGAACCGCTGCCGGTGGAGATGTATCAGCTGGTGCAGCGCGCCATCCTCGACACCGCGGACCCAAACCGGCGGCCCGTTCTTTGGCCGAACAACGCGCCGCGTGGCGACGCCAAGCCCTCGCGGTGCTCGGCGGACAGGCGGCGTTGGCGGCGATGATCACCGCCGCATTGCATCCGGGCGCGCCGGTGCGGCCGGTGATCGACGCCGACTGGATCGGCCGCTGCGCGGACCGGGTGGTCGCGACGGTGTCGGCGCAAAGGTCGGTGTGGCGGCGTTCGCATGTGCGCGCCGAAGTCGAGCGGGTGATCCGCGGTCTGGTGCCGGTCGCGCAGTGGGCGCGTGTTAGTGCCGCGGTCGAGCAGCAAGCGCTCGCGCCGACGCGGTCGGTCGCGCGCGGGGACCCGGACGTGGCCGCCCATCCCGAACTGGCGGTAGTGCCCGCGTTGTTCCGCCGCGCGGACGGCTGTTCGATCTACACCGGCGCCGACGGTCAGCTCTACACCGCCCCTAAGGTCCTTGCCGCGGAGGCGGATCTGATCGACATGGCGCGAACGCGCGACGGTCACGCGATCCCCACGCCGGTGGTGGATGCGGCGATCGCGGCGTTCAGCGTGGATCCCGGCAACCAGCAGCGGCGCTTGAACGAGGGCCAGCTCGCGACGATCCGCGCGTTCGCGACCTCCGGGGCGGGAGTGCAGATGGCCAACGCGCCCGCGGGGTCGGGCAAGACCACGGCCATGGCGGTCCTGTCCGATGCGTGGCTGGCCGGCGGCGGCAGCGTGCTGGGTTTGGCGCCGACCGCGCGCGCGGCCGCCGTCCTCGGCGCGGACATCCGGGCGCGGGTGGAGACCGTCGACAAACTGCTGCACGTCCTGGCACGCCACACACCCACCCGGGAGCGGTTGCTGTTCGAACCCGACCGGCTGCCACCGCCGCTGCCGCAGTGGGTGCTGGACATCGACGACCGCACGCTGGTCATCGTCGATGAGCACGTACAGATCCCCGACACCGCCCGGCTGCGGTTGTTGATGTTCCTGCGCTCACGCGGCGCCACGGTCCGGCTGGTGGGTGACACCGAGCAGCTGCCCGCGATCGACGCCGGGGGCGCGGTGCAGGACATGATCCACGCCGCCGGAGCGCGTACTCAAACCCTCACCCACATCGTGCGTTTCGTCGACGACGCCGAAGGCGACGCCAGCCTGCTGCTACGCGACGGCGACCCCGCCGGTTTGGCCTACTACCTCGACCACGGCCGCATCCACGTCGGCAGCCCCGCCGCCGTCGCCGACGCCGCATTCGCCGGATGGCTGGCCGACCACACCGCCGGACGCGACAGCGTCATGCTCGCCGCCAACCACACGACGGTCACCGACCTCAACCGGCTCGCACGCGAACACCGCCTCACCGGGCAACCGGCCGGCGCGCAGGTGCCGTTGGCCGACACCCTGTACGCGTCGGTGGGCGACACGATCCGCACCGGCCTCAACAATCCCCGGTTGAGCGTCGGCGCCGATGACTACGTCCGCAACGGCTACCGGTGGATCGTCACCGACGTCCATGCCGACGGGTCGCTGAGCGTGGTCCA
The DNA here is from genome assembly GCF_040630775.1 of Nocardia sp. NPDC005745. NCBI lineage: Bacteria > Bacillati > Actinomycetota > Actinomycetes > Mycobacteriales > Nocardiaceae > Nocardia > Nocardia sp. NPDC005745. The sequence goes on from NZ_JBEXYF010000057.1 coordinate 12,047, forward strand.
GTTGCTCGGACACCGCCAGCTCGGCGCGCGGGTGCGGTTGCCCGGCGACTATGTCGCCGCCCATGTGCGGCTGGGGTACGCCGCCACCATCGGCTCCGCCCAGGGCATCACCGCCGACACCTGCCACACCGCACTGACCGGCCACGAGACCCGCCCCCAGCTGTATGTCGCGGTCACTCGCGGCCGCGCGGGCAACCACCTGTATCTCACCACCACCGTCGACGGCGACGAACCCTCCTTTTGGACCGAAGAAGCGGTCCTGCCCCGCACCGGCCTCGAGCACCTGACCCGCATCCTCGGTCGCGCCAACACCGACACATCCGCCCACACCGAACTACGCGACGCGCTGGACCCGTGGCGGCGGCTCGGGCGCGCCACCGACATCTACCTCGACGCCCTGCCCGTCGCCATCGACCACATCCTCGGCACGTCAGTGTTGGCGCGCATCGACCGCGAAGCCAACAGGTTGTGGCCAGGCCTGATCCGCAGCCGCGGATATAGCGTGTTGCGCCAGCATCTGGCTCGGCTGCTGCTGGCCGGCCGCGACCCCATCGCCGAACTCGCCGCCGCGATCAAAGCCCCGCGAACTCGGCTCCGCTGGGGATGTCGCCGCGGTGCTGGACTGGCGACTGGACACCTCCGACGCGCACTCAGCCCCTCCCGGGCCGCTGCCGTGGCTTCCCGGCATCCCGGAGTCGTTGCGCACCGACCCGGATGTCGGGGCGTTCCTGGTCGCCCGCGCCCGCATCATCACCGAGCTGGCAGACCAGATCCGCGCTGCGGCTGCCGCGTTCACACCCGCGAGCGCACCGCTGTGGGCACGACCGCTCCTCGGCACCGACCCGAGTCTTCTGGGCGACCTCGCGGTGTGGCGGGCCGCTTCGCATGTCGATGACCTCGACCGCCGCCCCGCCGGCCCGTCCCGGTTCGTCGCCGCCGAACGCCACCACTACGAACTACTCACCGCCCGCACAAACGACGCGATCGGCGATGCCAACCTCGCGGTCAACAAATGGTCGCCGGCCGCCAAACGCATCGCCGTCGGCATCACCGACGACCCGTTCTGGCCGATCCTCGCCGAACGGCTCGACACCGCCGACCGCGCCGGCATCGACGTCCCCGCCCTGCTGGCCACCGCCGCCGCGATCCGCCCGCTGCCCGCCGAGATGCCCGCCGCCGTGCTCTGGTCACGCATCACCTTCGGCCCCAGCGCCCTGGACACCCCGCACGCAGAAGTGCCCCTCGCGCCGGCGTGGACACCGCAACTGCGGGCGGTACTCGGCGCCCAGGACGCCGACCGGGTGCTGGCCGACCCGGCATGGCCGAGGGTCGTCGCCGCCATCGACCGCGCCGCCGAATCCGGCTGGACACCCCGCGAACTGCTCGAAGTCGCCAGCGAACTACTCGTCGGCGGCCGCACCGACCACCACGACAGGTTGCGCCCCGACCAGTTCGCCACCGCCCTGGCCTGGCGCATCGACGCCCTCACCCGCGCCGTCCCCACCTACCCCGACCCGCCACCGCCCACCGAACCGCCCGACCTCGACGAGCACCCCGCCACAGAACCCGACATCCCCCGGTCCCCGACCACACCGCCGAAACCCTGTCCCTGTCCCCGGAGGCCACCATGGACAACAACCCACCACCCCGGCCAGCGACCGACCCCACCGCCGCGCGTCTACCAGACAGTCCCCCACCGGTTACGGCGTCTCCCGACCGTGTGCCGCTGGCCGGTCAGATCCGCGAGGCCGCGAACCTGATCAAGACCGGCCAGGTCGCGTCCGCGGCCGACGCCATCGCCCGGCTCACCGACGCCGCCAGCCCGCTGGAACGCGACACCCTCCAACGAGTCGAGGAAACCCTGCGCCGCTACGCCTTCCCTGTCGCCCGCGCCCGCCTCGAGCACGCCGCCACACGGTTTCCCGACCGCGCCGAACTGATCCGCGCCTGTATCCCCGACACCGACCCCGGCATCTTCCACCGTGACAACGAGACCCGCCAACCGGCCTACCGCCGTGACCGCGCGCCCCGCGACAGCCGCCGGTGGGTCGATCCCACCCGCCGAGTACCCGCCGCCCAGCAACACGGCGAGCCCGACGTCGTTTTCGACTACACCACCGGCGACATCGACCACCTCATCCAACCCAACCCCGACGACCGCACCCGCCACGACGAACACCTGCCCGACAGCTCGGCCCGGCTCGTCGACAGCGACAGCCCGGTCGGGAGAAGGAGGATGCACTGGCGCGACGAACCCGACCGGCTCGACGACTTCAGAACCAGCCGTGCCCGTCGCCGCGAGCACGATCCGAGTCGCGAGGAGCACTTGCAGGCGCTGCTGGAGCCGCTGCGCGATCTGCCGTGCGTGGGGTGCGGATTCGAACGCCCTCTCGCTGACCGGCCCGCCTTCGATCCCGTCACCGGCGACACCGAACGCGATGACGGGCTCTGCGGTGATTGCCGCGTCGAAGGCGGGCCCGGGATTCCCGCCCACGACGCGGATCGGTACATCGAGGCACGCTGCGCGTATGTCGCCGCGACCCGGCCGGCACCGGAAGCGTTGGCGTTCCTGCATCGGGACTGGCGCCGCGTCGCGCTCGCCCACCGCCACCGCATCCGAACCTGGGTGCTCGAGCACGGACTCAGAACCCAAGCCGACCAGGCCCGTGCCGAGGCAACCGACCCGGTGCGCGAGCTGCCGGATGCGGAACTGAGCGACCGCATCGAACAGACCCGCCGCCGGATCGCGTTGGCCGCCAGCATGAAGGCCGCGGAAACCCTTCCGGCGTCGCCGCCGATCACCGATCCCGGCGCTGCCCGGTCGCAGGGTATCGCTGCGGCCGACGCGATCACCGACGCGCGCTCTGCGGCAGACACCGCCGCGGACCTGAGCAAGCAACTGCACAGCATCGGCCGGCAGATCGCAGCCACCCGCACGCAACTCGTCTCCGCCACCAGCGACACCCACCACCTCGAATCCACTCTCGCCGCGCTCAGACAGACCAAACAGCAGCTGATCACAGCGGTCGCCGCATCGCGCCGCGCAGCACAGGACGCCCACCGCGACGCCGAACTCATCGCGGGCCCATCCGAGCAGTGGGACGAAGTGCTCACCCACCCCGGGAGGTTCTCACCGCCGCAGGCCACTGCGGTTACCGAGACCCACGCTGGCGACGACGGTCACTGGCAACGCCAACTCGACGCACTGCGTGCCGAACAGCGCCGACGCGCGACCCTGTCTCCAGCCGAGCGCGACAGCGAACAGGCTCATCGCCGCTCGAGCCCCCGTGCGCCGGAACCGGCCGACGTCACCCACCTCGGCACGACAAGCGAGCCGACGATTTCGGCGCCGACCGATGAACTGGGGCGTTGACGGCAAATGGTGTTCCCGACGGCGGCATGGTCGGATTACCGGCCGGCGTCCGGCAGACAGCGAAACCGTTTTCGACCTCAGCTGCCGCAGGCACCGTGATTGCGGCACCTCGACGGTGGCCGCTGATCCACCGACCGATTCGTAGTGGCGACTGATCGAACGACACGGACACCGGCGATCATCGTGACAACACGCCCGATCTTTTCCGTGGGCGGGTATTCGGTGGAACCATGTCTTAGTGCGGCGTGACGGAGACCGCCTCACGCCATCCCCGCAGCGACCCGCCGCGGGAGGCATGTGTTGCGGGGGGAAGGGATTCGAATGGAAGACGCCGAACGAGCAGCACTGACCGGGCTGTGCAGCGGGCTGCACGCTCTGCGAGCCGAATGCGCCCGCTGGCCCGAGGCGCGCCAGCAGCTACTGGCACGGATCGAGACCGAAGCCCGCGCACGACGACCTATCGAGGCTCTGCTTGCTGAACTGATGGGCGCCACCCGGGAAGAGACCAGGCAGATGATCTCGACGAGTTTGCCCGGGTTCGGTCCGGGACGTGCGGACGAAGAATCATTCGGCTGCCCCGACCGCGCCTGCGATCACGTCACCACGACTGTGCCGGCCGGGCCGGTGCCACGATGCAACCTCACCGGCACCTTGATGCGGCGACAGTAGGTACCGGTGGGCACCTTCTTCCAGGAACTGGCCAAGAAACTCGCCGAACGATGGGTCACTCTGCTGGTCATTCCCGGCGCCGTTTTCCTCGCGACCGCCGGAATCGGGGTGCGACTGGGACATCGGCACGCACTCGACTACACCCGGTCGCGTGCGTTCATCGCTGAGGTCAGTGCCTGGATCGGCCGCCAGTCTCCCGGCAGCCAGGCCGTGGCGATGGTCGCAGTGCTGCTGGCCGCCGCCGGCGTCGGGTTGACGGTGCAGGCGGCCGCGGGGGCAACGCGCACAGTGTGGCTGGGGACGTGGCCCCGCCCGCTGGCCCCGTTGCAACGCCGACGAGTCGACAGCCGTCGCCGACGCTGGCACGCCCGAGTCGACCGGCGACACACACTGCAACAGAACTATCCGCACCATGCACGCACCCCCGAACAGCAACACCAGATCGACATCGCCGCAGCGCGAATCAACGACCTCGCCTTGACCACACCTGGGCGTGCGACCTGGATGGGAGACCGCATCCACGCCCTGGAATCGATCGCCGTCGATCGATACGGGCTCGACCTGACCTTCGCCTGGTCTCGGCTGTGGCTGGTGCTGCCCGAGACCACACGCACCGAGATCACCGCCGCCAACGCCGCTTTCGTCGCGGCAACGGCCACCGGCACCTGGGCATGGCCCTACCTGCTGCTGTCCACCCTGTGGTGGCCCGCCGCAGTCATCGGCGTCGGAATCGGTGTCACCGGATGGGTTCGCGCTCGCGCGGCCGTCGCCGACCTGACCACCCTGTCCGAAGCCGCCCTCGACCTCCACGGCCGCGACCTCGCCACGGCCCTCGGCGTCGCCGAAGCCGACCGCACCGGCCCGCTCACCCCCGACGAAGGCCGAGATCTCACCAGAATCATCCGCAAAGGACGCTGACCTCATCCAGCCGACCGCAACTGCCGATCCTCGGATCTGCCGACCTGGATGGAAGGCCGCGTCCCTGCCGTGGAAGCCGTCGCTGTGGACCGCTATGAAGTGGATTCTGTGTTCGTCCGACCACGACCGTGGCTGGGTGCTTTCGACGCCACCGTGCTCGGATCATTAAGCTTCACGCTGAGTTAGGGGCCACTGTGGATGAGTGCTGCCCACAGATCGGGGCGATCAGGGTATCGGGTGCGCAGCTCTCGGGTGGTGTGGTGCAGCGCGATCGCGGCGTGGTCGGCGGTGGGTGTGGCGGGCAGGTGCTGGTAGAAGCTGGTGGCGGCGGCCGCGGCGATGCGATCTGTCAGCGGCCACAGGCTCGCGATGACGTGGCGGAACCCGGCCAGTTGGAAGGCCGATGCCGGATGCAGGGATTCGTCGGCGCGCCAGATCCCTCGGTGGGCAGTGGAGCAGGCCGACAGGTAGGCCAGTTCGGCGTGGGTGAGGTCGAGGCGGCTGATCTGCGGCAGCGACAACGTCGCGTCGTGCAGGGCCAGGCCACTGCGGGAAGAGGTAGTGAAATCGACACTGGCGTGGCAGGCGAAATGCGCCCAGGTGGCCTTCGGGAGGGCGGCCAGGACGGCGTCGGTGGTGGCCGCGTCGTCGAGCAGAAGCGGGATATCGGGGTGGCGGGCGTGCAGGTCGGTGGCTTCAGCGACGGTACCCGGCAGATCCGGTAGCCCTGGTGTGTGCTGCAAGGCGACGGTCAGTTGGCGACGGATGGTGGCCGGTGGCCGTGCGTGGGCGTGTGCCAGCGCACGAAGGGTGGGCGTGTAGGAGGAGATGATGGTGTCGAGGGCACCGGGCCGGCCGGGGTGGCCGGCGGCGTGGAGAGGGAACAAGCCCAGCAGGCCGGTGGGCAGCCACCATATCCGCGGCAACAGTTCCTGCTTGCCTGCTTGCAGCGGTGCGGCCTGCAGGATCGGGTGCACGATGGTGTCCCACAGCCAGCCGAGGATCTCGGGTATCACACGCTGCCGGCGCAGGACTGCCGCGAGACCTGTGTCGTGTGTGCTGTCCAGCAGCGCCAAGCCATGGGAGAGGAAGTCGTCGAATGCCAAGTCCGGCAACCGGATATGTACCGGATCACCGTGGTCGGTGAGGATGATGGCGTCGCTGCGGCGTTGGTCGACGTTGACAAGGACGACAGCGCCGTCTCTCAGGGCAGGTTGCAGGTCCGTCAGTCGCGGCGGTCGTAGGAACCTGTCGAAGCCTGGTTGTCGACGGATCTCGGTCAGCAGCTCGTCGTGCTCTGCCCACCTGCGTTTGCGGTCCTCGATCCGGTTGTGCGTCTGCTCTGGGGGCGCACCGCCGGGTTGGGTGTCGGCCGTGTGTGGGGTGTTGAGCTGGTCACGTAGTCGCCGCAGTCGTGTGGCCAGTTCGGGGTGGGCGTGGGCGAGGTCTGTGAGGTCGGCGCGGGCGTCCAGTTGGGCAGCCAACAGCACTCCCCGGCCCAGTTCGGCGGTTTCCATCGCCCCGACGGGATCGTTGATCGCGCAATGAGCGACCACGGATTGCACGACCAGTCCCCTGAGTTCGCCGAGACGGTGTTCCTGGTCTTCCCACCCCGATTCCCGCGGCGCGACCAACGGCACCAGAGCGACTGCTTCGTCGAGCAGCCTGACAGCGAGAGAGTGCTCGTGCACCGCCAGCGCCAGCCACCCCATCGCCAACCCTGCCCGAACCCGGTCGAACGGCGGAGAGGTCACCGCCGCGGCGACCTGATCGGCAAGGGCGAACAAAGTTGTGCAGTCAGCGCCCTGCCCACCCCCGTGCACCCGCTCGCGATAAATCGAGCCGAGGTTGGACAGCAGTGTGGCCAGATAGGGCTGATCAGCGGGCGTGGCGCTGATCGCCTGCGCGCCGAGGTCGATCGCGCGGTCTATGTCGTCAAGCGCTCCACCCGGCTGGTAGCGGCGCAGGTAGGCGTTGCTCAAGCCGGACAGGTAGAGCGCCCGGTTGGGATGGTCGCAGGGCGTACTCGCCACAGCCTGCCCGATGATCTCGATCGCCCCCTCCACATCCGCCTGTGCCCGACCTCGTTCATAACGCGTGTGGTAGGCGTTACCGAGGGTATAGAGACGCATCGCACGGTCAGGGCTGTCGAGGGGTGTGGCGGTGACCGCTTGCTCACCCAACTCCACCGCCCGATCCACATCGGCCAACACCCCACTGCGCTGGTAACGCGTCAGGTACGTAGTGCTGAGATTGGACAGATACATCGCACGGTCAGGGCTGTCGAGGGGTGTGGCGGTGACCGCTTGCTCACCCAACTCCACCGCCCGATCCAAATCGGCCAGCACCCCACTGCGCTGGTAACGAGCGTGATAGGTATTGCCCAAATTCGACAGCCACATCGCCCGGCCGGGACTGCCGACGGGCGCGGCCGCGACCGCCTGCTCACCCAACTCGACCGCATGTTGCTCGTCATCGAGCGCGCCCGCCAGCATGAATCTGCGATGGTAGGCATTGGCGAGGGCCGTCACCATACCTGCGCGGTAGTGGTGACCAGGAGTTGTCGCGGCGATCGCCTGCTGGCCCATCTCGATCGCCGCGTCCAAATCGGCCGGCTCACCTCGACGCTCGAAACGCAGATAGTGGGCGTTGGCGAGGCTGGACAGCATCCCTGCCCGCTCGGGATCGTCGGAAGACGTAGCGGTGACCGCCTGCCCGATCAGCTCCATCGCCCGGTCGAGATCCGCCAAAAGCCCTCGCCGCTGGAACCGCAACCGCAATGAGACGCCGATGTTGAACAGCAGGGCCGCCCGCCGGGGGTAATCGGGCGCCATCTGCGTGATTGCTTGTTCGCTCAGCTCGATGGACCGGTCTAGATCGGCTGGCGTCCCCCGACTACCGAATCGCATGCGGTAAGCGGTGGCGAGATTCGACAGCATCGCCCCCCGCTCGGGGTCGCCTGCGCCGACGGTGGCGACTGCCTGCTCGCCGAGTTCGACCGCCCGGTCCAGGTCAGCTTTCGCTCCGCCTCGCTCGTAGCGCACCTGGTAGGCGAGACCGAGGTTGGATACCATTGCCGGTCGATGGGGATGGTCTGGCGGCGCCGCCGAGACTGCCCGCTCCCCCAGCACGATCGCCTGCTCCAGATCAGCGGACACCCCGTCGCGCTCGTAGCGCATCCGGTAGGTGACTCCACAATTGGACAGCGTCCGTGCCCAGTTGAGGTCGTCTACGGAAATGCCTGGTAGAGCAGCTGTGTAGAGGATGATCGCGGCGTCGAGAACGATCAGCTCAGGCACGGTTTCCGCGTATTGCTGTAGATCATCGGCGAGATCAGCTTGATCATCGGCCGCAGCAGTCGAGCCGAGGTACACCCGCAGCGGTTCCGGTATCGCCGCATCATCGCCGGCGAGTGGCTCCACCACGACGATGGCGCGCGCCAATTCAGACTGGCCAGCCGCATCCGGAGTGATCGCGTGGAAGCGTGAAAGATACAGCCAGCACAGGATGTGGCGCGCCGCTGCCAGACGCCGAAGATCTTGAGGCAGTGCAGAATCAGGGTCGGTTGGTTGCGCGGCATCCCAGAGCGCGGCGGCTTCGGCCATCGCCGACTCCCCCACCACCATGTCGATTCGGCCGGAGCGCAGATAACCGGTGACGCGCTGCTGCATCTCTTCCAATAAGTCGTCGAAAGACACGCCGAGCCCCCTCACCGCGCCCCGCGGTGCCATTTCCGTCGCCGCCTGGGTCGTGAAGTCTATCGGGGGTCGAAGCGGGGCGTTACTTCACAGACCGACCGCATCCGAACGATCAGCGGAACTGCGATGCAGCAGACGGCCGACACCGCCCTCCAGTCGCGGCAGGGGGCGCGAAGGTGGTCAGAGAATGCGGAAGTCATTGAGAATACGGAAATCTGGCACGAATCCGGCGTCCTCGACCGCGGCGACGGATCCCACTGGAGCGAACCAGTCCAGCGGTACGTCGGTGAACGACAGTCCGGGACTGTCGGTGTGATGCTCGGGTGTGCAGCGGTGCAGTGGCCCGTTGGCGGCGTCGAGGATGACCCGCAAGTGGGGGTCGATGTGGCCGACGAAACGGGGGTCGAATTCGGGCAGATCATGCCGGGGACTGTGGACGTTGAGCCCGATGTCGATGTCGTTGTCGCCGCGTTCGTGGACGGTGATCCTGCGCCGGATCGGTGGGCACACCATCTGCGCATACACCTCATCGGACAGGACGTTCAAGAATCGGCGGGCCATGTCGAACAGGCCGTCACGCTGCCGCGAGTGCAGCGCTTGATATTCCAGGATTCGTTGCGCGGGGCGCAGCTTGCGCATCTTTCTCAGGATCAGCGCCGGGGTGGTGTCCTGGTCGTGGCCGAGCCATTCGGCGACATGCAGCAAGTCGCCACCGGCGCAGGCCGCGGCCAGCAGATAGCACGCCAGCAGGGTCTTGCGCGCCGCCATCGAAATAGCTGTCGACCCGGGCGTCTTTCTCTTTGGATGCCGAGACGAAGAACGAGGCGAGCTTGCGGGCGGCCGCCAACGTCGTGACCTGCCGCAGCAGGTTCACCCAGAACCCGACCTGCACGCTGCCGGTGACCCCTTGAGGATCCAGCAGCCATTCTCGGCCGTGCTGGCGGCGGCCCAGGACGGTGTGGCGGTAGAGGTCTGGCCGGTTGGACGTGGCCAGCACGCGGACATCATGGCGGGGAATCGCCCAGGCCATGGTTCTGCCGGTGCGAGCACCGGCCTCGATGAACACACATCTCCGCCGGGACATGCAGTGCGAGATCACCGGCGAGGTGAACCCCAGCGGCGGCCCGGACGTGCCCGCACCTGTTGGGGTACGTCTTCAGAAGTCGTTGCGCGGGCGGGGTTGGCCGCTGTTGGGGACTGAGGGGAACAGCGGCGGGTCTGCAACAGGCTGCGGCCGCCTCTGGACGCGTCGACTTCATTTGAGGCAACTGGGCATTAATGCAGAGTGCATCGTTCGTCCCGCTGGTGGCGCAGGCGTCGATCGTTGTGTCATAGAAGCGAGCCCACGCGCAATTCCACATTTCTTGCGGGGTTCGCATCGGGAACGCATTCGCCGCTTCAGTCGCTGCGAGTGTGTTCCCCGACAGATGCGCATCGGATCCAGGAGACGCTGCGGTAATCGTAGATCTGTCGCCGAGCACGGGCGGAGGGAA
>NZ_JBEXYF010000058.1:0-20648 GCF_040630775.1 Nocardia sp. NPDC005745
GAACTGATCGGCCTGGCCCCGGTGAAGCGGCGGGTGCGCGAGATCGCGGCGCTGCTGCTGATCGACCGCGCGCGGCAGCGATTCGGGCTGACTTCAGCGTCGCCGGGGCTGACGCGCGGCTTGGGGGCGCGCATCTTGCGGATCTGTGAGGCGCGGACGAATGCATACCAGCCCAGCCGGTACCCACCGTCGGTGGTCTCCGGGAAACGCTCCCTGACCCGGTTGTTCACCACCCGGCCGAGCAGCACGCCCTCGACGCCCATGAACAGCATCATCACCAGCATGGCCAGGGTGACGATGGTCTGCAGCGCGGGCGCGACGAACATCGACAGGATCAGCACCAGCGCCATCGGCATGAACAGGCCGACCAGGTTGCGCCGGGCGTCGACGATGTCGCGCACGAACGCCCGGACCGGGCCCTGGTCGCGGGGCGGCAGGTATTTGTCCTCGCCCGCGAGCATGCGTTCCCGTCGATCCGCGGCGGCCTCGCGCCGTCTGGCGGACGCGGCCTTGCGTTCCGCCCTGGTGCCCCGCGCGGCCTTGCGGCGGGCGCGGGCCTCCTTCGCGGTGAGCGGAGCGGGCGCTATCGGGCCACGGCGCTTGCCTTGTGCGTCACGGCGTTTCGGGGTGGGGCGGCCCTTGCCCGCGGTGGCCGTGGCCGCCGCGCGGGTGGTGCCCGCGGCCGAGCCACCGTCCGTGACCACCGTCGATTCGGCGGTCGCGTCGGTGCTGCTGGACTCGCCGCGACGGAAGAACTTCACACAGACCAGGCTATTCGATGGGTAGCGCGGCGAGAAATGCGGTCCGATTCGCCCGGAGTGTGCGGTGTCACGCAGGTTGCGTGTCACCGCGGATCGGGTGGTGGCAAGATGGAGGAATAGCAGCCGGCCGAGTGGTGTTGACCGACACGACCCCGTGCGCTGTTCGGGTAGACCACAGGTTCCTCGAGGAGAGTTCATGACTGTGCAGAACGAGACCGCCACCCACGGTGTGACTCTGACCGACGCCGCCGCCGCGAAGGCGAAGGCACTGCTGGACCAGGAGGGACGCGACGACCTGGCGCTGCGGATCGCGGTGCAGCCGGGTGGTTGTGCCGGCCTGCGCTACCAGCTGTTCTTTGACGACCGCTCGCTCGACGGCGACCTCACCGTCGACTTCGCGGGCGTCACGCTGGCCGTCGACCGGATGAGCGCGCCGTACGTGCAGGGCGCCTCGATCGACTTCGTCGACACCATCGAGAAGCAGGGCTTCACCATCGACAACCCGAACGCCACCGGCTCCTGCGCCTGCGGCGACTCCTTCAACTGAGGCCGGCCGCCGCTCCGGGCCTTCGGGCCATGCGAGTCGGGTGACGTGGGCTCGCGAAATCGGTTGTCCCGTCCGGACATGTAGGTGCGCGGCTGCGCCCGGATCGGTGCGGCGGATCCGCTACGGTGAGACCGGGACCTTTGTCGTCCCGGTCTTGACCGCCTGCCGCCTACAGTTGAAGGGCCCAGCCACGTGTCCATAGCCGTTTCCGCGTCCATTGCGACCGACCACCTCATGCGCTTCCCCGGACGGTTCGCCGACGTACTGCTGGCCGATCAGCTCGACCACGTGTCGCTGAGCTTCCTCGTCGATGATCTGCAGATCCGTCGCGGAGGCGTCGGTGGCAACATCGCCTACGCCATGGGCCTGCTCAATCGCGCCCCCTTGCTCGTCGGTGCCGTCGGCGCCGACTTCGGCGAGTATCGAGCCTGGCTGGAGAAGCACGGCGTCGACTGCTCCACCGTGCTGGTCTCCGAGCGTGCCCACACCGCGCGTTTCGTCTGCACCACCGACGACGACATGGCCCAGATCGCGTCGTTCTACCCCGGTGCGATGAGCGAGGCCCGCGACATCTCCATCGCCGAACTCGCCGAGACCAGGGACCTCGATCTCGTCCTGATCGGCGCCAACGACCCCGAGGCGATGCTGCGGCACACGGCCGAGTGCCGGGAACTCGGCATCCCGTTCGCCGCCGATCCCTCCCAGCAGCTGGCCAGGCTGGACGGCGACCAGTCCGTGCAGCTCATCGATGGCGCCGCGTACCTCTTCACGAACAAGTACGAGTGGGCGCTGCTGCTGCAGAAGACCGGTCTGAGCGAGGAAGAGGTCGCCCAGAAGGTCGGCGTCCGCGTCACCACCCTGGGTGCGGAAGGCGTGCGGATCGTCGACCGCGACGGCACCGAGGTGACCGTCGGCGTCGTGCCCGAGGTCGAGAAGGTCGAGCCGACCGGTGTCGGCGATGCCTTCCGCGCAGGCTTCCTCACCGCGCACACCGCCGGGCTGAGCCTGGAGCGGTCCGCGCAGCTCGGCTCGCTGATCGCCGTGCTCGTCCTGGAGACCATGGGCACCCAGGAGTGGACGCTGAGCAAGGAGTCCGCGCTGGAGCGCCTCACGCAGGCCTACGGCCCGGAGTCCGCCGCGGACATCAAGACCCTGCTCTGATCGTCACGACGAAAGGCGCGCACCCGGCCGGGTGCGCGCCTTTCGCATGTTCGCGCGCTACAGCGAAACGGGGTACGCGGGTTCCTGGATCTCGGGCTTGATCCGGTCCTCGACGAAGATGCCGTGCCACACCATGAACACCAGCAAGGTCCACAGCCTGCGGCTGTGATCGGCGGTTCCGGCCCGGTGCGCGACCAGCATCTCGCTGATCGCGGCCTTGTTCAGCAGGTGGCCGGTCTGCGACTCGGCGATCTGCTGCTGTGCCCAGTCGTAGAGTTCGGTGCCGCGCAGCCAGTGCCGCAGCGGGACCGGGAAGCCGAGCTTGGCGCGATGCAGCACGTGCGGGGGCACGATGCCCTCCAGCGCCTGGCGCAGCGCGTACTTCGTGGTCTCCTTGGTGATCTTCTGATCGAACGGCAGCCCCTCGGCCGCCTTCAGCACCTCGGTGTCCAGGAACGGCACGCGCAGTTCCAGCGAGTTCGCCATGGTCATCTTGTCGGCCTTGACCAGGATGTCGCCGCGCAGCCAGGTGAACAGGTCGAGGTGCTGCATCCGGGCCACCGGGTCCCAGCCGCGCGACTGGGCGTACAGCGGCGCGGTGACGTCCTGATGGGTCCACTCCGGCCGGAACTCGCGCAACACGGCGCGCAGCTGGGCGTCGCTGAAGCTGCGCGCGTTGCCGTAGTAGCGCTCCTCCAGGGTGAGCGAGCCGCGGTGCAGCAGGCTCTTGCCCCTGGTGCCTTCCGGGATCCGCTCCGACAGCTTGCCCGCCAGCCTGCGCAGGCCGCGGGGCAGCTTCTCGAAAGGCCGCAACGACAGCGGCTCGCGGTAGATGGTGTATCCGCCGAACAGCTCGTCGGCGCCCTCACCGGAGAGCACCACCTTGACGTGCTTGCGCGCCTCCTTGGCGACGAAATACAGCGGGACCAGCGCCGGATCGGCCACCGGGTCGTCGAGGTACCAGACGATCTCGGGGATCGCCTGGGCGAACTCGGCCGGAGAGACCACCTTCACCACGTGGCGCGCGCCGATCGCCTCGGCGCTCTCGGCGGCGACGTCCACCTCCGAGTAGCCCTCCCGCTCGAACCCGGTGGTGAACGTGATCAGCTTCGGGTTGTGCCGCATGGCCAGCGCGGCGACCGCGGTGGAGTCGATGCCGCCGGACAGGAACGAGCCGACCGTCACGTCGGCGCGCATGTGCTTGGCGACGGAGTCCTCGAGCGCCGCGGCGATCTCCCGGTAGCGCGCCGTCGCCGAGCCGGGGGTGAACGGGCGCACCGGGAACTTCGGGGTGAAATACCGGGTGACGACCGGAGCCGCACCGGGCCGCACGGTGGCGTAGCTGCCGGATTCCAGCCTGCGCACGTCCTTGTGCAGCGTCTCCGGTTCCGGCACGTACTGGAGCACGGTGTAGTGCTCCAGCGCCCGCGGGTCCAGCGCGTCGCTCAGCTCCAGCGCGGGCAGCAGTTCCAGCAGGCTCTTCTTCTCGCTCCCGAACGCGGTGCCGCCCGGCCCGGTGGCCAGGAACAGCGGCTTGATGCCGAACGGGTCGCGCGCGAGGAACAGGTCCTTGGTCTCGGTGTCCCAGATCGCGAAGGCGAACATGCCGCGCAGCCGCCGCACCGCCTCGGGGCCCCAGTAGTGGAACGCCGCGACGATGGCCTCGCTGTCGCCTTCGGTGTGGAACATCTTCCCGTCCGGGAACTCGGCGGCGTGCGCCTCGGCGAGTTCGGCGCGCAGCTCCAGGTAGTTGTAGATCTCGCCGTTGAAGGTGAGCGCGTAGCGGTCGGGCTGCTCGGGCGGGCCCCAGCGCAGCGGCTGGTGCGAGTGCTCGATGTCGATGATCGACAGGCGGTTGAAGCCGAAGATCACCTGGTCGTCGTGCCAGGTGCCGCGCTCGTCCGGGCCGCGGTGACGCACACAGTGCAAGGCTTCGTAGACCTGCTCCACCGTGCCAGGTGCCGCCTCGTCAGATGCCAGGAATCCGAGCAGTCCACACACGGCGTCGGCAACCTCATTTCTCACAGTCGGGATACGCGCGCACCGGATGGGGCGCAAAGGGGCGAAATCTAGTGTCCGAGTATGCCGCACCCACGGGATCCGCGCGTCGTGCGCACCACGTCCTGGACGGAATCGCTGGTGACGGTGATCGGTGCGCGCTCGGTGAGGTGCCGAAGCCGACCCGACGACGAACCGGGGGTGCGTTTGGTCTACGCTGCGTAGTACTCAGGTCTCTCTCAGGCGACCCGCGCGCAACGCGCTGGCCCGGAGGGCGTCCTGAACGAGCTTAGGACGTATCGTCGGGGCCTATCGCAGCCCTGAACGATGCACTGTCGGAATGTGTGGCGACCAGGAAGGCGTGAGCGTGGCGCACAAGGCGAGCGAAGAGATCGGGGCACGACCCGCCCGGGGTCGGCAGGGCCGCATCCTTCGGCGGGCCGGGCTGGCGGTGTCCTTGGGGATCACCGCGCTGCTCGTCTCGGGCTGCTCGATCGACAATGTTTGGCTGCGGTTCGGCTGGCCGTCGGGTATCACGCCGCAGGCCACCCGGATGCGGGAACTGTGGACCTGGTCGGTCATCGCCGCGCTGGCGATGGGCGTGCTGGTCTGGGGCCTGACCTTCTGGACCGTCGCGTTCCACCGCAAGAAGGCGGACTCCCCGGAGTTCCCGCGCCAGACCGGCTACAACGTGCCGCTGGAGCTGACCTACACGGCGATCCCGTTCGTCATCATCGCCGTGCTGTTCTACTTCACCGTGGTCGTGCAGAACTACGTGCACGAGAAGGTGGCCGACCCCGATGTCACGGTCGATGTGACCGCCTTCCAGTGGAACTGGAAGTTCGGTTACCGCGAGGTCGACTTCAAGGACGGCTACAAGTTCGACGGCATCGACACCGCGCGTGAGACGGTGAACCAGGAGCAGCTCGAGCAGTACGAGGAGCGGACCAAGGACGGCCACCCGCAGCCGGGCCCGGTGCACGGCAAGCCGGAGAACGACATCCTGTCCTACCTGCACTACGACAAGGTCGAGACGATCGGCTCGAGCAACGAGATCCCGGTGCTGGTGCTGCCGACCGGCAAGGTCATCGAGTTCCAGCTCGCCGCCGCCGACGTGATCCACGCCTTCTGGGTGCCGGAGTTCCTGTTCAAGCGCGACGTGATGCCCAACCCGAAGGAAAACAACTCCGACAACGTCTTCCAGATCACCAAGATCGAGAAGGAGGGCGCGTTCGTCGGCCGCTGCGCCGAGATGTGCGGCACCTTCCACTCGATGATGAACTTCGAGGTCCGCGCGGTCACGCCGGAGAAGTTCACCAAGTACCTGGACGCGCGCCAGGCGGGCAAGACCAACGCCGAGGCGCTGGAGGCCATCGGTGAATCCCCCGTCGCCACGTCCACCACGCCGTTCAACACCAGGCGCGACACCAAGAGCGCGGCCTCGGCCGAGAGCAAGTGAGGATTTGATCTGACATGAAGATCGAAGCGCGGATTTTCGAACTGCTCACGGTGTTCTTCATCATCGTGGCGGTGGTCTACGGCTTCTTCACCGGCCAGTCGCGCACCGGCGTCGAGTGGGCGGGTACCACGGCCACCGTGCTGACCGCGGGACTGTCGCTGATCATCGGCACCTACTTCCGGTTCGTCGCCCGTCGTCTCGACCTGCGCCCAGAGGACTACGAGGACGCCGAGATCGTGGACGGCGCCGGCGACCTGGGCTTCTTCTCACCCGGCAGCTTCTGGCCGATCACCTTGGCCGCCGCCGGTTCGGTGACCGCCCTCGGCTTGGCGTTCTTCCAGTTCTGGCTGATCGGCATCGGCGTCGTCTGCGTGCTCGCCGCCGCCGCCGGTCTGGTGTTCGAGTACTACCTCGGCCCGGAGAAGCACTGACCTGAGAACCCGCCGAAGCGGCCCCATCGGAAAACCGGTGGGGCCGCTTCGCGTCCGCCTGTGCCTGTTCGGTCGAACCGGCTCATCCCCGACGGAACCGCGCCTGATATGAAAGTCCGGGTGGGACGTAAGAAGTTGCTGGAGCCGACCCTGACGGAGTTGCCGCACGGGCCGCACGGTCTGGCTCGTGATCTGGTGACCGGGTCCCAGCGGCAGCGGCTGTTGTACGGGGTGACGGTTGTCGTCGCGGATCGCGGCTATCCCACCGCGACAATCGCGGATATCGCTGCCGCGGCGAAGGTTTCGCGCCGCACGTTCTACCAGCACTTCTCGGACAAGGAAGCGTGTTTCCTCGCCGCGGCCGACACCGGCCGGGATCTGATGATCGAGCACCTCGAGCGCGTGATGCGGCAGGTGTTCGCGGGACCGGTCGAGCCGCTCGAGGCTCTACGGCTCGGAATCCGCGAGTATCTCACTCTCTTGCGTGACGAACCGTCGTTCGCCCGCGCGTTCTATCTGGAAACCGCCGGGGCCGGGTCGCGCGCGATCGAGTCGTTCGAACGATGTCAACGCTGGTTCGCCGGATTCATCCGATCATGGCGTGAGGCGGCAGGCCCCGTCGATCCACCGGTGCCGGATGACGCGTATCTGGCGGTGACCGACGCGGTCAACGAGGCCGTCCGCCGAACCCTGCGGGCGGGAGGTGACTTGCTCGCACTCGAGGACACCGTGCTGTACATCCACCGCGCGCTGCTCGGTCTGGCGACGTCGGCCGACTAGGGCACGACTGTGTCGCCAGGCCCGGTGAGGTCGCAGGAAGCGTCGTCGCTGGTGTTGCCGCCTTCGGAGACAATCCTCGCGAACGCCTTCGCGCAGTTGGACGAAGCGATGCCGGAGGTATTTCCCATGATGATGGAATTCCGCACTTTCACGATGCCCACCGGAACATCGAGCGCATCCGTCACCTGGCGTGGGAGGGTATCGAGATAGGCGGGCGCCACGTTGATGCCGCCACCGGCGTCCGAGGCACTGTTTCCGCTGACCGTCGTCCGATCGAAGGTCACCACACCCCGGCCTCGGACATCTACACCGCCGCCGCGTCCGGCGAAGCCACCCGGGCGGTACCACACTCCGGGATCGACTACGCGGTTGTCGGAGATCCTGGAGTCGGTGAAGGTGCAGGTGTTATCGCATCGCACGCCGCCCGCCTCGCCGGACGCGTTGCCGGTGATGATCGTATTTCTGGTTTGCAGGTCCGAGCCCGGCACGTTGAAGATCCCGCCGCCGTACCCGGCGCTGTTACCCCGGACCACGACATCCTCGAGTACGAGGTTCGACGAATTGGAGATTCCGCCGCCGCCGGTGTCGTAGTACGGGATCTCGTGTTGAGCGGTGACTCCGCCGGTCACGGTCAATCCCGTCAACGTCACCGGCGCGGAGACACTGAGGACCCGGTCGATACCCTCGGCATCCAGCACCGTCTGATCGCGGCCCGCGCCACGCAGGGTCGTCGCCGCGGTGAGGTTCAGGTCTCCGGTGGTGGCATCCGGGTTGCGGCCTTGCACCTTCTGTGGGTCGGGACGGATCGTCAAGATGTACCGTCCTTCGGGCACCACGATTGTGCTCCCGGGCCGGGCGTTGGCGGTCTGCACTGCCGCGCGCAGTGTGCAGGCGCCGGCGACGGTACGGCAAAGCCCGCTGTACGGATCGGCCGCGACGCCGTCGGCTGTGGTGTTCACGGTGATCACCGCTGGAGAATTCGCACCGGGCACGGTGTCGGCGGAGGCCGCGCCGGGGAATCCGCTCGTAGTTGCCGCGATCAGGGCTGCGATGGCGACGCCGCGTGCCGTCGCGGGAAATGCGCTCGTCCTCATGAAGTTTCGAATCCAATTCAGCAACACGAAATAAGGTACGCCCGCGTATGAGTGGGGTACGCGAGCGTCTACAACTATGTCGCAGAGTGGCTTTCTTCGGGGGTGTTTCCGGGAATCCGCTCGCCGGACGCCGATCCGCCTCCGCGCGCCGGGGCATGCCGGGCGCCGTGGGAGACACCTCGAGCCGCTTCGAGAGCGTCGATCCCGCGATACGCTTCACTGCTCTGCCAGGCTTTTTCAGCCGTTCAGCAGTGTCTTCGCCCCGGTGCGGTCAGCAGCGAGGTGATTCCACGAGCTCGCGTGCCGCGGGCGCCGTGGCCGGGCGCACGCGATCTACTCCGCTTCGTACCGCAGCGCGTTCTCCGAGCGGCAGATCTCCTCGATGCCGGAGACGATGTCGCGCAGCAGCTCCGAGGGCAGGGCGGCAGGGCGCAGGCGGCAGGTGAAGGTGATCAGGCCGTGGTCTTCCGGGGGCAGGCCGCGCGCGGCGGATTCCGCGCGCAGGTAGCGCGAGCGCACGCCGTAGGTCATCGCCGAGATGACGGTGAAGCAGCCGGTGCGTTCCCGATGGCCCGAGAACAGGTCGTGCAGGCGGTAGAACACCGACGCATAGCTCGACAGGGGCGCGAAAACGCCCACCCGGTAGGCGGGGCCACGCTCGGACGAACTGAGCGCTGTATCGGCCAGATACTCGGCATCGCGCAGGGTCTGGACTTTCGGCGCGAACAGCACCGCGCCCGCGGCCGCGTTGCGCACCGGCATACCCGCCTTGCCGGGCGCGGCCGAGGCGATGGCGCCCAGCGATTTCCGTGCCCGCGACCCGACCTCGCGCCGGGCACGCAGTCCCCGGGTGGGCGCGGTGGGGTACAGGCTCGACCACTGCCCGAAGCGCACGGTGCCCAGTTGCACGTGGCCGGTGCCGACCGGACGCGCCACCTTCAGCGGCGCGGTGTCGACCCAGCGGCCGACCTGCAGCTCGGCGTTGCCGGGCCGGGTGATCTCGGCGTAGGCGTGCTCGACGAAGGAATCGAAGTCGAGGAACCGGTCGGCGTCGGTGGTCAGCCAGGTGCGCTCCTTGTCGATCTCGATGGCGTCCAGAGTGAGCGCGGTGATGATGCCCGCGCGACCGCCCGCGCCGAGGATGCGCTGGAATCGCTCGGTGTGATGGGTGCGCCCGCAGGTGCCGATGCGCCCATCGGTGTCCACGTACTCCAGATCGACGATCTGGTCGATGAACAGGCCGTGCTTGTGCGAGGCCGCGCTGACGCCGCCGACCGAGGCGAAGCCGCCCGCGGTGATGTCGCGGTGGTCGCCGACGATCGGCAGGCCGAGGCCGTGGGCGCCGAGCCTGCGGTCGATGTCGGACAATTTGGCGCCCGCCTGCACCCGGACGGTGCGCCTGCCCAGGTTGATGTCCAGCACCTGGTTCATCCGGCGCAGCGACACCACGGTCGGCTGGGCGGGCAGCGTGAGCCCCTCGTCCAGCAGTTCGCCGCCGCGTACCATCAGCCGTTCCGTTCGTCCGCGTGAATCCCGCACCGTGCGTACGACATCGGCGGTGTCGCGAGGGAGGTATTCCTCGGCGTTGGAGACAGTTTGCGGCGTGCTCATGGCCCAAAAGCTAACCACAGCGCGGCCCGCCCCGCTTCCCCGAATCCGGGAGTCACCGCGACGCGGGCGCAAGGCTCTTGCTGAACAGGACGGATCCGGCGGCATCGCACAGGTCGACGGTCAATTCCCTCGACTTTCCGTCGATGCGGACCTCGCCGAAATGCTGGAAGGCGTCCAGCGGCGAGCTGTTCTGCACCGGTGGCGCGTGGACGTAGACCGCCTCAGGGCCGAACGTGCCGTCCAGCTGATTCGGGCCGAACGCGCCCGCGTTGAGCGGACCGGAGACGAACTCCCAGAACTCGTCGAAGTCGGTGAAGACCGCGCGCTCGGGCGAATAGCGGTGGGCGGCCGTGTAGTGCACGTCGGCGGTGAGCCAGGCGACGTTCGCCACCTTGTTCGCCCGGATCGACGACAGCACCTGGGCGATCTCGCGTTCCCGGCCCGACGGCGCACCGGGATCGCCGTTGGCGGGACCTTCGTAGGCGGTGGTGTTTTTCTGTTCGCCGTCCGGGACGATCACGCCGAGCGGCAGGTCGTTGGCGATGATCTTCCAGGTGGCGGTGGATTCGCGCAGACCGTCGATCAGCCATTTCGTCTGCGCCGGACCGATGATGCGGCCGTTCGGCCCGTTGTTGACGTCGTTGGCGTCCTTGTTCGCGCGCATGTCGAGCACGAAGACGTCCAGCAGTGGACCGTAGGCGATCTTCCGATACAGGCGGCCGTCCACCGCTTCTCTCGGTTCCAGCGGCATCCACTCGTGGAAGGCTTGCCAGGAGCGCGTGGCGAGTGTGTCCATGGCGCGTTCGGTGTAGCCCTTGGATTCGGCGACGAGTCCGCCGGGGTACCAGTTGTTCACCGTCTCGTGGTCGTCCCACTGCACCACCTGGGCGACCGAACTGTTGAACCGGCGGTAGTTCTCGTCGGTCAGGTTGTAGGCGTAGTTGCCGCGGAACTGATCCAAGGTCTGCGCGACAGCGCTTTTCGCCTCGCTCACCAGATTGCGCCAGACCCGGCCGTCGGGCAGCGTGACCGATTCCTTCAACGGTCCGTCGGCGTAGATGGAGTCGCCGGAGTGCAGGAACAGATGCGGGTCGCGGGCGGCCATCGCGGCGAAGATCCGCATGCCGCCGAGTTCCGGGTTGATGCCGTAGCCCTGACCCGCGACGTCGCCGGACCAGTGCAGCCGGATGTCCGCCGCGGCGGTGGGCGCGGTGCGGAAGACACCGGTGACCGGTTCGGAGGTGGCGCCGTCCTCGCCACGCAGCGTCACCCGGTAGTGCACCTGCTGTCCCGCGGGCAGGCCGTTGACCCGCACCCGGCCGGTGCCGTCGGAATCCGGGGTGAGCAGCGGCCCGGTGAAGCGCATGGGATCGGTGAACGATTCCGTCGCGGCGGTTTCCACGAGCAACGTGGCGGGGCGATCGGCGCGTGCCCAGATCAGCGCGCCGTCGGGGCGCGGGTCACCCACCGCCACGCCGTGGGTAGGCACCGGCCGCTGCCGGACCAGCGCCGGGCCGTTGCCCGGCGAGCAGGCCGCCAGCGCAGGGGCAGCCACGAGTCCGAGTGCGCAGGCGCGTAAGACGGTGCGCCGGGATGGTCCTGAGGCCGAGCCGTTCATGAGGAAACTCTGGCGCAATTACGTCAACGTCACATGAACTCGTCGGGTCCGTGCGGCCAACAAGCGACGGGACCTCAGTGCGCGAGGCGCTCCAGCCGGTGGTGCAGCTCGCCCGCCCAGTCGACGCCGCCCAGGTGCTGGTAGTCCACCCAGAGCGCGTCGAAGACATCGCGGCCCTCGGAGATCCATCCGCCGCGCTTGTCCGCCTCCAGGACCACACTCATGCCGGTCTCGGTCGGGACGAAAGTCACCTCGAGCTGGTTCAGGCGCGTGTAATGCGGCGAACCGGCGAACTCGATCTCCTGGTAGAACGGCAGCGTCTGAGGTGTGTTGTGCACCCGTCCCGATTCCACGTCCGCGCTGCGCAGGTGGAATCCCAAGCGCTCCACCGCCTCCAGCAGCACGTGCTGGGCGGGCAAAGCGCCGACGCCGATCGGATCGGTGTCGGCGGCGTCCACCGCGCCGTGGATCTCCACGACCGTGCGCAGCGACACCACCGTGCCAGGAAGGTGCCTGCCGTTGTAGAACGTGATCGGCGTTTCCATCGGCGCGCGGGCCGCGAAGCGGAACTCCGGCACCGCACCCACGGGCAGGTGCAACGGCCCGTGCACCCCGGTACGGCCGAACGCGATATCGCGCAGGCCTTCGTGATCCTCGTACTCCTGCTCGGCCCTGGTCACGAACTCGACCGCCACCTGTGCGATTTCCTGCGCGACCGTCCCGCCCCGCAACCGGATCACACCCTCGACCGTGCCCCCGGGCTGCACACCCGGCGTGAACAACTCGGTCTCCACCTCGGCCCCACCGACCCCGGCCACCGCCAGCAACTTCTTGAACATGCTCCGCAGTCTCCTCACCGCTGCCGAAGAAAACCTTGGCGTTTGCTTGCATTGTGGGCAACCTCACCGCACACACTGCGGGTTGCCTCCCGTAAGTCCGGCCACCGTAGCGTGACCTAACTTGGAATACTCGATGGCGCAGCACATTCCGGCATTCGACGTCGCTGCAATCCGGAGTCATGAGGCACCCGAGCGCCCTGACTCCAGAAGGGGGTGGGTATGGGACAGTCGGCTGGAGGGTCGGCATCATCGGTGGCGTTACTCGTCGCAGGGACCAGTCTGTGGGGGTTGTTCAGCGCCGGGCTCGCCTTGCTGGGGTCGAACGGAGCGGGGCCGATGGTGGCGATGGGCGCTGCGATTCCCCTGCTGGTAATCGCCGCGGTCACCGGTCGGCGGCCAGGCCTCGAGCTGGCCTCGCACCCGCGAATCTATATCCAACTGGGTGTGCTCGAGGCTTTGAACATTTCCCTGTACGTCGCTGCCTTGACCATCGGCCCTGTACCCGTGGTCGTCGCGTTGCACCTGGCCTCTCCGATTATGCTGCTGCTCCTGGCCGTGGTCACCGGGGAGCGCGCCATGAATTTCCGGATCGGGGTCGAGTTGCTCCTGCTGACTTCCGCCATCGTTTTGGTCGCCGCGCGGCCTCGGGCGGAGATCGGTGGTGGCAATGCACTGATCGGTTGCGGTTTGGCACTTGGTAGCGCGGCCGCGGTGACCGCGTTGATCGTGCTGGTGGCCCGAGAGTCTCAGGACCGCGATCCCATAGTCTCCGCCGGGCTGCAATTGGCCGTCGCGGGCGTGCTCACCGCGCCCTTCCTGACGATGACCACTTGGGACTGGGCACGAATGCCGGCCGAGCTGGGCCTCGGAGCGACTTTGCTGGGTCCGGGATTCGCGCTGTACTGGCGAGCGATGCGGCGTCTCAGCCCGCCGATCGCTGGTGCGCTCGGTGTGAACGAGGCGGTCGTGGCTTCGATCGTGGTCGCGGCACTTGACACATCGCAGCTCTCGCTGCCGACGGCTGTGGGTGGGACTCTCGTCGTCGTAGCGGTTCTGCTGGATGCCGAGAGCGGATATATTGACGGTCGACGTCCGGACGGGTGAGCCGTAAGACCCTCGAGGGCAATGATTTTCACCGTTCGCGAGGGGGCACTGTGTCATACGTCGACGACCGCATCGGTCTGGCTGCCGACTGGTTCGGCAGGAATCTGGTCCAGCACGACGACGGGTATGCGGGCTGGGGGTGGTCGACCGACGTGCCACCCAATCCGCAGGACACCGCCGAGGTCGTGTGCGCGTTGTCCCGTGTGAACCGGCCTGTGCCGGACGCAACAGCGGTACTGGCACTGGTGCGGCGCGACGTGGTCCGCCACAGCACTCGCGGCGAGTGGGAGTTCCATGCGCCCGTAGACGCGTCGTGGCGGCTGCGTGCCCTGCGATGCTTCGGCGTGGCCGCCGCAGACGCCGATCTGGTGGCCTGCCGTAATGCGTTACTCGCCGCACAAGACGCCGACACAGGTGGTTGGTCGCTGGCCGACGGTGTCTCCGCGATCTCGGTGACGGCTACGACCGCGGCGATCCGGGCACTGGTGGAGCTGTCCGCGTCCGACGACGAGGCTGCGCGTGCCGCGTTGCGCGGCACCACTTTTCTGGTGTCCGCGATGCTCGCCGAAGACCCACGGGTCGACCCGAACTACGCGGCGGCGCAGATCGCGAGTCTGCTGGCGGTACCGGAGATCGCGGGGCTCGGTGGCACCCGGGTGCGCCGAGCCCATGAGTTGGCGACCGAAAGAGTGCTCAGCGCCCTGGACGCCGGCCTCGGCAGGCTCGAGGAAGAACAGATACGCCGCGGCGACGTGGCACAGACCTGGCATCACGCTACGTTGCAGCTGTCGGTAGCGGCGCTGGCAAGTTCGGATGACCGTTGGATCTTCCACCCGACCTTCCGCAGGGCGTTCATCGAGCTGCTCGACTATCAGCAGTTGTCACCGATCCATCGGGATCGCGGTGGATTCCGCACGTCGCGTGAAGGGTTCATCACCTCGTACGCGACCGCACAGGCCGTGCACGCCCTCGCTCAGGTGCGGTCCCAGGTCGGCGAGTGGGTCAACCCCGCAAGGGTTTTCGACATGTTGTGCCGACGTGAAGGTGTTCATCACACGGACCCGCAGGAAGTTGTCCCGGTCGGTCGTGCGCCGATGGTCATGAACAGCCCCGCAGGAGCGGCGTTTCTGGCGATGGGCGCCGCATCGGGGTCGACAATTGTCACTCTGGCCTTGATATTCGCTGGGCGATCGGGAGAGATCGCCAGTCGGGCTCTGGTCTCCTGGGGCCTGATCTTCGTCTTCCTCGGAATCTATGGTTTCGCGGCCACCCGGTTGAACTCGATTCCCAAAGGCAAAGTCGGTGCTGTGGTATTCGCCGCGTTCACGGCGATCGTGTTCCCCGTCGTCGCATTTCTGCTCGCGTAGCGTGTCCGCCCGGTGCCCGGAATGCAGAAAGCCCCGAGACCGAACAGTCTCGGGGCAGACGTCCGTGCCGGGATCAGCCGGCGGCGGTGTCCGGGATGCGGACGGGCACGGCATCGGGGCGGCTGCCGCTGGGGATGCCCTTCTTCAGGCTGTGGGCGTAGACGTCGACGTATTCCTGGCCGGTGAGCTGCATGAGCTCGTACATGACCTCATCGGTGACGGCGCGTTCGACGAATCGGTTGCCGCCCATGCCTTCGTAGCGGGAGAAGTCGATGGGCCTGCCGAACTTGACCGTCACCTTCCTGCGGCGCCAGCGGAACGGTCCGGGCGGGCTGACCTCGTCGGTGCCGATGACGGCGACCGGGATGACGGGGACGCCGGTCTCCAGCGCCAAGCGGGCCAAGCCGGTCTTGCCCTTGTACAGCCGGCCGTCGGGGGAGCGGGTGCCCTCCGGGTAGAGGCCGACCAGACGGCCCTCGTCGAGCAGCTTGCGGGCGGCGATCAGCGCGTCCTCGGCGGCGTCCGCTCCGCTGCGGTCGATCGGGTACTGACCCGAGGCGCTGAAGAAGAACTTCTGGAACCGGCCCTTGATGCCCGGGGTGGTGAAGTACTCGGCCTTGGCGAGATAGTTGATCCGCCGCGGACTCAGCAACGGAGCGAACAGCCAGTCGGCGAAGGAGAGATGGTTACCCGCCATGATGGCCGGCCCGTCCGCCGGAATGTTCTCCACACCCTCGACCGTGGGCCGGTTGTAGAGATGAATGAACGGTCCCAGCAGCACGAACTTCAGCAGCCAGTAGAACATGACGTCCTTCCCCCGGGACCGGGATAGTTGCGGGCACCTGCTTCAAATGCCGACTTTACCGCTGGTACAAGATCACATCCAACCGCAGCGGCGAATCTCACCACACTTCGGCGCCGACGCCGACCGATGGCGCGCATCGGCGTGTCGCGCCGGACCACGATCCTCGTGGCCTGCGGTGTCAACGGCCGGTCCGCGCGATGCGGGCCGCTTTGCCCGCGCCGGAGGGCAGGGCGGCCCTGGCGAGATCGGCGGCGCCGATCATGCCCGCCGCCTCGCCCAGCTGAGTGGTCCGGATGCGGGCCAGCGGCCGGTGCCCCGCACCGGTGATCGTGCGCGCGTACTCCTCACGCGCCTCGTCCAGGAACAGCGGCGCCGAACTGCTGACCCCGCCCGCGATGACCACCAGGTCGGGATCGAAGATGTCGCTGACGAACGCCAGCCCGAGGCCGAGCCAGCGCGCGAAGTCGGCCATCACCCGCGCCGCGAGCGGATCGCCGTCCTGCGCGGCGCCCGCGACCCGCCGCCCGGTCAGCGAGCCGGGATCGCGCGCCACGTCCCTGGCGAGCACGGAGTGCACCGTATCGCTGGCCAGCATCTCGATCGCGGTCTCGGCCAGCGCGGTTCCGCTGCAATAGCGCTCCCAGCAGCCGTGCTTGCCGCACGGACAGGGCCGCCCTTGCGGAACGACTTGCAGATGACCGAGTTCCGGCGCGACGCCGTGCGTGCCCCGGTACAACTGGCCGTCGATCAACAAGGCGGCGCCGATGCCGGTGCCGATCGCGATGAGCACCACGTTGTGCCCGCCCGCCGCGGCGCCGAACCGGTACTCGGCCCACATCGCCGCGTTGGCGTCGTGTTCCAGGATCACCGGCAACTCCAGCCGTTCGGTGAGTCGCTGGGCGACCGGCGCGTCCTGCCAGGGCAGGTGCGGGGCGAACCGCACGGTGGAGCGATCACCGTTGATGAACCCGGCGACCGCCAAACCGACCGCGCCGATGGAATGCCGGCCGGACAGGTCGCGCACGGCCCGGTCCAGCGCGTCCTCCAGCGCGCGGGCGGAATGCGGCGTCGGCGCCTGGACCGTGTCGAGCACCTCGCCGCTGTCGTCGATCACCGACGCCCGAATGTTGGTGCCGCCGACGTCTATTCCGACGGTCAGCGGTCGTGTACCGGCCATCTGGTGCGTCATACCTTGATCGTCACGGGAATGTCGACGTAACGGGGGCCATCGCCGTCCTCGCCCGGACCGTGCCGGTGCGGCGCACCGGTTTCCGGGTCGGCGTCGGTGGGCATGACCGGCTCGACCGGCACCCCTGCCAGCGCTTCGCGCAGCACGGTGACGATCGCGGTGCCGTGATCGGCGACGGCGGCCAGCACGTCGTGGTGCTCCCCGCGCACGAGCGCCGCGGCCGCGCACACCGGGCACCAGCTGCAACCTGCCCACTCGGCCTGGCCGTCGGCGGCGCGCCGCAGCACCGGCTCGACCCGTTCCAGCACCGCTTCGGCCAGCAGCTTCAACTCCTCGGCGAATTCGCTGATGCCGTCCGGCGCGCCGTGGCCGCCTGCCTGGTGTCCCTCGGACGGGTGCGGATCACCGGTCATGGTCGTGACTTTCGGATGCCTGCGCCCACACCCGCGGATCGGGCCGGAAGCGGACCACCAGATACCCGTCATCGAGCTCGGCGCCGTCGACCGTGCACCGCCGCAATACCGGCGCCAGGCGCACCCGCCGCCGGACACCGTCCGCTCCCACGATCAAATCGTCCTCCACTCGGCCAAGGCGCAACGTGGCGGCGTCGACCACCGGCAGGTGCATGCGCAACGCGTACACCGACTGCAATCCGGTGCCGGATTCCCGCAGAACCAGCGGTTCGCCGGAACTCGCGTCGACCTCCGTCTGATTGTCGCTCAGCATAAGCGCAGCGTCACCGGTGTCGCCCGCCGAGTCCATCGCGTACGACAGCGCGGCCAGCGAGTTCAGCCCGATCGGCTCGGCGCCGGTGTGCTGCGCGATCACCACGGGGATACCCGGCATCTTGCGCCGCAAATCGGCGATGACGTCCGATTGCTCACCGCGCCGGTTCGAATACCAGTGCACCGCCGGATGTTCGGCCGAACTCGGTTCGGCGGGCGGCGCGAGATCGGGCAGCACCTTGTTCACCACCACGGCGTCCAATCGCAGGCCCAGCAGCGCCGCGGCGGAACGCACCCGCTCCGATTCGGCCACCGCCACCCGCTCGGCGACGGTGATCAGCCGCGCCCCGGTGCGCCGGTGGTCGGTGAGCAGATCGCGAACCTCGGTGACCGCTTTGACGATCCGTTCGACCGTGGCCGCGAGCACGGCGCGGCGCAGGTCGGTGCCGATGGCGCTCATCGTCCGGGCGTGTGGCGGCCACATCCGTTCCAGGTAACCGAGCAGGGTGGCGGGCGCGGTGACCAGGCGCAGCATGTCCGCCGATGGCGGGCAGTCGACGACGATCAGATCCCAGTCGTCCTCGGCGGCGAACTGGGTGATCTCCACCAGCATCAGCAGTTCCTGCACGCCGGGCAATCCGGTCAGCTCCGCCGGATCCAGCGCGGCGAGATCGAAACCGTGCTCGTGCCCGCGGCCGGTGGAGATCAACCGCACCACATCGCGGAACCGGTCCTCGAGCAGCGCGAGCGAATCGATCTCGATCACGTCCAGGCCCGGCAGCACGGTGGCGACGCCGGTGACGGTGCCGGGATCGTGCGGGAAACGGAAGCCGAGCGCGTCGCCCAGCGAATGCGCCTGATCGAGCGAGGCGATCAGCACGCGACGGCCCGATCTGGCCTCGGCCATGGCGGTGGCACACGCGAGCGTGGTCTTGCCCACCCCACCCTTGCCGATGAACAGTTCGACCCGGGTCTTGTGCGCGGTCAGCCTTCGACCCGTTTCTTCAGTTCCTTCAGCGCGGTGTCGGTGATCACTTTCTCGGCCTTGCGCTTGAACATGCCGATCATCGGGATGTTCAGATCGACGGTCAGCGTGTAGACCACCTCGGTGCCGCCGTCCGGCCGATCGATCAACTCGTAGGTGCCGTTCTGGGCCTTCTGCAACTCACCGCTGAGCAGCCGCCAGCTGACCGCCTTACGGTCGGCGCGCCAGTCGTAGGACAGGACGTAGGTGTCCTTGACCACCCCGGCGTCCAGCACGAACCGGGCGGTCTCGGCCAAGCCGTCCGGTCCCGTCTCCAGCACCTCCACCGACTTCGCCGCCGATACCCACTCCGGGTAGGACTCCAGATCGGCGATGACGGACATCACCTGCTGCGACGGGGCCTCGATGACGATTGATCTCTGGGTCCTGTCGGCCATGCGGACAGCGATTCCTTTCAGCGTCGGTGCTGGTAGATCAAGACAGGGCCGCGGGAGCGACGCCGGCCGGGCGACCCGACTCCAGCCGGGACTTCACTTCGAACGACATGTTCTTACCCGCGACCCGGCGTGCCCGGATGGCGGCGGCGAGTTTGCCCACCGGCAGCGCGGGCTGCGGTTCGGCGTGCAGGAAGTAGTGCAGGATCACCCCGTCGAGCGAGGGCTCCAGCCACACCTCCATGGTCCCGGTCAGTGCCCCGGACACCGACCAGCGGATACCCTTCTCACCCCGGTTCTCCCGGACCTCCAAGTCCAGGTCCGGCCACCAGCGGCGCCACTGGTTCGGACCGTCCAGCACGTCGGCCACGGCGGCCCCCGATGCGGCGACGAAGGTCTGATCTGCGACCTGGATACTGCTCACTCCGCTGAGCGTAGTAGATGCGACGCGGATCACCGCAGCAGCTGTCGCAGGCGCGCGCCCAGAGTGTCCCAGCGCCATTGCTGCTCGACGAACGCCCGGCCCGCCACGCCCATCCGCGCGGCCGCGTCCCGATCGGACAGGATCTCCACCAGGGCGTCGGCGATCTGCTGCACGGAGCGGCCGTCCACCACCCGCCCGGTCCTGCCCTCGATCACGGTCTCCGGCGCGCCGCCGGAATTGCCCGCCACCACCGGGACGCCGGACGCCGAAGCCTCCAGATAGACGATGCCCAGCCCCTCCACGTCCAAGCCGGCGCCCCTGGTCCGGCACGGCATCGCGAACACGTCCGCCAGCGTGTGATGCGCGGCCAGCTCGCCGGACGGGACGCGGCCGGTGAACACCACGTCCTCGGTGACGCCCGCGGCGACCGCGAGGGCGCGCAGCTTGTCCTCGAAGGGGCCGCCACCCGCGATCACCAGGACCGCTCCGGGCACTCGCTCGCGGATATCGCGCATGGCCAGGATCAGTGCGTCCTGCCCCTTGCGCGGCACCAGCCGCGACAGGCACAGGATGGTCGGACGGTCACCCAAGCCGTAACGCTCGCGCAGCTCGGCACGCGCCGCCGGATCCGGGCGGAACACTTCGGTATCCACCCCGGGCGGCAGATACTCCAGCGCCGCGTTCGCCCCGAACGCGGACGCGAACCGGCGGCGGGTATAGCGGCTGACGTAGGTGACGACGTCGGTCTGCTCGCCGATCACCCGCAGCGCCTGCCTGGCTCCGGGCAGCATCGACCAGCCGACCTCGTGGCCGTGCGTACTGGCCACGATGCGTTCGGCGCCCGCGCGACGCAGCGCTGGCGACATCAGCGCCAGCGGTGCCGCCGCCCCGAACCACACCGTGTCGCACTGCTCGCTCCGCAGCAGTCGCGCGGCGCGGCGCAGCACGAGCGGAGTCGGCAGCATCAGCGTGGTGGGATGGCGAATCACCTGGAACTTCTGCTTGGCGTCGAACTTCAGGTGACTGTCGCCGCGCCAGCGCGGAGCGTAGACGACCAGGTCATCGGGCGGCAGCTCACCGGCCAACGCCTGCAGATACGACTGGATACCGCCCGGCCGCGGCGGGAAATCATTGGTAACCAGCAAAGTTCGGGCCATGCGCAACAAAATACTGTGTTTGTTTGGCCGCGCCTTCGGCGCGGCGTGTTCGCGGCCCCCTTATGGCTCGCGTTTGCGCGACCACCGCTTGCTCCTTCGTCGCGTACGCGGCGGCCGCGCAAACGCGAGCCGGGCCGCGAACGGCGCATGCTCGGTCTC